>NZ_JBFADG010000003.1:34288-469505 GCF_040641275.1 Streptomyces sp. NPDC021096 | reverse complement strand
TGACGCCGACTCACCAAGGCGATTCCAGCACGGGACATGGGGGAAGCGTGGCACGGCGCTCTTCGGCCAGTCCACTGTTGTCCGTATGATGAGAATGGCTGCCTTTGCAGCCCGTCCGGCGATTGAGGACAAGAAACGGTGAAAGGGCGGGGCAGGGGCACGATCTGGCCCAGGCCCCCACCGTCACCGCCACGGCTACCGCCGGCACCAAGCGCCGCCTCAGCTGCACCCTCGTACTGACCATCACCGGCGCCCTGGCCGCAGCCACCACCGCACTGTTCGTCTTCGACCTCCTGCCCGGCGGCGACGGCGGCAAGACGGCGCGCCCCCCAGCGGCCACCGCCCCGCAGCCGCCGACCGGCACCCTCCCGAAGGAGTTCATCGGCACCTGGACCGGCTCCGTCATCCAGTCCGACGGCACCCCCAACGGCACCATGACCAGCACCGTCACCGCCGGCGGCCCGGGCGCCTACGTCGTGCGGACGAGCTATTCCGTGCTCGGCGTCCTGGAGTGCCGCAGCAAGGCGAAGCTCACGTCCGTCGCCGGCGGGAAGATCACGCTGGAGGAGGTCACCGACGGGGAGAAGACGGCCCTGTGCACGGGGGAGAAGGCGACCGTGACGTACAGCCTCGCCGCGGACGGCAAGCTGGCGTTCACCTCCGACGACCCCCGCGGCGGCCGCCCCACCGCGACGCTCACCAGAACCGGTGGCTGAACCGGCCCGGTCTCAAGCCCGCCAAGGCCCTTCGCGTAGTCTGGCCCGGTATTTGCATACCCCCTCCGAAGGGACGCCCGGTGACCGAGAACGCCGACCTCCAGTCCGTCCTCGACCGCGCCGCAGCAGGCGGCCGGATCACCCCGGAGGAGGCGCTCGAGCTCTACCGCTCCGCGCCGCTGCACGCGCTGGGCGCGGCCGCCGACGCCGTGCGCCGCAAGCGCTACGCGGGCACCGAGCACATCGCGACGTACATCATCGAGCGGAACATCAACTACACGAACTCGTGCGTCACCGCGTGCAAGTTCTGCGCCTTCTACGCCCCGCCGAAGAGCGACAAGGTCTGGACGCGCCCCCTCGACGACATCCTGCGCCGCTGCGCGGAGACCGTGGAGCTGGGAGGCACGCAGATCATGTTCCAGGGCGGCCACCACCCCGACTACGGCGTGGAGTACTACGAGGAGCACTTCTCGGCGATCAAGAAGGCGTTCCCGCAGCTCGTCATCCACTCCCTCGGCGCCTCCGAGATCGAGCACATGTCGCGCATCTCGGGCGTCAGCGCCGAGGAGGCCATCCGCCGCATCCACGCCGCGGGCCTCGACTCCTTCGCGGGCGCCGGCGCCGAGCTGCTGCCCGCGCGGCCGCGCAAGGCCATCGCGCCGCTGAAGGAGTCCGGCGAGCGTTGGCTGGAGATCATGGAGCTCGCCCACAACCTGGGCGTCGAGTCGACCTCCACCATGCTGATGGGCACCGGCGAGACCAACGCCGAGCGGATCGAGCACATCCGGATGATCCGTGACGTGCAGGACCGTACGGGCGGCTTCCGCGCCTTCATCCCGTACACCTACCAGCCGCAGAACAACGTGCTGAAGGGCCGGACGCAGGCCACGATCTTCGAGTACCTGCGGATGATCGCCATCGCGCGGCTCTTCCTCGACAACGTCGCCCACATCCAGGGCTCGTGGCTGACCACCGGCAAGGAGGTCGGCCAGCTCTCCCTGCACTACGGCGCCGACGACCTGGGCTCGATCATGCTGGAGGAGAACGTGGTCTCCTCCGCCGGTGCCAAGCACCGCTCCAACCGCATGGAGATCATCGACCTCATCCGCAAGGCGGGCCGCGTCCCGGCGCAGCGCGCCACCACGTACGAGCACCTGCTCGTGCACGACGACCCGGCGAACGACCCGGTCGACGACCGCGTCGTCTCGCACCTGTCCTCCACGGCGATCGAGGGCGGCACGGCCCACCCCGAGCTGAAGATCGTCCAGGCGAGCTGACGGGTTGCTGACGCTTCACGCGGCCGACCTGCTGATCGCCGTCCCCGGCGCGGACCCCGTGCCGGGCGGGGCGGTGTTCGTCGACGGCGGCACCGTCGCGGCGCTCGGTCCGTACGAGGAGCTCGCGGCGGCGTTCCCGCGGGCGCGGGTGCGGCGGTGGCCGGGAGTGATCACGCCGGGGCTGCGGCAGTGGCACGGTACGTACCTGCTGAAGCGTGCCTACCACCCCGACCCCCGTGAGTACGACGAGCTGGGCGACCGGCCGCTGACGGGGGAGCGGTTCGAGGCGCTCGACATGACCGACACGCGGTGGGCGGGCAGCGTCCGCCGCGGCCTGCAGCAGATGCTGCGCCACGGCACGACGGCGGTGGCGATCGGCTCCGACCCGGTGGTGTCGACGGCGGTCGCACGGTCGGGCCTGACATCTGTCTCGGTCCTGGGCGCACCCGGCATCCTCCTCGACGAGCCGGACCTCGACCCCTTCCGCAACGCGTACAGCCTCGCGGACGCCGTCGCGGGCCCTCTCGTCGTCGGCGGTCGCGCCGACTTCGCCGCCTTCGACGTACCGGACGAGGCGGCGCTGGCGGAGGCGGGAGCGGGCACGTGCGTCGCCACGGTGCTCGCGGGGCGGCTGGTGTACCGGCGCCGCTGACCGGGCTCCCGTCAGCGAACCGTCAAGAGGCGTCCGCCGCACGTCAGGGCGGTGTCAACGGACGCCGTCCGTCCGCCGTCACCCGGCAGGATGAGTGGCGCGGGGACGGCCGCTACGGTCCGTCCCGCGGTGCGACATGGAGGGCCTTGTCGACAGACGGGCCATGAGGGACGCGCACTGCCGGTGGTCAAGCCTTGTTGCCGAGGGGGCGACGGGTGGGGGACCGGCAGGCCTTGGGGGCGGGGGCCCACAGGAGCGGGCGCAGTCCGCACCGCGGGAGGGGCCGGTCCTTCCCGGGCGAGCCGTCCCCGTCCAGTCCCCGTCGAAGGCCCCGCGGGCCCGTGGTGAACAATGGGGTCGTGACCCGAGCATCCCTGGACAAGCAGCCGCATGAAGTCGCCGCGATGTTCGACGACGTGGCGGCGAAGTACGACCTGACCAACGATGTGATCTCGCTCGGCCAGGCCCGTCTGTGGCGCAAGGCCGTGGCGCAGGCCGTCGCCGCCCGCCCCGGTGAGAAGGTCCTGGACCTCGCGGCCGGCACGGGCACGTCCTCGCTCCCCTTCGCCGCCGACGGCGCGTACGTCGTGCCGTGCGACTTCTCCACCGGCATGCTGCGCGAGGGCAAGAAGCGCAACCCGTGGCTGCCGCTGACCGCCGGCGACGCGACGAAGCTGCCCTTCGCGGACGGTGTCTTCGACGCCGTCACCATCTCCTTCGGGCTGCGCAACGTGCAGGAGACCGACACCGCGCTGCGCGAGATGCTGCGGGTCACCAAGCCCGGCGGCCGTGTGGTCATCTGCGAGTTCAGCCACCCCACGTGGGCGCCGTTCCGCACCGTCTACAGCGAGTACCTGATGCGCGCGCTGCCGCCGATCGCGCGGACCGTGTGCAGCAGCCCGGACGCCTACGTCTACCTCGCCGAGTCGATCCGCGAGTGGCCCGACCAGGCGCGGCTCGCGACGCGCCTGCAGCAGGCCGGCTGGGCGAACGTGGCCTGGCGCAACCTCACGGGCGGAGTCGTCGCGCTGCACCGGGGCACCAAGCTCGCGTAGCGCTGCGGAACGGGCAATTCCGGGGCAGGGCGCGCTTATTGCGCGTCCTGTTCGTTGTCATGGCCAGGCAATTTGTGATCGGTACGATCTTGACCTTTCCCAGTCATGATCAGTCCGAATCCCGGAGGCCCTATGCCCTCGTTCTGTCCCGCCTGTGGTTCCGCGTTCGAACCGGACGCGCGCTTCTGCATGAAGTGCGGAAAGGAACGGCCGGAGGCGGAGAGGGCGGCGGCCGGGGCAACGGCCGCCGGCACCGCCACCGCTCCTGTCATGCCGCCGTCGCCCCCGCCCCCAGCCGCGCCCCCGGCCCCGCCGGGTCAGCCGCCGCTGCCGGGTGCCCCGCCCGGGTACGCCCCCTACGCCCCGCCCTCGCGCGGGGCGCTGTTCCTGCGCCGCGCCTTCACCGGTGACTGGGCGGGCTCCGCGAAGGCGGCGGCGTGGCCGACGGCCCTGCTGCTCGTCCTCGCGCTCGTGATCTCGCTGCCGTCCCCCGGTGACTACGAGGAACTGGGCCTCACCAGCTGGTCCGACCGCTTCCCGGCCGCCATCGGCCTGCTCCTGCAGGGGCTGGGCGCGACCCTGGAGGTCGAGACGCGCAGCGGCGGCGGCCTGCTGACGATGTTGGTGCGCGGCAGCGGCTCGGTGTCCGTGTGGCCGCTGACCATCACCGCCCTGTGGGCGGGTGCGGTGGCCCTCGGCGCCAAGCGGCTGCGCCGCACGCTGCCCGCCGGCTCCGGCGGCTCCGGCGGCGGCGCGGAGGCCACGCTGCGCATCGCCCTGATCTGTGCGGGGGCCGTGCTCCTGCTCGGCCTCTACGGACAGCCGGACCTCGAGATCGTCTCCGTCTCCACCACCCCTGTGCTGGCCGCGCTGTTCTCGGGCGCGCTGGCGGGCGTGGTGAGCGGCGCGGTGCTCTGCCGCGACGCGGTGGCCGCGCGCCTGGGCGCCGGCGCCCAGCTGGCCGTACGGGCGTGGGGCACGGCCCTGCGCGCCCTCGGGCTGTCGGTGGCGCTGTGCGGGGTGATCGTGTTCTTCGTGATCGCCTCCCACCCGGACGAGACGGGCGACTGGGCGTGGGCCGGCTCGCTGCCCTTCCTGATCAACCTCGGCCTCATGGCGCTCGGCCTGTCCTGGGGCGCGGGCGTGGAGGGCTCCTCCACCGAGCACGGACGCCACACCGGCGAGACCCTCGGCCTCTCCGAGATCGGCGACCTCGCGGGCGGCTGGGCCCAGACCGGCGCGGTGGCGGCGGGCGTGGCCTGCGCGGTGATCCTGGCCGTGACGGTGGCCCGCCGCTCGGCGGACCGCACCGAGCAGGTGCTCTCCGGGATCTTCTTCCTGGCGACGCTGTGGCTGCTGTCGTTCGTCTCCGGCGGTGCGATGGAGATGACGACGGGCACGTCCTTCTCGTCCCGGAGCCAGGGCACGGACGGATCGGTCGCCACGAACGCCGGCGAACTGCTGCTCTTCGGCCTCCTGTGGACCGCCGGCGCGCTCCTCCTGGCCACAGCCCTGACCCACCCCCGCGGCCCGGCCTCCACGCCCCGCACCGCCCCCTCGGCGCCTCCCGCGCCGCCGGCCCAGCCGGTGCCGCCGATGCCGCCGATGCCGACGGCTGGCGCTCAGCCGATGCCGTCGGGCGGTGCCCAGTCGATGCCGACGGGCGGTGCCCAGCCGACCGCGCCGACTGCACAGCCGGCGTGGCCGCCGGCGGCGCCGGCTGCGGCTGCCGCGCCTGCGGCCGGCGCCCAGGCGGCCGACTCGGCCGCGTCTGCGGCGGGCCAGGCCGCCGCGCGGCCCGTGCCGCCGGCCGGGGCCCAGTCGGTCGCCCCGAGCCCGACCGTCAAGCAGCCTGCTTCGCCGGCCGGGGCCCAGCTCTCGTCCGCAGCGGGTCAGGCCGCCGCGCAGCCCGCACCGCCGGCCGGGGCCCAGCCCCCGTCGTCGGCCGCTCAGCCTGCCGCGCAGCCCGCGCCCGCCGGTGGTCCGGCAGGCGCCCAGACCGTGGCGCACTCCGTCGCCCACCCCAGTGCACCCGCCGCCCAGCCCGCGCCGTTCGCCGCCCACCCGGCCGGCCCGGCCACCGCCCAGTACGACGCGTTCGCCCCCGCCCCGTCCCCCCACTCGTCCTTCGCCCACCTCACCGTCCCCGGCCCCGTCCCGGCCGCGCCCGCGCGGTCCGTGCGGCGGCCGCTCATGTGGGTGGCCATCGGGCTGGCGGCCTTTTTGGTCGGTGGGGCCGCTACGGCCGGGGTGATGCTCCTGGGGAACGGCAAGAACAGTGGGGGCGGGGAGGATGCCAAGGCTCCCGCTTCGCAGAGTCAGGCGCCGTCCGGCGGGGCCACCGGGGGCGACGGTGCTTCGGGGGCGCCGTCCGCGGGGCCGTCCCCGTCCGCGTCCGCGCGGCCGGGCTCCAAGCCGCGTCCCCCCAAGGGTGAGCCCCCCAAGGGCTACCAGCGGATGACCTCTCCCGAGGGCTTCTCCCTCGCGGTGCCCGAGTCCTGGCAGCGCGAGAACAAGGGCACCAACCAGATCGACTACGCCGGCCCCACCGGCCCCGGCCACATCCGCGTCGGCATCGTGCCGAACGCGGGCGCGTCGGCGTACGACCACTTCCAGGAGATGGAGAAGTCGGTCGGCAAGCAGGAGGGCTACCAGCGGGTCCAGATGACCGCGAACACCTTCATGGGCCGGCCCGGCGCCCTGTGGGAGTGGACCTGGCGGGAGAAGAACGGCGAGGTCATGCACGCCCTGAACCAGGCGTACGTGGACGAGAACGGCACCGAGTACGCGGTCATGTACTCCGAGCGCGAGCGCTTCTACCCCGACGCCCGGAAGGTCTTCGACACCGCCCTGCAGTTCTGGTGGGTCGGGCCCTACGGCGTCAGCTGAGCCCGGGGCCGGGCGGGAACGGGCGGTCGCCGACCTTCCGTTCCCGCCCGGCTCATAGACTCGGCGACGACCCTTCCCTCGCCGAACGGAGAGCCGCCGTGACCGAGTCCCCTACCGAACACAGCGCTGATGTGATCGTCGTCGGGGCAGGCCCCTCCGGCTCCACGACGGCGTACCACCTCGCCAAGGCCGGCCTCGACGTCCTCCTCCTGGAGAAGACCGCCTTCCCGCGCGAGAAGGTGTGCGGCGACGGCCTCACCCCGCGCGCCACCAAGCAGCTCGTGTCGATGGGCATCGACATCTCCGAGGAGGCGGGCTGGCTGCGCAACAAGGGCCTGCGCATCATCGGCGGCGGCGTCCGGCTCGAGCTGGACTGGCCCGACCTGGCCTCGTTCCCCGACTACGGACTGGTCCGCAAGCGCGACGACTTCGACGAGCAGCTCGCCCAGCACGCCGTGAAGGCCGGAGCCCGGCTGTACGAGCGCTGCAACGTGGGCGCGCCCGTCATCGACGACCGCACCGGCCGCATCGTCGGGGTGGAGGCGAAGCTCGGCGAGGACAAGACCCCGGTCACCTTCCACGCGCCCCTGGTCGTCGCGGCCGACGGCAACTCCACCCGGCTGTCCCTGGCCATGGGCCTGCACCGGCGCGAGGACCGCCCGATGGGCGTGGCCGTGCGCACGTACTTCACCTCCCCGCGCCACGACGACGACTACCTCGAGTCCTGGCTGGAGCTGTGGGACCGGCGCGGTGCGCAGGACCGGCTGCTCCCCGGCTACGGCTGGATCTTCGGCATGGGCGACGGCACCAGCAACGTCGGCCTGGGCGTGCTGAACACCTCCAACTCCTTCAAGGAGCTGGACTGGCGCGAGATCCTCAAGGCCTGGTGCGCCTCCATGCCCGAGGACTGGGGCTACACCCCCGAGAACATGACCGGCCCCATCCGCGGCGCCGCCCTGCCCATGGCCTTCAACCGCCAGCCGCACTACACGCGCGGCCTGCTGCTCGTCGGCGACGCGGGCGGCCTGGTCAACCCCTTCAACGGCGAGGGCATCGCCTACGCCATGGAGTCCGGGCAGATCGCCGCCGACGTCATCGTCCAGGCGCACGCCCGTGCCTCGTACGCCCAGCGGGAGCTGGTGCTGCAGCGCTACCCGAAGATCCTCAAGGACACCTACGGGGGCTATTACACGCTCGGCCGGGCGTTCGTGAAGCTCATCGGCAACCCGAAGGTCATGAAGCTGGCCACGGAGCGCGGGCTGACGCATCCGCTGCTGATGAAGTTCACGCTGAAGATGCTGGCGAACCTGACCGACCCGACGGGCGGCGACGCGATGGACCGCATCATCAACGGCCTGAGCAAGGTGGCCCCGCGCTCGTAACGCGCCCGTAGATTCACCCTTTCGAGTAGCTTTTGCGCCGTTTCGGCGTGTCGGCTTTACGGAAGTAATGAGGGGAACCCCATTCCGGTTGGGAATGGAACGGCTCCCTCGTGAAGGGAAGGTGCGGGTCGTGGACGAACGCTCCGCGGCCCCGGCCGGCGGGCCCGCCGCCGGCCGCCTTCCCTGACCGGGGACCCGTCCCTCCGCGCCGCCCGCCGTGCGAACGCCCCCGCACGGCGGGCGGTCCCGTTTTTGGCCGTTCCACGGCCGCCGCCTGCGGTTTTCCGCCCGGGCGGCCCTTCCGTCGTACGTCCGAATTCGACCCGTGCCGAAGGGGTTTGCCCTTCGGCCGGACATCCGCCCAGACTCGGTTACCGGCACAGGGGACCGGGTGCCCGTGGACAACGGGGGTGGGCACCCGGACATGCCGAAGGGCCGCCGTCCCGAGCGGGGGGAACGGCGGCCCTTCCGTGTCCGGTGTGCGCGGAGCGCACGTGCGTCACATGACGCGGACGGCACCCGTGGGCGGGGAGTAGCTCATGTCGCGCTCGACGATGCCCGTGCTGGGGTTCTGCGCGCCGATGAACTTGCCACCGCCGATGTAGACGGCCACGTGGTACGCGCTGCCCGCCGAGCCCCAGTAGAGGATGTCGCCGACCTTGAGGTTGGAGGTCGACACCTGGGTGCCGGCCGTCGACTGGTCCTGGGAGACGCGGGGCAGGTCGATGCCGATCTGGCTGTAGGCAGCCATGACCAGGCCCGAGCAGTCGTAGGAGGACGGGCCGGTGGAGCCCATCACGTAGGCCTTGCCGACCTGCGCGCGCAGGAAGTTGACCAGGCTCGCGGAGCTGCCCGTGGCCGTGGAGGAGGACGACGAGCCGGCCTCGCTGCCGGACGCGGACGTCGACTTGGTGCCCAGGGAGCCGCGGTCGCTGGTGCGGGAGGCACGGGCCTCGTCCGCCTCGCGCTTCTCCTTGGCCTTGCGCTCGGCCTCGGCCTTGCGCTCGGCCTCTTCCTTGGCCTTCTTGGCGTCGGCCTTGGCCTGGTCGAGGGCCTCCTCGACCTGTGCGCGGACCTGGTAGTCCACAGCGGTCTGCTGCGTGGCGACCGCGCTCTGCGCGATGGAGGTGGACAGCGCCGCGTTGAACGCGGGCATCTCCATGGTCGCCTCGGTGGGCTTCTCGGACGTGGTGGCGGAAGCGGTGCCGGCCACGGCCAGGGTGCTGAGGACGCCACCGGCAACACCCGTGCGGACGACCCACGACTGGGTCGCGGGGCGACGGGGCTTCCGGTGGCTGGTTATGTGCGCGTTCGGGGACATGGGACAACGGACTATCAGGCCGCACAGGTTGAGTTCAAGATAAGTGACGTGCGTCACAATTGGCGTGAACGCGCCCAGAATTCGGACCTTCGGATCACGGGAGGGTCACGGCGCGGCCCCGGCCCCGGGGGGCGATCAGGCCCCTCAGCACGGCATTTGGCCATCCGACCGACGGTCGGCGGACGTCTTATCACCTTTACGGTCCGCCCGTCGAGGCTACCCGGCAAAACCGGATCCCGAACCTCTCGGCGCGTGGCGGAACTCACGCAACGCCCGTCCCGCCCGGCGCCCCGGCGACCGGACGGCGGGCAGTGGCCGGCGACGGCGGCCGGCCCAGCGGGCGCGCCCCCCTTATCACTTGACAATCGATCATGCCAATTTGCGCGAACCGGCCACGGCTTGATAGTGCCTCACCGCTCCGACCAGCGCTTCGACCCCCGATTGTCACCTCTGGTGATCACTCAACCGCTTCGCGTATGAAGATCACCGCTCATCCGACTTGATGATCGTTCGTCAGGTGGTGGAGATCACAAACGTGGTCGTGTTCGCCGTGTCGCAGATCACAGACCGACGGGCATAGGATGCAATCGAACCGGGCTTGTGAACTGCCTCACATGCCGGCGATCTTCGCGGTGATCCCGCCGAGGACGGCTCGCCGGCGGCAGGGGGCGGTGAGCCCGCCGCCGGGTCCGGTCAGCCAGCAGTCAGCGTCGACAGACTGGAAGGAGCGAGGAGCGGTGAACGCCTACGCGCCCATCCTCGTACTGGGAGCCCTCGGTGCAGGCTTCGCGATCTTCTCCGTGGTCATGGCATCGATCATCGGGCCCAAGCGGTACAACCGCGCCAAGCTCGAGGCGTACGAATGCGGCATCGAGCCGACCCCGCACCCGGCCGGTGGCGGCCGCTTCCCGATCAAGTACTACCTCACGGCGATGCTCTTCATCGTCTTCGACATCGAGATCGTCTTCCTCTACCCCTGGGCCGTCACCTTCGACTCCCTGGGGCTGTTCGGGCTCGTGGAGATGCTCCTCTTCGTGCTCACCGTCTTCGTCGCCTACGCCTACGTCTGGCGTCGCGGCGGCCTGGAATGGGACTAGGGGGCTTCGCGGGACATGGGACTCGAGGAAAAGCTGCCCAGCGGTTTTCTGCTGACCACCGTGGAACAGGCCGCGGGATGGGTGCGCAAGGCATCCGTCTTCCCGGCCACCTTCGGCCTGGCCTGCTGCGCCATCGAGATGATGACCACCGGCGCCGGCCGCTACGACCTGGCCCGCTTCGGCATGGAGGTCTTCCGCGGCTCGCCCCGGCAGGCCGATCTGATGATCGTGGCCGGCCGGGTCAGCCAGAAGATGGCGCCCGTGCTGCGGCAGGTCTACGACCAGATGCCCAACCCCAAGTGGGTGATCTCCATGGGCGTCTGTGCCTCCAGCGGTGGCATGTTCAACAACTACGCGATCGTGCAGGGCGTCGACCACATCGTGCCGGTCGACATCTACCTGCCCGGCTGCCCGCCCCGGCCCGAGATGCTCCTGGACTCGATCCTCAAGCTCCACAAGAAGATCCAGTCCGAGAAGCTCGGCGCCCACCGCGAGGAGGCGGAGCGGGAGGCGGAGGAGAGGGCGATCAAGGCCCTGCCGCTGATCGAGATGAAGGGGCTGCTCCGGTGAGCGAGAAGAACCCCAAGGGACCGAACGGGGTCAACCCCGACAAGGATCTCGGCACCCAGAACCTGCCCGGCCAGCGCCTGGACCACGGCGAGGTCATCGGCGTCCGCCACGGCATGTTCGGCGCGAACAACGGCGGCGACACCACCGGCTACAGCCGCCTCGTGCGCACCGTACGGCTGCCCGGCGGGACCCCCCGCCCGTACGGCGGCTGGTTCGACGAGGTGGCCGACGAGCTGGAGGGCGCCCTGGAGGAACAGGGGCTCGTCCCGCAGAACGCGATCGAGAAGACCGTCGTGGACCGCGGCGAGCTCACCTTCCACATCGCCCGCGAGCACCTGCCGCTCGTCGCCCGCACCCTGCGCGACGACCCCGCCCTCCGCTTCGAGCTGTGCACGGGCGTGAGCGGAGTGCACTTCCCCGGGGACAAGGGCCGCGAGCTGCACGCGGTCTACCACCTGCGCTCGATCACCCACAACCGGCTGATCAGGCTGGAGGTCGGCGTCCCCGACGACGACCCGCACCTGCCGTCCCTCGTCGCCGTCTACCCGACCAACGACTGGCACGAGCGCGAGACGTACGACTTCTTCGGCCTGGTCTTCGACGGCCACCCGGCGCTCACCCGGATCATGATGCCCGACGACTGGCAGGGCTTCCCGCAGCGCAAGGACTACCCCCTCGGCGGCATCCCCGTCGAGTACAAGGGCGCCCAGATCCCGGCTCCGGACCAGCGGAGGTCGTACAGCTGATGTCCACTCCGTCCTCCACTCCCCACGACGCCGCCGCCGGTCCCCGCGAGACCACCGAGGGCGCCGTCTACACCGTCACCGGCGGCGACTGGGACGAGATCGCCTCCGCCGCCAAGCAGGCCGACGACGAGCGCATCGTCGTCAACATGGGCCCCCAGCACCCCTCTACCCATGGAGTGCTGCGCCTCATCCTGGAGATCGACGGCGAGACGGTCACCGAGGCCCGCTGCGGCATCGGCTATCTGCACACCGGCATCGAGAAGAACCTCGAATTCCGGAACTGGACCCAGGGCACCACGTTCGTCACGCGCATGGATTACCTGACGCCGTTCTTCAACGAGACGGCGTACTGCCTGGGCGTGGAGAAGCTCCTGGGCATCGAGGATCAGGTCCCCGACCGCGCCTCGGTCGTCCGCGTCATGCTCATGGAGCTCAACCGCATCTCCTCCCACCTGGTGGCCATCGCCACCGGCGGCATGGAGCTCGGCGCCACCACGATCATGATCTACGGCTTCCGGGACCGCGAGCTCGTCCTCGACATCTTCGAGCTGATCACCGGCCTCCGCATGAACCACGCCTACGTACGCCCCGGCGGCCTCGCCCAGGACCTGCCGCCCGGCGCCGTGGACCAGGTGCGCGAGTTCGTGAAGAAGATGCGCCGGAACCTCCCCGAGTACGACAAGCTCGCCACGGGGAACCCCATCTTCAAGGGCCGCATGCAGAACGTCGGCCACCTCGACCTCACCGGCTGCATGGCGCTGGGCGCCACCGGGCCCATCCTGCGCTCCGCGGGCCTCCCGCACGACCTGCGCAAGGCCCAGCCCTACTGCGGCTACGAGAACTACGACTTCGAGGTCCCCACCACCGACACCTGCGACGCCTACGGGCGCTTCCTGATCCGGCTGGAGGAGATGCGCCAGTCGCTGCGGATCATCGAGCAGTGCCTGGACCGGCTCCAGCCCGGCCCCGTCATGGTCGCGGACAAGAAGATCGCCTGGCCCGCGCAGCTGGCGCTGGGCCCGGACGGGCTCGGCAACTCCCTCGACCACATCAAGAAGATCATGGGCACCTCCATGGAGGCCCTGATCCACCACTTCAAGCTGGTGACGGAGGGCTTCCGGGTGCCGCCCGGGCAGGCGTACACGGCCGTGGAGTCCCCCAAGGGCGAGCTCGGCGTGCACGTGGTCAGCGACGGCGGCACCCGCCCCTACCGGGTCCACTTCCGCGACCCCTCCTTCACCAACCTGCAGGCCATGGCGGCCATGTGCGAAGGCGGCCAGGTCGCCGACGTCATCGTGGCCGTGGCCTCGATCGATCCCGTGATGGGAGGCGTAGACCGGTGACCGACGTACAGCTGGGGATGCCGCAACTCCCCGCGCCCGACTACCCCGCCGACGTACGGGCCCGGCTCGAGACGGACGCCCGGGAGGTGATCGCCCGCTACCCCGACAGCCGCAGCGCCCTGCTGCCGCTGCTGCACCTCGTGCAGGCCGAGGAGGGGTACATCACCCGCACCGGCATCCGCCTGTGCGCGGAGCTCCTCGGGCTCACCACGGCCGAGGTCACGGCGGTGGCGACCTTCTACACCATGTACCGGCGCAAGCCCGGCGGCGACTACCAGGTCGGCGTCTGCACCAACACGCTGTGCGCGGTGCTGGGCGGCGACGCCATCTTCGACGCCCTCAAGCGCCACCTGGACGTCGGCAACGGCGAGACCACCGACGACGGCAAGGTCACCCTCGAACACATCGAGTGCAACGCGGCCTGCGACTTCGCGCCCGTGGTGATGGTCAACTGGGAGTTCTTCGACAACCAGACGCCCGAGAGCGCCATCCGGCTCGTCGACGACCTGCGGGCCGGCCGCGGCGCCGAACCCACGCGCGGCGCCCCCCTGTGCACGTACCGGGAGACGGCCCGCATCCTGGCCGGCTTCCCCGACCGGCGCCCCGGCGCCGTCGAGGCGAGCGGCGGCGCCGGCCCCGCCTCGCTGGCCGGGCTGCGGCTGGCCAAGGGCGAGAACGGCACCGCCCGCGTCGGCCCCCCGCGGGGCGCGCCCCCGCATGACGAGCGCCCCCCGGAGCACCTGAGCTCCCACTCCCACCCGTCGCCCGACCACCACCCCTCATCGAGTCCCTCCGGGACGCAGCATCCACCGCAGACATCCGCCTCGGACCCCGATCACCCCAGCGGACCGGTCACCGAGGAGGGGGAGGGATGACCGTGGCACCCGAGATCTTCGAGACCAGTCCCGAGAAGCTGCTCGCGCCCGTCCTGAGCGCCTTCTGGGACGAGCCCCGCTCCTGGACGCTGGAGACCTATCTGCGCCACGAGGGCTACGAGGGCGCGCGCAAGGCCCTCGCCATGACCCCCGACGACGTCATCGCCTACGTCAAGGACTCCGGGCTGCGCGGCCGCGGCGGCGCCGGCTTCCCGACCGGCATGAAGTGGCAGTTCATCCCCCAGGGCGACGGCAAGCCGCACTACCTCGTCGTCAACGCCGACGAGTCCGAGCCCGGCACCTGCAAGGACATCCCCCTCCTCTTCGCCAACCCGCACTCCCTCATCGAGGGCATGGTGATCGCCTGCTGGGCGATCCGCTCCAGCCGCGCCTTCATCTATCTGCGCGGCGAGACCGTCCCCGTGCTGCGCCGGCTGCACGAGGCCGTGCGCGAGGCGTACGCGGCGGGCTATCTCGGCCGGAACATCCTCGGCAGCGGACTCGACCTCGACGTCACCGTGCACGCGGGGGCGGGCGCCTACATCTGCGGCGAGGAGACCGCCCTCCTCGACTCGCTCGAAGGCCGGCGCGGCCAGCCCCGGCTGAGGCCCCCCTTCCCCGCCGTCGCGGGCCTGTACGCGTGCCCCACCGTCGTGAACAACGTCGAGTCCATCGCCTCGGTCCCCGCGATCCTCAACCGCGGCAAGGAATGGTTCCGTTCGATGGGCAGCGAGAAGTCCCCGGGCTTCACGATCTACTCCCTCAGCGGCCATGTCGCGGGCCCCGGCCAGTACGAGGCGCCGCTCGGCGTCACCCTGGGCCAGCTGCTCGGCATGAGCGGCGGCATGCGCCCCGGCCACCGGCTCAAGTTCTGGACGCCGGGCGGCTCCTCGACCCCGCTGCTGACCGACGAGCACCTGGACGTACCGCTCGACTACGAGGCCGTGGGCGCGGCGGGCTCGATGCTCGGCACCAAGGCCCTGCAGTGCTTCGACGAGACGACGTGCGTGGTGCGGGCGGTGACCCGCTGGACCGAGTTCTACGCCCACGAGTCCTGCGGCAAGTGCACGCCCTGCCGCGAAGGCACCTACTGGCTGGTGCAGTTGCTGCGGGACATCGAGGCCGGCAAGGGCCGCATGGCCGACCTCGACAAGCTCGCCGACATCGCCGACAACATCAACGGCAAGTCCTTCTGCGCGCTCGGCGACGGCGCGGCCAGCCCCATCTTCTCCTCGCTGCAGTACTTCCGCGGCGAGTACGAGCAGCACATCAAGGGCCGCGGCTGCCCCTTCGACCCGGCGAAGTCGACGGTGTGGGCCGACGGCCCCGCCAACCACCAGCACGCTCACCTGGGGGTGAACGCATGACCGTCACCACGTCCGCCCCCTCCCCGGGAGGGAACGCGGCCGTCCCACCGGAGGACCTGGTGTCCGTCACCATCGACGGCATCCAGATCTCCGTGCCCAAGGGCACGCTCGTCATCCGGGCGGCCGAGCTGCTCGGCATCGAGATCCCGCGCTTCTGCGACCATCCGCTGCTGGACCCGGCCGGCGCCTGCCGGCAGTGCATCGTCGAGGTCGAGGGCCAGCGCAAGCCGATGGCCTCCTGCACGATCACCTGCACCGACGGCATGGTCGTCAAGTCGCAGCTGACCTCGCCCGTCGCCGAGAAGGCGCAGCGCGGCGTGATGGAGCTGCTGCTGATCAACCACCCGCTCGACTGCCCCGTCTGCGACAAGGGCGGCGAGTGCCCGCTGCAGAACCAGGCCATGAGCGCCGGGCAGGCCGACACCCGCTTCGAGGGCCGCAAGCGCACCTACACCAAGCCCCTGCCGATCTCCGCGCAGATCCTGCTGGACCGCGAGCGGTGCGTGCTGTGCGCGCGCTGTACCCGCTTCTCCAACGAGATCGCGGGCGACCCGATGATCGAGCTGCTGGAGCGCGGGGCGCTGGAGCAGGTGGGCACGGGCGAGGGCGACCCGTTCCGGTCGTACTTCTCCGGCAACACCATCCAGATCTGCCCGGTGGGCGCGCTGACGTCGGCGGCGTACCGATTCCGTGCCCGCCCCTTCGACCTCGTCTCCTCCCCGTCGGTCTGCGAGCACTGCGCGGGCGGCTGCGCGACGCGCACGGACCACCGGCGCGGCAAGGTGATGCGCCGCCTCGCCGCCGAGGACCCCGAGGTCAACGAGGAGTGGTTGTGCGACAAGGGCCGCTTCGCGTTCCGCTACGCGCAGCGGCCGGAGCGCATCGAGACGCCCCTGGTCCGCAACGAGGCCGGGGCGCTGGAGCCCGCCAGCTGGCCGGAGGCGCTCGAGGCCGCGGCCCGGGGGCTCGCGGCGGCGCGGGGCCGGGCCGGGGTGCTGGCGGGCGGCCGGCTGACCGTGGAGGACGCCTACGGCTACGCCAAGTTCGCCCGCGTGGCGCTCGACACGCACGACGTGGACTTCCGGGCGCGGGTGCACAGCGGCGAGGAGGCCGACTTCCTCGCGGCCCACGTGGCGGGGCGCGGCCGGGACCTGGACGGCCGGGGACTTACGTACACGGCGCTGGAGAAGGCGCCCGCCGTGCTGCTGGCCGGTCTGGAGGTCGAGGAGGAGGCGCCCGGCGTCTTCCTGCGGCTGCGCAAGGCCTGGCGCAAGCGCGGGCAGCGTACGTTCGCGCTGGCCACGCACGCGAGTGACGGCCTGCGCAAGGCCGGCGGCACGCTGCTGCCGGCCGCGCCCGGCACCGAGACCGAGTGGCTGCGGGCGCTGGCCGGGGCCTCGGGCCTGGACGCCGACGGCCGGGCGGCCGCGGAGGCGCTGCGCGCCGCCGGCTCGGTGATCGTGGTCGGCGAGCGGCTGGCAGGCGTGCCGGGCGCGCTGACGGCCGCCGTGGAGGCGGCCGCGGCGACGGGTGCGGAGCTGGTGTGGATGCCGCGCCGGGCGGGGGAGCGGGGCGCGGTCGAGGCAGGGGCCCTGCCGGGGCTGCTGCCGGGCGGCCGGCCGGCCACCGACCCGCGGGCGCGGGAGGAGACGGCGGCGGCCTGGGGCGTGTCCGAACTGCCCCGCAGCCCCGGCCGGGACACCGGCCAGATCGTCGGGGCGGCGGTCACCGGCGAGCTGGCGGCCCTGGTCGTGGGCGGCGTGGAGGTCGCGGACCTGCCCGACCCGGCGCGCGCCCGGGAGGCGCTGGACGCGGTGGGCTTCCTCGTCAGCCTGGAACAGCGGCCGGGCGAGGTGACGGACCGGGCCGACGTGGTGCTGCCCGTCGCGGCCGTCGTGGAGAAGTCCGGGACCTTCCTCAACTGGGAGGGCCGGGCACGGCCGTTCGAGGCCGCGGTCAAACCGGACCAGCTGGCCCGGCGGCACGCCCTGCCGGACGCGCGCGTGCTGCACATGCTGGCCGACGCGATGGGCGCCGACCTCGCCCTGCCCGATCTGCCGGCCGTACGGGCGGAGATGGCCCGCCTGGGCCGCTGGAGCGGTGAGCGGGCCGCCGGCCCGTCGGAACCGGGCCGGCCGCTGCCGCGCCCGGAGCCCGGCGAGGCGGTGCTGGCCGGGCACCGGCTGCTGCTCGACCTGGGCCGGCTGCAGGAGGGCGACGACGCGCTGGCCGGCACCCGGCACGCCGCCCTCGCCCGCCTCTCGGCGGCCACGGCGGCCGAGGCGGGCGTGCGCGACGGCGAGTACCTGGCGGTGACCGGCCCGGCCGGCACGGTCCGGCTGCCGCTGTGCGTGACACCGATGCCGGACCGGGTGGTGTGGCTGCCGCTGAACTCGGTGGGCGGCGGCGTCGCCTCCGACACCGGGGCGTGCCCGGGACAGCTCGTACGGATCGGGGCGTCCGCCGATGAGGGCGCCGAGAGCGCCGGGGACGCGGGACGGGAGGTGCGGTCGTGAACCCTGCACTGAGCCGACTGGCCGTCGAGGACCTGTCGATGTTCGGCAGGGACCCGTGGTGGCTGGTGGTCGTCAAGGCCGTCTTCTGCTTCGCGTTCCTGATGCTGACCGTGCTCTTCTCCATCGTCTGGGAGCGCAAGGTCGTCGCCTGGATGCAGCTGCGCATCGGCCCCAACCGGCACGGCCCCTGGGGCATGCTGCAGTCGCTGGCCGACGGCATCAAGCTGATGCTCAAGGAGGACCTGGTCGTCCGGCGCGCCGACAAGGTCGTCTACGTCCTCGCGCCGATCGTCGCCGCGATCCCGGCGTTCATGGCCATCGCGGTGATCCCCTTCGGCCCGGCGGGCAACGAGGTCTCCGTCTTCGGCCACCGCACGACGATGCAGCTGACCGACCTGCCGATCGCGATCCTGTACATCCTCGCGGTCGCCTCGATCGGCATCTACGGCATCGTGCTGGCCGGCTGGTCCTCGGGCTCGACGTACCCGCTGCTCGGCGGGTTGCGCTCCTGCGCGCAGATGATCTCCTACGAGATCGCGATGGGCGCCGCCTTCGCGTCGGTCTTCCTCTACTCCGGCTCGATGTCGACGTCGACGATCGTCGAGGCCCAGCACGACCGGTGGTACGTACTGCTGCTGCCGGTCTCCTTCCTCGTCTACATCGCGACGATGGTCGGGGAGACGAACCGGGCCCCCTTCGACATGCCGGAGTCCGAGGGTGACCTGGTGGGCGGCTTCAACACCGAGTACTCCTCCATCAAGTTCGCGATGTTCATGCTGGCCGAGTACGTGAACATGGTGACGGTCTCGGCGGTGGCGGTCACGCTCTTCCTGGGCGGCTGGCAGGCCCCGTATCCGCTCTCCGCGTTCTGGGAGGGCGCCAACCACGGCTGGTGGCCGATGCTGTGGTTCGTCATCAAGGTGCAGCTGCTGCTGTTCTTCTTCATCTGGCTGCGCGGCACGCTGCCCCGGGTCCGCTACGACCAGCTGATGAAGCTCGGCTGGAAGGTGCTCATCCCGGTCTCGCTGGTGTGGCTGATGCTCGTCGCGACCGTACGGGCGCTGCGCAACGAGAACTACGACTTCCAGGACATCGTGCTGTACGTCGGGGGCGCGGTCCTCGCGATCCTGCTGCTCTCGCTCCTCGTCGACGTCTTCCGCGGGCGCGACGGCGACAAGGCCGGGGAGGAGGGCGTCGCGGAGCCGGCGCCTCCGTTCGACCCGATGGCGGGCGGCTTCCCCGTGCCCCCGCTGCCCGGTCAGACGCTGCCGCCCGTGCCCCGGCGCCGGTCGCGCCGTGACGCGGAGCTGATTGTCAGTGGCGGGGTGGACACTCACAGTGACCGAGAGGAGGCCGACGGTGTCTAGCGAGTCTTCCCGGGGGGACGCCCCCCGGACCCCCTTCCAGAATCCCGTGGCCGGCTTCGGCGTGACCTTCAAGGCCATGTTCAAGAAGCGGCTGACCGAGCAGTACCCGGAGGAGAAGAAGCACACGGCGCCGCGCTTCCACGGCCGTCACCAGCTCAACCGCCACCCCGACGGCCTGGAGAAGTGCATCGGCTGCGAGCTGTGCGCCTGGGCCTGCCCGGCGGACGCGATCTACGTCGAGGGCGCGGACAACACCGAGGAGGAGCGCTACTCCCCGGGCGAGCGCTACGGCCGCGTCTACCAGATCAACTACCTGCGCTGCATCCTGTGCGGCCTGTGCGTCGAGGCCTGCCCGACCCGGGCGCTGACGATGACGAACGAGTACGAACTGGCCGACGCCAGCCGCGAGTCGCTCATCTATACGAAGGAGCAGCTGCTGGCGGGGCTGGAGGACCGCATGGTCGACACCCCGCACGCGATCTACCCCGGCATGACCGAACAGGACTACTACCGGGGCCTGGTGACCGAGGCCGCGCCGGGCACGGAGCGGCAGGTGGCCGTCTCCAAGGGCGAGAAGCCGAAGGAGAACCACGAGGAAGAGGTGGAGGCATGAGCGTCGCTGCCGCCGCCTCGGCGACGTCGACCGGCGAGGCGGTCCAGTTCTGGCTGCTGGCGGTCGTCGCCGTGGCCGGCGCCCTGGGCGCGGTGCTGATGAAGAAGGCCGTGCACAGCGCGCTGTCGCTCGCCGGGACGATGATCGTCCTGGCGGTCTTCTACCTCGCCAACGGCGCCTACTTCCTCGGCATCGTGCAGATCGTCGTCTACACCGGCGCGATCATGATGCTGTTCCTGTTCGTGGTGATGCTGGTGGGCGTCACGGCCGCGGACTCGCTGAAGGAGACGATCAGAGGCCAGCGCTGGCTGGCGGGGCTGTGCGTGCTGGGCTTCGGCATCCTGCTCGCGGCCGGCATCGCCAACGCCTCGCTGGACCAGTTCAACGGCCTGGGCCAGGCCAACTCCGGCGGCAACGTCCAGGGGCTGGCCGCGCTGATCTTCACCAAGTACGTCTTCGCCTTCGAGATCACCGGCGCGCTGCTCATCACCGCGGCCGTGGGGGCCATGGTCCTCACCCACCGCGAGCGCACCGAACGGGCCGCCACCCAGCGCGAGATGTCCGAGGCGCGCGTGCGCTCCCAGCACCTGCCGCCCCTGCCCGCGCCCGGCGTCTACGCCCGGCACAACGCCGTCGACGTCCCCGGCCTGCTGCCCGACGGGACACCGTCCGAGCTCACCGTCAACCCCACGCTGCGCGCCCGGGGCCAGATCCGCGACGTGTCCGCCGAGGCACTTGCGGACCTGGCGGCGCTGGAGCAGCGCGCGGAGGAGCGGCTGGGCCGGCACAAGGACCGTTCGCAGGAGGGTGCCCAGTGAATCCGGTCAACTACCTCTATCTGGCGGCCCTGCTGTTCACCATCGGCGCCGCCGGCGTGCTCATCCGGCGGAACGCGATCGTCATCTTCATGTGCGTCGAGCTGATGCTGAACGCCTGCAATCTGGCGTTCGTCACCTTCTCCCGGATGCACGGCAATCTCGACGGCCAGATCATCGCCTTCTTCACGATGGTCGTGGCCGCCGCCGAAGTCGTGATCGGTCTCGCGATCATCGTGACGATCTTCCGCTCCCGCCACTCGGCCTCGGTCGACGACGCCGGCCTGCTGAAGCTGTAAGGGGACACTGACGGTGGAGAACCTCATCGGATTGCTCGTCCTGGTGCCCCTGCTGGGCGCGGGCCTGCTGCTCTGCGGCGGCCGCCGGCTCGACAGCAGCGCCCCCTGGATCGGCACGCTGCTCGCCGCCCTGTCCTTCGTCATCGGCGCGGTGCTCTTCGCCGGCATGCTGGGCCGCGACGCCGAGGACCGCGAGCTGGGCGCGACCGTCTTCAGCTGGGTGCCCGTCGGCGACTTCCGCGCCGACGTGGGCTTCCAGCTCGACCAGCTGTCGATGACCTTCGTGCTGCTGATCACGGGCGTCGGCTCGCTGATCCACCTGTACTCGATCGGCTACATGGCGCACGACGAGCGCCGCCGGCGCTTCTTCGGCTACCTCAACCTCTTCCTCGCCGCGATGCTGCTCCTGGTCGTCGCCGACAACTACCTCCTGCTGTACGTGGGCTGGGAGGGCGTCGGCCTCGCCTCGTACCTGCTGATCGGCTTCTGGCAGCACAAGCCGAGCGCGGCGACGGCCGCCAAGAAGGCCTTCCTCGTCAACCGCGTCGGCGACGTCGGCCTGTCCATCGCGATCATGCTGATGTTCACGACCTTCGGAACCTTCGCCTTCGGTCCCGTGCTCGAGAACGCGGACCGGGCCGGCGAGGGGAAGCTGACCGCCATCGGGCTCATGCTCCTGCTCGCCGCCTGCGGCAAGTCGGCCCAAGTGCCGCTGCAGAGCTGGCTCGGGGACGCGATGGAGGGCCCGACGCCGGTCTCCGCGCTCATCCACGCGGCGACCATGGTGACCGCCGGCGTGTATCTGATCACCCGGTCCGGGGCGATCTTCGACGGGGCGCCGGACGCCCAGACCGCGGTCGTCACGGTGGGCGCGGTCACGCTGCTCTTCGGTGCGATCGTCGGTTGTGCGAAGGACGACATCAAGAAGGCCCTGGCGGGCTCGACGATGTCCCAGATCGGCTACATGATCCTCGCCGCCGGGCTGGGGCCGATCGGCTACGCCTTCGCGATCATGCACCTGGTCACCCACGGCTTCTTCAAGGCCGGGCTCTTCCTCGGCGCCGGCTCGGTGATGCACGGCATGAACGACGAGGTCGACATGCGGCGTTACGGCGGCCTGCGCTCGTACATGCCCATCACCTTCGTGACCTTCGGCCTCGGCTACCTCGCGATCATCGGCTTCCCGGGCCTGTCCGGCTTCTTCTCCAAGGACAAGATCATCGAGGCGGCCTTCGCCAAGGGCGGCACCGAGGGCTGGATCCTGGGCGGGACGGCACTGCTGGGCGCCGCCATCACCGCGTACTACATGACGCGGGTGATGCTGCTGACGTTCTTCGGCGAGAAGCGCTGGCAGCCGGACGAGCGGGGCGAGCTGCCCCACCCGCACGAGTCGCCGCGCACGATGACCGTCCCGATGATCGTGCTCGCCTTCGGATCGGTCTTCGCCGGCGGCCTGTTCAGCGTCAACGACGCCTTCCTGAACTGGCTCGAGCCCGTCACCGGGCACGCCGAGGGCCACTCGCCGGTCACCGCCGTGCAGGTCACCGCGGCCACCATGGTCGTCCTCTTCGTCGGCGTCGCGCTCGCCTGGGCGCAGTACGGCCGCGCGCCGGTGCCGGTCACCGCGCCGCGCGGCAACGCACTGGTGCGGGCCGCCCGACGCGACCTGCTGCAGGACGACTTCAACCACGTCGTGCTGGTCCGCGGCGGCGAACACCTCACCCGGAGCCTGGTCTACGTCGACCACACGCTGGTCGACGGCGTCGTCAACGGCACCGCCGCCTCCGTCGGCGGGCTCTCAGGCCGGATGCGCAGGCTGCAGAACGGCTTCGCGCGCAGTTACGCGGTCTCGATGTTCGGCGGTGCGGCGCTGCTCATCGCCGCGACCCTGCTGATGAGGGCGGTCTAGTCATGTCATTTCCCCTGCTGACGGCCACGGCGGCGGTGCCCGCCCTCGGGGCGGTCGCCACCGCCGCCGTACCGGCCGCGCGCCGCGCGGCCGCCAAGTGGCTGGCCCTGGCCTTCTCGCTCGCCACCCTGGCGCTCGCGGCGGTCCAGCTCGTGCGCTTCGACCCCGACGCGAAGGGCCCGTTCCAGCTCACCGAGTCGCACGCCTGGATCGAGGACTTCGGGGTGCGGTACGACCTGGGCGTGGACGGCATCGCGGTGGTGCTCATCGCACTGACCGCGCTGCTGGTGCCGTTCGTCGTCCTGGCGGGCTGGCACGACGCCGACCCCCTGGAGGACACCTCGACGCGCTGGCGGCCCACCCAGGGCTTCTTCGCGCTGATCCTCATGGTCGAGGCGATGGTGGTGATCGCCTTCGAGGCCACCGACGTCTTCCTCTTCTACATCTTCTTCGAAGCCATGCTCATCCCGATGTACTTCCTCATCGGCGGCTTCGGCGACCGGGCGGGGGAGCGCGGCGAGGCGGAGAGCGCGGCCCAGCGCAGCTACGCCGCCGTGAAGTTCCTGCTCTACAACCTCGTCGGCGGACTGATCATGCTGGCCGCCGTCATCGGGCTCTACGCCGTCACCGCCCACCAGCTGGGCACCGGCACCTTCTCCCTCACGGAGATCGTCCAGGCCCGCGTCGACGGCAAGCTGGAGTTCGCGACCACCACCGAACGCGCCCTGTTCCTCGGCTTCTTCTTCGCCTTCGCCGTCAAGGCACCGCTGTGGCCGCTGCACACCTGGCTGCCCAACGCCATGGGCGAGGCCACCGCCCCCGTCGCGGTGCTGATCACCGCGGTGGTCGACAAGGTCGGCACGTTCGCGATGCTCCGCTTCTGCCTCCAGCTGTTCCCGGAGGCGTCGAAGTGGGCGACGCCGGTGATCCTGGTGCTGTCGCTGATCAGCATCCTCTACGGGGCGCTGCTCGCGGTCGGCCAGCGCGACATCAAGCGCCTGATCGCCTACGCCTCGATCTCCCACTTCGGCTTCATCGTCCTGGGCATCTTCGCGATGACCACCCAGGGCCAGGCCGGCGCCACGCTCTACATGGTCAACCACGGAATCTCCACGGCCGCGCTGATGCTGGTCGCGGGCTTCCTGATCTCCCGGCGCGGCTCCCGGCTCATCGCCGACTACGGCGGCGTCCAGAGCGTGGCACCCGTCCTCGCGGGCACCTTCCTCGTCGGCGGTCTGGCCACGCTGTCGCTGCCCGGGCTCGCGCCCTTCGTCTCCGAATTCCTCGTCCTGGTCGGCACGTTCAGCCGCTATCCGGTCGTCGGCGTCATCGCGAGCGTCGGCATCGTGCTGGCCGCGCTCTACGTCCTGGTGCTCTACCAGCGCACCATGACCGGCCCGGTGAAGGAGGCGGTGCGCACGATGCCCGACCTGCGGGTGCGCGAGCTCGCGGTCGTCGCACCACTGATCGCGCTGCTGCTCTTCCTCGGCGTCTATCCCAAGCCGGTGACCCGGATCCTCGATCCCGCCGTCGAGCACACGCTGTCGCAGGTGGAGAAGAGCGACCCCGAGCCCGCCAGCCCAGTGAACGACCGCCGAGCGAACGATGTGGAGGCCGCGAAGTGAGCCACGCAGCATCTGTCCACAGCCTGTGGACACTGGCGGCGGCCGAGGCGCCGAAGAAGATCCCCGGCCCGCACATCGAGTACGCCCAGCTCTCGCCGACGCTGATCGTGCTCGGCGCCGCCGTCCTGGGCGTCCTCGCCGAGGCCTTCCTGCCGCGCCGGGCCCGCTACCACGCCCAGCTCCTGCTGACCGTCGTCGGCCTGGCCGCCGCCTTCTCCGCCGTCGTCGCGCTGGCGACGAGCGGCTACGCCTCGGACAAGGCGCACATCGCGGCCATGGGGGCGGTCGCCGTCGACGGCCCCGCGCTGTTCCTCCAGGGCACCGTGCTCCTGGTCGGCGTGGTCGCGGTGTTCACCTTCGCCGAGCGCCGGCTCGACCCGGCGGCGCACGGCCGGCCGGTGGACTCCTTCGCCGCCCAGGCCGCCGCCGTGCCCGGCGGCGAAGCCGAGCGCAAGGCCGTCCGCGCGGGCCTCACGACCACCGAGGTCTTCCCCCTCACGCTCTTCGCGATCGGCGGCATGCTCGTCTTCCCCGCCGCCAACGACCTGCTGACGCTCTTCGTCGCGCTGGAGGTCTTCTCCCTCCCGCTGTACGTGCTGTGCGCCCTGGCCCGCCGCCAGCGGCTGCTCTCGCAGGAGTCGGCGGTCAAGTACTTCCTCCTGGGCGCCTTCTCCTCCGCCTTCCTGCTCTTCGGAGTGGCACTGCTGTACGGCTACGCCGGCACGGTCACCTACTCCGGCATCGCGGACGTCGTCAGCGGCGCCACCCGCACCCTCGACCCCGCGCTGGCCGGCACGATGGGCAACGACGCCCTGCTGCTGATCGGCGGCGCCCTGGTGCTGATGGGGCTGCTGTTCAAGGTGGGTGCGGTGCCGTTCCACATGTGGACGCCCGACGTCTATCAGGGCGCCCCCACGCCGGTCACCGGCTTCATGGCGGCCGCGACGAAGGTCGCCGCCTTCGGCGCCCTGCTGCGGCTGCTGTACGTCGTCCTGCCGGGGCTGCGCTGGGACTGGCGGCCCGTCATGTGGGGCGTCGCGATCGTCACGATGCTGGTCGGCGCGATCGTGGCCGTCACCCAGACCGATGTGAAGCGGCTGCTGGCCTACTCCTCCATCGCCCACGCCGGCTTCATCCTCGCCGGCGTCATCGCCACCACCCCCGACGGCATCTCCTCGGTGCTCTTCTACCTGGCCGCGTACTCCTTCGTCACCCTCGGCGCCTTCGCGGTGGTGACGCTGGTGCGCGACGCCGGCGGCGAGGCGACCCACCTGACCAAGTGGGCGGGGCTCGGGCGCCGTTCGCCGCTGGTGGCGGCGGTCTTCGCGGTCTTCCTGCTGGCCTTCGCGGGCATCCCGCTCACCAGCGGCTTCGCCGGGAAGTTCGCCGTCTTCAAGGCGGCCGCGCAGGGCGGGGCGGCGCCGCTGGTCATCGTCGGCGTGCTGTCGTCGGCGATCGCCGCGTTCTTCTACATCCGGGTGATCGTGCTGATGTTCTTCAGCGAGCCGAAGGCCGACGGCCCGACCGTCGCCGTGCCGAGCCCGCTGACGTCCACGGCCATCGCCGTGGGCGTCGCGGTCACGGTCGTCCTCGGTGTGGCGCCTCAGTACTTCCTCGAGCTGGCGGGCCAGGCGGGGACGTTCGTGAGGTAGCCGCCGGACACCGCTGCACCCGTCGCCCGGCGTCCCCGTGGAAGGGCGCCGGGCGGCGGCATGTCTGCGGGTGCCGGTGATGCCGGTGAGTTCAGCCGGCCGGCTTCACGGGGACGACGGGCTTGCCGTCGCCGCCCACGGCCTTGGACATCTTGTCCTCCTTGCCGGAGGCCCAGGCCACCGTGAAGGACTTGCCGTCGAAGTTCTTGATGGTGCCCTTGGAGTAGTCGGTGCTGCCGTCCTGGCAGTGCTTGATGGTGATCGTCGCCGGCTGGGAGTTGTCGACGAGCGTGCCCGAGCAGGCGGTCTTGCCGCTGAGCATCACCGTGTTCTGGGCGAACGACAGGATGACCATGCTCTTGTCGGTCAGCTTGCCGCCGTTCGACCAGCCGCCCGCGAGCTCGGCGGCCGTGACGGGCTTGCTCTCCGGCTTGTCCGCCGGCTTGTCCTTCGGGGCCTCGCCGCCGGGCGTCTGCTGGCCGGCGTCCGCGCTGGGCTTGGCGTCCGTCTTCTTGTCACCGTCGTCGCTGCTCTTGCTGCAACCGGTCATCAGCACAGCGGCGATGAGCGCCGCCCCCGTGATCTGTACTGCCTTGCGCACGTGCGCTCTCTCCTTCGTCGTGTCCGGCCCCGGTTGGAACTGGACACGACAAGCTAGCAGCGGTCAGTCGCCGCCGCCTCCTCCACAGCCGCCCCCGCCGCCGCAGCTGCCGCCACCGCCACAACCGTCTCCGCCGCCTCCGTCACCGCCGCCGCCACCGTCGGACGAGCCGGAGCCCGCCACGACGTTGCGGTGCACGGCGTAGGAGATCCAGTGGCCGCGCCTGAGGCGGCGCATGGCCTTGCGGTCCCGGCGCGCGCCCCAACCGGGGTAGAGCGCCCTGGTGATGCCGGTCGCGGACGCCAGCGCCGCCAGCGCCCGGTCGCGCGGCTCGGGGAAGCCCGCGCGCAGCGCCGCGTCGAGGGAGGCGCGCGCCGGGGTGGTGAGGTCGACCGCGCCCACCGGGAAGCGCAGCCGCCGGACGATGCCGGCGAACCGCCGCTCCACCCGCAGGGCCCGCCGCTGCAGCAGCCCCATCACCCAGGACTCCTCCTGGCCCCTGGCGTTGACCCGTATCCACTTGTAGGTCTTCGGGCCCTCGCCGGGCGGGCGCAGCCGCCACAGCGGCACGGAGAGCAGGGCGTTGGCCGGCCGGGCCGCCCCGGGGACCGCCACGGGCCGCCCGCCCTCCTCCCGTACGCACCCGAGCAGTTCCAGCTCCGCCAGGACCGCCCCGGCCAGGCCGTACTCGAGGTCCCGGGACGGGCACAGCTTCTTTCCGTCCACCGGGTCGTGCGCGAGCAGCAGCAGTTCCTCCGGCAGCGTGAGTCCCCCGTTCACGCGCCCTATCCCGCCGTGCGCGCCGGCGCGATGCGGCCGGAGACCTCGCCGAGCCCGATGCGGGAGCCGTCCGGGCCGGGGGCCCACGCGGTGAGCGTGACCTCGTCGCCGTCCGCCAGCCAGGGGCCCTTGCCCTGGGTCAGCTCGAGCAGGCAGCCCAGCTGGTCCGGCTCGGGGCCGCTGACCGTGCCCGAGGCGTAGAGGTCGCCCGTGCGCAGCGAGGCGCCGTTGACCGTCATGTGGGCGAGCTGCTGGGCGGCCGTCCAGTACATGGCGGCGAACGGCGGCCGGGAGACGGTCTCGCCGTTGATGCTCACCTCGATGCGCAGGTCGATGCCGCCGGGCTCGGCGGCGGAGTCGTCGAGGTAGGGCAGCAGCGGGTGGGTGCGCTCCGGCGGCGCCGTGCGCGCCTCGTCGAAGGCGTCCAGCGGGGTGACCCACGCCGAGACGGACGTCGCGAAGGACTTGCCGAGGAACGGGCCGAGCGGCACGTACTCCCAGGCCTGCAGGTCGCGGGCCGACCAGTCGTTGAGGAGGCAGACGCCGAAGACGTGCTCGCGGAAGGCGCCGAGCGGCACCGGCGTGTGGTCCGGCGCGGGGGTGCCGACGACGAAGGCGACCTCGGCCTCGATGTCCAGGCGCAGGGTGGGGCCGAATACCGGGCCGGGCTGGGTGGGGGCAAGAGGCGCGCCGGCGTCGGCGGGGGCCTTGCGCTGGCCCTGGGGGCGCACGACGTCCGTGCCGGAGACCACGACCGTGCCGGCGCGGCCGTGGTAGCCGATCGGCAGGTGCTTCCAGTTCGGGGTCAGCGCCTCGCCGTTCGGGCGGAAGATGCGGCCGACGTTGGTGGCGTGGTGCTCGCTCGCGTAGAAGTCGACGTAGTCGGCGACCTCGAACGGCAGGCGCAGCGTCACCTCCGCGAGCGGGTGGAAGTGCGCCTCGCCGGTGATCCAGCCGCGGATCTCCGCCCGTACCGCCTGCCACACCCGCCGCCCCGCCGCCATCAGCGGGTTGAGGGTCGGCGCGGCCAGCAGCGGGGCGTAAGCGGAACCGTGCGCGGCGGCCGCGGCGGCCGCGTCGAGGACGTGCGCGCCGTAGCGGACTCCGATGCGCGGGCGGTCGGGCGCGTCCGCGGTGGTGAAGACGCCGTACGGGAGAGTGTGTGCGCCGAAGGGGTCGCCTTCGGGCAGCTCACGGGGGTGGTGCTGGGGCATGGGACGCTGCCTCGCCTTCTCCTGGACGCTCCTTGCGAACCTGTGGGCCGATCCACACATTACGTGGTGACCGCTTATGGGCAAGAGCTGTCCGACAGGTGTCCGACCGGAGGCCAAAGGGAAGGCAATGTCCGGTAACTCCTTGCTGGACGCGGCGATTCCGAAGTAGCGTCCTAAGTCGGGTCACACACAGTGGGGGGCCGCTGAGGCTGGGTGGCCGAGGGGGGTGCTGGTGGCGAGCAGGAGCGCGCCCGTAGCGGCGGACCGGTCCGTACCCGGGCTGATTGTGAAGATCGGCGACTATCCCCTGCACCACGGCGGGGTGGGCGCGATCCGGAGCCTGGGCCGGCTGGGTGTCCCGATGTACGCCGTCACCGAGGACAGATGGACTCCCGCCGCCCTCTCCCGCTATCTGCGCTCCGGCTTCGTCTGGCCGACCACCGGCACCGAGCGTCCGGAGGAGCTGGTGGCGGGTCTGCTGCGGATCGGACGCAGGATCGGCCGGCCGGCGGTGCTGATCCCCACCGACGAGGAAGCGGCCGTGCTGATCGCCGAGCACGCCGAGGCCCTGGCGGGCTCCTTCCTCTTCCCGCCCGTCGAGCGGGCGCTGCCGCGCCGCCTGGCGAGCAAGCAGGGGCTGCACGAGCTGTGCGCGGAGCACGGGGTGCCCTCCCCCTCCGCGCTGTTCCCGGCCTCGTACGAGGAGATCGAGAAGTACGCCTCGGTCGCCTCCTTCCCGCTGGTGGCCAAGAACCGCGAGGCCTTCGAGCGGCGCGCGCACCCCGCCGTGCACGGCACGACCCGCATCGGCGGCCCGCGCGAGCTGCTGGAGCTGGCGCGCGGCTGGGGGCCCTCGCCGGGGGTGATCCTGCAGGAGTACCTGCCCCGTGAGGAGGCCGAGGACTGGATCGTCCACGCCTACTTCGACGCCGAGAGCACCCCGCTGGCGATGTTCACGGGCGTGAAGGTGCGCTCCTGGCCGCCCCACGCGGGCATGACCGCCAACGCCTACGTCGTGGACAATCCGGAACTGGCCGCCATGGCCGCGCAGTTCATCAAGCAGATCGGCTTCTGCGGAATCATCGACCTGGACTGGCGGTTCGACCGGCGCGACGGCCGGTACAAGCTGCTGGACTTCAACCCCCGGATGGGAGCCCAGTTCCGGCTCTTCGAGAACGAGGCCGGCATCGACGTCGTACGGGCCCAGCACCTGGACCTGACCGGCCGGCCCGTCCCGGAGGCCGAGCAGCTCACGGGCCGCCGCTTCATCGTGGAGAACATCGACCTGCCCGCCTTCGCCGCCTACCGTCGCAGCGGCTACACCACCCCCCACGCCCCCGCCCGGGCGAGCGGCACGGAGCTGGCGTGGGCTGCCCGTGACGACATGAAGCCGTTCTTCACCATGCTCGCCCGGTTCGTGCGGCCGGGCGCGCGGCATCTGTGGCAGTTGTGGCGCTCCAGGCGCCGCTCCGCCGCCGCTGCCGAGCAAGCCGACTGAAAACCGCGTATCGACGTCGCCCGGCCCGCCGCCGGGTCACGCCCTGGGAGGGGACCCGTGACACTTCCCGTAGCCGTCATCGGGGCCGGTCCGTACGGCCTCTCGACCGCAGCTCACCTGAAGGCGCGCTCTGTGCCGACGCGCGTCTTCGGCTCGCCGATGGTGAGCTGGCGGGAGCACATGCCCGCCGGGATGCTGCTCAAATCCACCCCCGTCGCCTCGAACATCGACGCCCCGCAGCCGGGCCACACCCTCTTCGACTTCTGCCAGGACGTGGGGGAGCGGCGGTACGAATCGGACTGGGACGCCATCCCCGTCGAGACGTTCGCCGGCTACGGCCTGTGGTTCCAGCAGCGCCTGGTGCCCGCCCTGGAGCGGGAGCGCGTGGTGTCGGTGGAGCGGCGCACCTCGGGCTCGGGCTTCGAGCTGAAGCTGGACTCGGGGGAGCAGTTCGCCGCGCGGGCCGTGGTGGTGGCCACGGGCCTGAGCGGGTTCGCGCAACTGCCGCCCGAGCTGGCCGCGGCCGTGCCGGACGGGCCCTCGGCGAGCGGCCCCCTCTCGCACAGCTCGCAACACCGCGACCTGTCGGTCTTCGCCGGCCGGGACGTGGTGGTCGTCGGCGCCGGGCAGTCCGCGCTGGAGACGGCGGTGCTGCTGGCCGAGGCGGGCGCGGGCTCGGTGCGGGTCCTCGCGCGGCGGCGCGGGGCGGTGCGGTTCGGGGCGGCCCCGGACGGGCAGTCGCCGCTGAAGCCGGACACCCCGTTCGGGCGGGCCTGGTCGCTGTACGCGTTCTCGTACCACGCGGACGGTTTCCGCCACCTCCCGGCGCCCACCCGGGCCTTCCTGGTGCGCCGGGTGCTGGGGCCGCTGGGGGCGTGGTGGCTGCGGGAGCGGTTCGTGGGCCGGGTCCAGGTGACCGAGGGCAAGCAGATCGTGCGGGCGCGGGTGGAGGCCGGGCGCCCGGTGCTGACCCTGGCCGGCGACGTGGACGGCCCGGAGAACGAGCTGCGCGCCGACCACGTCATCGCGGCGACCGGCTACCGCGTGGACGTGGCGGCCCTGGACTTCCTCGGGCCCGGGCTGCGCACCCGGCTCGCGGTGAGCGCGGGCGGCCCCCGGCTCGGCGCCGGCTACCACTCCTCGGTGCCGGGGCTGTTCTTCACGGGGCTGCCGGCGGCGGCCAGCTTCGGCCCGGTGATGCGGTTCGTGTGCGGCACCGAGTACGCCTCGCCGCGTCTGGCCAGGGCGGTGGCGGCGATGTGAGCGGGGCCTCGACCTGGACGGGCTGGATTTCCAGCCCGTCCGGCGTTTGAGGACACCGCGCGCAGCGCGGTCCGGGGGGTCCGGGGGCTGGCTCCCGGAACACAGGGGTAACCCAGCACGGGATGGTCGGCGGAGAGCGATCGAATGGGCAGGCGGCCACGGTGATCGACAGCCGACCGGATACGCTGACTTTTGGCAAGACAGCGACACATCGACAATCCCCGTGTTCGCAGGCAGACAGGAGTACCCCTCGTGACCGTCGTCGGGCCTTTTGGGCTGAGCGTGCGGGACCAGGCTCTTGAAGCCGATGTCCAGGCCGGGTTGGCCGCCGTCGAGGAGGGACTCCTCGAGGCGACGAAGAGCGGCGTCCCCTTCATCACCGAGGCCGCCCAGCACCTCGTGCAGGCCGGCGGCAAGCGGTTCCGCCCGCTGCTGGTGATGCTGGCCGCCCAGTTCGGCGATCCGTACGCCCCGGGCGTGGTGCCCTCGGCCGTGGTCGTGGAGCTCACCCACCTGGCGACGCTCTACCACGACGACGTCATGGACGAGGCCGAGGTGCGGCGCGGCGTGGACAGCGCCAACGCCCGCTGGGGCAACTCCGTGGCGGTCCTCACGGGCGACTTCCTCTTCTCCCGCGCCTCGCGGATACTCGCCGACCTGGGCCCGGAGGCCGTCCGCATCCAGGCCGAGGCGTTCGAGCGCCTGGTGACCGGCCAGATCCTGGAGACGGCGGGGCCGCGCGACGGGCGCGACCCGATCGAGCACTACCTGGACGTCATCGCCGGCAAGACCGGCTCGCTCATCGCCGTCGCCGGGCGGTACGGCGCGATGATGTCGGGCGCCGACGAGCGCATCGTCGAGATCCTCACCCACTACGGTGAGCGGCTCGGCGTGGCCTTCCAGCTCGCCGACGACGTGCTGGACATCGCCAGCGACTCCCACGAGTCCGGCAAGACCCCCGGCACGGACCTGCGCGAGGGCATCCCGACCCTGCCGGTGCTGCACCTGCGCGCCAGAGCCGCGACCACGGGCGCGCCGGAGGACCTGGAGCTGTGCGAGCTGCTCGACGGCGACCTCGCCGACGACGACCTGCTCGCCGAGGTGCTGCGCCGGCTGCGCGCCCACCCCGCCCTGGAGCAGGCCCGGCGCGACACCGTCCGCTACGCCCAGGAGGCGCGCGCGACGCTGGCGCCGCTGCCCGACTGCTCCGCGAAGACGGCGCTCGAGCAGCTCTGCGACGCGGTGGTGCACCGGGCCGGCTGAGCCCGGCCGCTCCGTCTTCCGGCGGTGGTGCCCTTAGGGGGCGTCATACCGGAGACGTACGGTGACTTGATCCCGTCGGCTGACGACTGCGCGTGGCCGTTTTGGTGGAATGGAAAGCGTCTTCTCCGGGGGAAACCCCGGACTCCCGCGCCACCATTGAGCGGTCGGGCCACAATGAGCCTGGGTGTGGGCGAGTGCACGACGCTACAGACCGCCGCCGACGACGGAGGTAGAGCACATGTCACGGATCCATCCGACACCGGGCACCGACGGGGCCGACGGTACGGGCGAGGGCGGCGCGTCCCGGGCGGCCACGGGCCGCCGCAAGGCCGTCCGTTACGCGGTACCGGTCGCGGTGGCCGGCATCGCCGCCGCCACGATCGGCATCGGCTCGGCGCTCGCCAGCACCGGCGACCCGGACCTGCCCAGGATCAGCGCGCAGGACCTCATAGCCAAGATGGCCGCGTCCGACACCCAGCAGATGTCCGGCTCGGTCAAGATCACCACCGATCTGGGGCTGCCCTCGATGCCCTCGGGCTTCGGCCTGGACGGCGCCGGCGGCGGCAAGAAGGACGGCCCGGCGCCCTCCCCGGAGTCCAAGCTGACCTCCCTGTTCTCCGGCACCCACACGCTGCGCATGGCCGTCGACGGCCCCGAAAGGCAGCGCCTGTCGCTCGTCGAGCGCGCCGCCGAGTACAGCGTCATCCACAACGCCGGTGAGGTCTGGGCGTACGACAGCGCCAGCAACACCGCCGTCCACTCCAAGGCGCCCCGGGGCAAGGGCGCCGACGGCGCGCACAAGCCCTCCGGCGAGCTGCCGAAGGACCTGGCCGGCGCCTCGCCGCAGGAGCTGGCCAAGAAGGTCGTCGAGGCCGCTGACTCCTCGACGACGATGACCGTCGACGGCACGGCCAAGGTGGCCGGCCGGGACGCCTACCAGCTGGTGATCAAGCCGAAGCAGGCCGAGTCCACGGTCGGCTCGGTGCGGATCGCGATCGACGCCAAGAACGGCGTGCCGCTGAAGTTCACGCTCGCCCCGAAGAGCGGCGGCAAGGCGGTCGTCGACGCGGCCTTCACCAAGGTCGACTTCGGCAAGCCGGGCGCGGACACCTTCTCCTTCACCCCGCCCAAGGGCGCCAAGGTGACCGAGGGCGACGCCAAGGGCGCCCCGTCCGCCGACCGCGACCACAAGGGCAAGCTGCCCGAGGCGCTGGGCCTGCCCGGCACCGGCGGTGGCGAGCCGAAGGTCACCGGCGAGGGCTGGGCCTCCATCGCCGCCTTCGACGCGGGCAAGGACGCCGGCGGCGCCCTGTCCGGCAAGGGCAAGACCGCGGGCAAGGCGGCCGGCAAGAACGGCGACGCCGCGGCGCTGCTGGACAGCTTCGGCTCCAAGGTCTCGGGCGACTTCGGCTCCGGCCGCGTCTTCAGCACCCGGATCGTCAACGCCCTGATGACGGACGACGGCAAGGTCTACATCGGCGCCGTCTCCAAGGACGCACTGGTCAAGGCGGCGAACGCGGCCAAGTAGGCCCGCGGCGCAGCCGGTACGGGGGGAATGGGATGCAGGAGCCGTCCGCCGCCACGGAAGCGGTGATCGCCACGCGCGGGCTCACCAAGCGCTACGGCGGCGGGCAGCTCGCGGTCGACGGGCTCGACCTCGTCGTGCCCCGCGGCAGCGTCTTCGGCTTCCTCGGCCCCAACGGGTCGGGGAAGACCACCACCATCCGGATGCTCATGGGCCTGATCGAGCCCACCTCCGGCAGCGCCCGGGTGCTCGGCGAGGAGATGCCGCGCGCCGTGCGGCGGGTGCTGCCCAGGGTCGGGGCCCTGATCGAGGGCCCCGCGCTCTACGGCTTCCTCACCGGCCGCGACAACCTCCTGCGGTTCGACGCCGCCGACCCGCGGGCCGACCCCCGCACCCGCGCGGCCCGGGTGGCCCTCGCCCTGGAGCGGGTGGGGCTCACGGGCGCCGCGGGAAAGAAGGCGCGGGCGTACTCCCTGGGCATGAAGCAGCGCCTGGGGCTGGCCGCCGCCCTGCTCCAGCCCCGCGAGCTGCTGGTCCTCGACGAGCCGACCAACGGCCTCGACCCCCAGGGCATGCGCGAGATCCGCTCCCTGGTGCGCGGCCTGGCCGCGGAGGGCACCACCGTCTTCCTCTCCTCCCACCTCCTCGACGAGATCGAGCAGGTCTGCACGCACGCCGCCGTCATGGCCCGGGGCCGGCTCCTGACCCAGGGCCCCGTCGCCGAGCTGGCCTCCTCCAGCCGCGGCCGGCTGACCGTCACCACCCCCGACACGGCGGACGCCGTCCGCGTCCTCAAGGAGCACGGAGTGAACGACCTGGCGGTCCTCGACGACCGCGTGAGCGGAGAGCTCCCGGCCGGGGAGGCCGTGGAGCTCGCCGACCTCAACGCCGCGCTCGTCCGGGCGGACGTGCGCGTACGGGCCTTCGGCACCGAGCGGGCCTCCCTGGAGGACGCCTTCGTCGCCCTGACCGGGGAGGGCTTCGATGTCGCGGGCTGAGCCGGCCGGCGTGGCCGGGGGCCGCGCCCCGAGCCCGCTGTGGGCGCTGTCCCTCTTCCGCAGCGAGATCGCCACCGTCTTCCGCCGCTGGCGCACCCTCGCCCTGCTCGGGGTGCTGGCCGCCGTGCCGGTGCTGGTGGGCATCGCGGTGAAGGTCCACACCGGCGACGGCGGCGCGGCCGGCCATGGGGGCGGCGGCCCGGCCTTCATCAGCCAGGTCACCAACAACGGCCTCTTCCTGGTCTTCACCTCGCTCGCCGCGACCCTGCCGTTCTTCCTGCCGATGGCCATCGGAGTGGTCGCCGGCGACGCCATCGCGGGCGAGGCGGGCTCCGGCACGCTGCGCTATCTGCTCGTGGCGCCCGCGGGGCGGACGAGGCTGCTGCTCGCCAAGTTCACCTCGGTCGTCGCCTTCTGCTGCGCCGCCACGCTCGTCGTCGCCCTCTCGGCGCTGGCGGTGGGCGCGCTGCTCTTCCCGGTCGGCGAGGTCACGCTGATCAGCGGCACGACGGTGCCGTTCACGGAGGGGCTGCTGCGCATGCTGCTGGTCGCGGCGGTGGTGGCGGCCTCGCTGACCGGCCTCGCGGCGCTGGGCCTGTTCGTCTCCACGCTCACCGGCAGCGGCATCGCCGCGATGGCCACGACGGTGGGGCTGCTGATCACGGTCCAGATCCTCGACCAGTTCCCGCAGCTGAGCGCCGTCCAGCCCTATCTCTTCCCGCACTACTGGCTCAGCTTCGCGGACCTGCTGCGCGACCCGGTCTACTGGGACCAGCTGCTGCGCAATCTGGGCCTGCAGGCGCTGTACGTGGCGGTGTTCGGCTCGGCCGCCTGGGCGCGCTTCACGACGAAGGACGTCACGGCGTGAGCCGATGCCGGGCGGGCCCTCGCAGGGCCCGCCCGGCATGCTGCGCTTCCTCGGGTGACGCCGGGGCCGGAACCGGGGCTAGAAGGTGAGCTTCCAGCCGTTGATGCTGCCGGTGTCCTGGGCCGCGACGTCCTGGACGCGAAGCTTCCAGGTCCCGTTCGCCGGCTCGGCCGAGGCGTCGACCGTGTACGTGGCCACGACGTCCGCGGCCGAGTCGTTGCTGCTCGAGTCCTTCAGCCGGTAGCTGCGGTTGCTCGGCCCGACGAGGTCGACGACCAGGTCACCGCGGTAGCTGTGCTTGATGTCGACCCCGGCCTTGAGCGCCTTGGGCGCGTTGCCCGTCACACCGCTGACGGTGATCGGGGACTCGACGGCCGCGCCCGCGTCGGGGATGGCGACCGCCGACTTGCTCTCGAAGATCTTTCCACCGGGCGTGGTGGAGCCACCGCCGCTCAGCGTCCAGATGGCGTGCGCGATGGCGTCGCTGTTGTTGTCGAGCGCGGTGTCGTTGATGTTCGCCGTGGTGTCGCAGGAGGAGTGGTAGCAGCGGTCGAACGGCTGGCCTGCCGTGCCGCCCCACTTGGCCGCCTGCGAGGCCGTCTTGGTGTAGTCGGCGCCGCTGAAGAGACCGCCGACCGCCACGCCCGCGTTCTTGAAGGGCGCGTGGTCCGAGCGGCCGTCGCCCTCGGTCTCGATCTCGGTCTGGATGTTCCGGGTGGCGAAGAAGTCCTTGAAGACGCCCTCCAGCTTGGTGTCGTCGTCGTAGACGAAGTAGCCGGGGTTGGGCGAGCCGATCATGTCGAAGTTCAGATAGGCGTCGATCTTCTGGCGCTCGGTGGCGGGCAGCTGCCGCACGTAGTTCTGCGAGCCGACCAGGCCCAGTTCCTCGGCTCCCCACCAGGCGAACCGCAGGTGCTTGTCGGGCTTGTAGCCCTGCTTGGCGACGGTGAGGGCGACCTCGAGGATGCCGGCGGACCCCGAGCCGTTGTCGTTGATCCCGGCGCCCCGGGAGACCGAGTCGAGGTGGGCTCCGGCGAAGACGACGTGGTTCGCGTCGCCGCCGGGCCAGTCGGCGATGAGGTTGTAGCCGACGGCGCCGTTCGAGGTGAACTGCTGGACGGTGGTGGTGAAGCCGGCGGCGTCCAGCTTGCCCTTCACATAGTCGATCGAGGCCTTGTAGCCGCTGCGGCCGTGCGCGCGGTTGCCGCCGTTGGCGGTGGCTATCGACTGCAGTTGATTGAGGTGTGCCTTGACGTTGGCGACGGATATGTCGGGTGCCGCGGCGCTCTTGGCGGGGGCGACCGCGGCGGTGGGAACCGCGTGCGCCGGGACAGAGGAGACGCCGAGCAGGGTGGCCGTGACGGCTGCGCCGGTGGCGAGCAGGGCGGCGGTCCGTCGAGATCTTCGCGGCAGGGTGGGTCCGTTGAGTTCAAGCATGGGGGGCTCCCAACTCCATTTGACGTGGCCATGATGTTGAGGGCCCCCTGAAAGTCCGTCAAGGGCGGATTTCGGACACCGAACACCGCTTTCCGGATATCGGGCGTGGGCTCAATTGGGCTGAGCTGTGGCTTCTGTTGCCTGCGGGGCAATTGTGTTTTCTGTGTTACCAATGGCCGCGCGCTCCTGAGCGGCCCTCAGCTCCACCCGAGCGTGACGGGCCGTACGCAGCGCGTCCCAGGTCAGCATCGCCAGCGCCAGCCAGACCAGCGCGAAGCCCGCCCACCGCTCGGCCGGCATCGCCTCGTGGAAGACCGCCAGGCCCAGCGCGAACTGGAAGACGGGAGCGAGGTACTGCAGCATGCCGATCACCGACAGCGGCAGCCGCACGGCCGCCGCGCCGAAGGAGATCAGCGGCAGCGCGGTGATGACGCCGGTGCCCAGCAGGAGCGCCATGTGCCCGGCGCCCTCGGCGGCGAAGGTGGACTCGCCCCGGGCGCCCAGGAAGAGCAGCAGCCCCAGCGCGGGCAGGAACTGCACGGCCGTCTCGGCGGCCATCGACTCCAGGCCGTCCAGCCCGACCTTCTTCTTGACGAGGCTGTACGTGCTGAACGTGGCCGCGATCGCGAGGGCGATCCACGGCGGCTTGCCGTAGCCGACGGCCAGCACGACGACGGCCGCCACGCCGACCCCCACCGCGGCCCACTGCGCCGGGCGCAGCCGCTCGCGCAGCACCAGGACGCCGAGGGCGATGGTGACGAGGGGGTTGATGAAGTACCCCAGGGACGTCTCCACCACATGGCCGGAGTTCACGGCCCAGATGTAGATCCCCCAGTTCGTGGAGATGACCAGCGCGCCGAGCGCCACCATCGCCAGCCGCCCGGGCTGCCGCAGCAGCGGGCGTATCCAGCCCCAGCGCCGCGTCACGGCCAGCACGACCACGACGGCCGCCAGCGACCAGACCATGCGGTGCGCGAGTATCTCCAGCGCGCCGGCCGGTTCCAGCAGCGGCCAGTAGAGGGGGAACAGCCCCCAGATTCCATAGGCCAGAACGCCGCACACCAGCCCGGTGCGGGTCTCGTTCCTCGACACTTGCGGCTCCACGTGTTTCCTCCCAGGGGCGCCGATGCCCACGGCGACCTTGCGAAGGTAACGCCGCACCCGCACATGTGTCATACGCGTATCGCATGACGGTCATGACAGGGGGTGTGGTCAGTCGACGTGGCGCCCCGAGGCGCGCAGCCGTTCGATGGCCGTCGCGACGTCGAACGGAAGGATCGTCACGGCGACGTTCGGCAGCTGTTCCAGCGTCTTGGCCAGGCGCTCGCCGGTGTCACGGTGCAGGAGCCTGCCCATCGGGAGCGTGTACGTGCGGCGTGGGATCAGCAGGGTCAGGGCGGTCGTGCCGCCGGCCGTCACCCGGGCGGCCAGGGAGGCCACGGCGTGGCGCAGCCGGCGGTCGGGGCAGTCGACGAGCTCCAGGGGGACGGTCGTGCCCGCGGACGCGTCCCAGCGCTCGACCAGGTGCCGGGCCCGGGTCTCGTCGATGACGATGTGGACCGCCCGCACCTCGTCGGGCCGCAGCTCGTGCGCGTACCGCAGCGCCTTGACCGCGGCGAGGTCCAGGTTCTCGACGAGGACGTACACGACGTGGCGGCGCCAGTGCGGCCGGTCCGTGGTGTACGCCGGGACGTTCTCCAGGGCCGCGGCCTCCTCCCGGTACTCGCGGTTGATGCGGATCAGGGCCCACACCCCGAGCGGGAAGACCACCACGACCAGCCACGCCCCCTCGGTGAACTTCGTGATGGCGAAGACCACGACCACCAGCGCCGAGACCACGGCGGCCACCAGGTTCACCGCGATCTTCCAGTGGCTCTCCCGGCGCCGCCAGTAGTGGGCGGTCATGCCGGCCGCGGCCATCGTGAAGCCGGTGAAGACGCCGATGGCGTACAGCGCGACGAGCTTGTCGACGTTGGCGCCCGTCGCCAGCAGCAGCGCCAGCGAGACGACCGTGAGCCAGATGATGCCGCTGGAGAAGGTGAGCCGGTGGCCGCGCCGGGTCAGCTGCCGGGGCAGGAAGCGGTCCTCGGCGACGAAGCTGGCGAGGAAGGGGAAGCCGGTGAAGGGCGTGTTGGCGCCCGTGTAGAGGATGAGGGCCGTGGCCAGCTGGACGTACACGAGCCCGGCGGTCCCCGGCCAGCCGTGGCCGAAGACCAGGTGGGCCTCCTGGGCGATGACGGTCGGGTTGCCGTCCACGTAGGGAATGGCGTGGGTGTAGTGGGCCAGCGTGGAGACGCCCAGCACCATGACGCCCAGGACGCAGCTCATGACGGTCAGGGTGCGGCGGGCGTTGACGCCCTGGGGGCGGCGGAACGCGGAGACGCTGTTGGAGATCGCCTCCAGGCCCGTCAGCGAGGAGCCGCCGTTCGCGAACGCGCGCAGCACCATGAACAGCGAGACCCCGTACAGCCAGCCGGAGCCCGGCGAGCCGAGCGGCACGGCCCCCGGCGCGTGGACGTCCGCGTGCGGCAGCCCGCCGTTCAGGGCCCGGGCGAGACCGACGCCCAGCATCAGGGCGACCGCGAGCATGAACAGATACGCCGGCGCCGCGAACGCCCGCCCCGCCTCCCGCAGCCCGCGCAGGTTCCCGTACGCCAGCACCAGCACCACGCCCGCGGTGATGGGCAGCTTGAGGTGGTCGATGCCGGTGTAGCCCTTGCCGGTGAGGTGGGCGAGGGAGATCAGCGCGTCGGTGCCGGCGGCGGTCTGCACGGCGACCGTGACGATGTAGTCGACGAGCAGCGCCACCGCCGCGATCTGCGCGACGCGCGGGCCGAAGTTCTCCCGGGCGACGACGTACGAGCCGCCGGCGCGCGTGTAGACGGAGACGACGTCGCGGTAGGAGAGCGTAAGCAGGAGCAGGACGAACAGGATCGCGCCGGTCACCGGCATCAGCAGGGTGAACGCGGCGACCCCGGCCACCGGCACGAGGATGCGCAGCATCTCCTCGCTGCCGTACGCGGTGGAGGACATGCAGTCGGAGGCCAGGACGCCGAGCGCCATCGGGTTGGAGAGCTTCTCGCGGGAGAGTTGCTCGGTGACGAGCGGTGGGCCCAGGAGGAGTCGCTTGACGCGGTAGGCGAGCCGGTCGGGTACGACGACGGGTTCGGGGGTGGGGGTGGCGTCGGCCATGCCCCTTATGAGAGCGCGTGCCCTGCCGCCGGGCTGTCCGGCGCTCCGGTCGGACGGGATCTTTCCCCCACCCGCCCCTTCCCGTAACCGGGGCTCCGCCCCGGACCCCGGACCGCGCTACGCGCGGTGTCCTCAATCGCCGGAGGGGCTCAATTTTCCGCCGGTTCCGGGCAACAATCAGCCCGTCCGGCGATTGAGGACAAGAAACGGTGAAAGGGCGGGATCGGGGAGAACCCCCTACCCCACCACCGTCCAGGTGTCGCCGCCGGCGAGGAGCGCGCCCAGGTCGCCCTTGCCCTTCTGCTCGATCGCCGCCTCCAGCTGGTCCGACATCAGCGTGTCGTACACCGGCCGGTCCACGCTGCGGAAGACGCCGATCGGCGTGTGGTGCAGCGTGTCGGGGTCGGCCAGCCGGGAGAGGGCGAAGGCGGTGGTGGGGGACGGGGAGTGGGCGTCGTGCACCAGGATCTGCGCCTCGTTCTCCTCCGTGACCTCGACGACCCTGAGGTCGCCGGTCAGCGGGTCGCGGACGACGCCCTTCGCGTCGTCCGCGCCGAAGCGGATGGGCCTGCCGTGCTCGAGGCGGATGACCGCCTCCTGCGCCCGCTGCTTGTCCTTGAGGGCCTCGAACGCGCCGTCGTTGAAGATGTTGCAGTTCTGGTAGATCTCGACGAGGGCCGTGCCGGGGTGGGCCGCGGCCTGGCGCAGGACCTCGGTGAGGTGCTTGCGGTCGGAGTCGACGGTGCGGGCGACGAACGAGGCCTCCGCGCCCAGCGCCAGCGAGACGGGGTTGAAGGGCGCGTCCAACGAGCCCATCGGCGTCGACTTGGTGATCTTCCCGACCTCGGAGGTGGGGCTGTACTGGCCCTTGGTCAGCCCGTAGATCCGGTTGTTGAAGAGGAGGATCTTGAGGTTGACGTTGCGGCGGAGCGCATGGATGAGGTGGTTGCCGCCGATGGACAGGGCGTCGCCGTCGCCGGTGACGACCCAGACGGACAGGTCGCGGCGCGAGGAGGCCAGGCCGGTGGCGATGGCGGGGGCACGGCCGTGGATGGAGTGCATCCCGTAGGTGTTCATGTAGTACGGGAAGCGGGAGGAGCAGCCGATGCCGGAGACGAAGACGATGTTCTCCTTCGCCAGGCCCAGTTCGGGCATGAAGCCCTGGACGGCGGCGAGGATGGCGTAGTCACCGCAGCCCGGGCACCAGCGCACTTCCTGGTCGGACTTGAAGTCCTTCATGGACTGCGCGGCCTCGGCCTTGGGGACGAGAGAAAGCGCTTCGATCGTCGTCTCGGTCGCTTCAGCCATGGTGGATGGCCTCCTTCAGCACATTGGCGAGCTGCTCGGCCTTGAACGGCATTCCGCTCACCTGGGTGTGGGAGCGGACGTCGATCAGGTATTTCGCTCGCAGCAGGGTGGCGAGCTGACCGAGATTCATCTCCGGTACGACCACCTTGTCGTAACGCCCCAGCACCTCCCCGAGATTCCCGGGGAAGGGGTTGAGGTGGCGCAGATGGGCCTGGGCGACACTGCCGCCCCCGGCGCGCACGCGCCGCACGGCCGCAGTGATCGGCCCGTAGGTCGAACCCCATCCCAGGACCAGGGTCGTCGCCGTACCGGAGGGGTCGTCGACCTCGAGGTCCGGGACGGCGATGCCGTCGGTCTTGGCCTGCCGGGTGCGGACCATGAAGTCGTGGTTGGCCGGGTCGTAGGAGATGTTGCCGGTGCCGTCCTGCTTCTCGATGCCGCCGATGCGGTGCTCGAGGCCGGGCGTGCCGGGCACGGCCCACGGCCGGGCCAGGGTCTGCGGGTCGCGCTTGTACGGCCAGAAGACCTCGGTGCCGTCGGCCAGCTCGTGGTTGGGGCCGGAGGCGAACTGCACCCGCAGGTCGGGCAGTTCGTCGACCTCCGGGACGCGCCAGGGCTCGGAGCCGTTGGCGAGGTAGCCGTCGCTCAGCAGGAAGACGGGCGTGCGGTAGGTGAGCGCGATGCGGGCCGCGTCCAGCGCCGCGTCGAAGCAGTCGGCCGGCGTCCTGGGGGCCACGATCGGGACCGGGGCCTCGCCGTTGCGCCCGTACATGGCCTGCAGCAGGTCGGCCTGCTCGGTCTTGGTGGGCAGGCCGGTGGAGGGGCCGCCGCGCTGGATGTCGACGATCAGCAGGGGCAGTTCGAGGGAGACCGCGAGCCCGATGGTCTCCGACTTCAGGGCCACGCCCGGGCCCGAGGTGGTGGTCACCGCCAGCGCGCCGCCGAAGGCCGCGCCCAGCGCCGCGCCGATGCCGGCGATCTCGTCCTCGGCCTGGAAGGTGCGCACGCCGAAGTTCTTGTGCTTCGACAGCTCGTGCAGGATGTCCGAGGCCGGGGTGATCGGGTACGAGCCGAGGTAGAGCGGCAGGTCCGCCTGGTGGGAGGCGGCGATCAGGCCGTAGGACAGGGCGAGGTTGCCGGAGATGTTGCGGTAGGTGCCGGGCGGGAAGGCGGCGGTGGCGGGGGCGACCTCGTAGGAGACCGCGAAGTCCTCCGTCGTCTCGCCGAAGTTCCAGCCCGCCCGGAAGGCGGCGACGTTCGCCTCCGCGATCTGCGGCTTCTTCGCGAACTTCTTCCGCAGGAACGACTCGGTGCTCTCGGTGGGCCGGTGGTACATCCACGACAGCAGGCCGAGCGCGAACATGTTCTTGCTGCGCTCCGCCTCCTTGCGGGAGAGGCCGAACTCCTTGAGCGCCTCGATCGTCAGCGTCGTCAGCGGCACCGGGTGCACGTTGTACGCCGCCAGCGAGCCGTCCTCGAGGGGGTTGGCGTCGTAACCCACCTTGGCCATGGGGCGCTTGGTGAACTCGTCGGTGTTGACGATGATCTCCGCGCCGTGCGGTACGTCGCCCAGATTGGCCTTCAGGGCGGCCGGGTTCATGGCCACCAGGACGTTGGGCGCGTCACCGGGCGTGAGGATGTCGTGGTCCGCGAAGTGCAGCTGGAACGACGAGACGCCCGGGAGGGTGCCGGCGGGGGCACGGATCTCGGCGGGGAAGTTGGGCAGCGTCGAGAGGTCGTTGCCGAACGACGCGGTCTCGGAGGTAAAACGGTCTCCCGTGAGCTGCATGCCGTCACCGGAGTCACCCGCGAAACGGATGATCACCCGGTCGAGCCGGCGCACCTCCTTGGTGCCTGCGGGGGGCTCGGCCCCGGGCGCGGTCTGGCCGCGCTGATCGGCGGAATCGGCCTGCTCGGCCGGGCTGCTGACCTGGCTGGTCACTGCTTCGGACCTCCCTCATGGCGGCGCCGCGCACTCGGTGGCGCCGACCGGCGTTCCCCTGGCCATCGTACGTGGGCAAGGGTGGCCTTCACGGGAGGGATCAAGGGATAAACCGCAGGAGGTGCCCCTGATATGCCCTGCTTGTCATGGTTTAGCAGGCCCCAGGGGCCGCCTTTTGAAGGCGCCCGGCCGCCGGGGGCCCGCTCGTCCGTTGGGCGTAGGACCCCGGCCGGGCTCGCCGCGGCCGGGGCCGGTCAGGTGATGACCCGTCAGGAACGCAGATAGGTCAGGACCGCGAGGACCCGCCGGTGGTCGCCGTCGCTCGGCGACAGGCCCAGCTTCAGGAAGATGTTGCTGACGTGCTTCTCCACCGCCCCGTCACTGACCACCAGCTGCTTGGCGATGGCGGAGTTCGTCCGCCCCTCGGCCATCAGACCGAGGACCTCGCGCTCGCGCGGGGTGAGCCCGGCCAGCACGTCCTGCTTGCGGCTGCGGCCCAGCAGCTGGGCGACGACCTCGGGGTCCAGCGCGGTGCCGCCGCGGGCGACCCGGACCACCGCGTCCGCGAACTCGCGCACATCCGCGACCCGGTCCTTCAGCAGATAGCCCACGCCCCGGCTGCTGCCGGCCAGCAGCTCCGTCGCGTACTGCTCCTCCACGTACTGCGAGAGCACCAGCACGCCCAGCTCGGGGTGGTCACGGCGCAGCTGTACAGCCGCCCGCACGCCCTCGTCGGTGTGGGTCGGGGGCATGCGCACGTCCGCGACCACGACGTCCGGCAGGGCGCCCTCGGCGGCGAGCTCCTTGATGGACTTGATCAGCGCCTCGGCGTCGCCCACGCCCGCCACGACGTCGTGCCCGCGGTCGGTCAGCAGCCGGGTCAGGCCCTCCCGAAGCAGTACCGAATCCTCGGCGATGACCACCCGCACGCTGTCCTCCACGATCACGATCCACGGCCCCCTGACGACGCTGGCTTGACCCCGCACGGCGCGCGGGCGGTCCCAGCATCGCAGCATCCGGCCCCGGAACGGGGCGCTCCGGGGCCGAAGGGATGGATGGCGGAAGAGAGGGGCGAGGGTCAGCCGCGCCAGGGCAGCTCCGCCGTCACGGTGGTCGGGCCGCCCGCCGGGGAGTCGACGAGCAGCAGCCCGTCGACGGAGTCCAGCCGCTCGGCCAGCCCGGCCAGCCCGCTGCCGGCGACGGTCGAGGCGCCGCCGTCGCCGTCGTCCCACACCTGGAGCATCAGCCGGTCCGCCGAGCGCCACACGTCCACGCGGGCGCTGCGGGCGCCGCTGTGCTTGCTGACGTTGCGCAGGAGCTCGGAGACGGTGAAGTAGGCGATGCCCTCGATCGCGGGCGCCGGGCGGGCCGGCAGGTCCACCTCGGCCCGCACCGGCACGGCGCTGCGCGCCACCAGCACCGACAGGGCCGGGCCCAGACCGCGGTCGGTGAGGATCGCCGGGTGGATGCCGCGGGCCAGGTCGCGCAGCTCCTTGAGGGCGAGCTTCACCTCGCCGTGGGCCTCGTCGACCATCTGCGCGGCCGCCTCCGGGTCCTGGAGCAGCTTCTCCTTCGCCAGACCGAGGTCCACGGCGAGGGCGGACAGCCGGGCCTGGGCGCCGTCGTGGAGGTCGCGCTCGATGCGCCGCAGATCGGCGGCGGCGGTGTCCACGACCACCCCGCGGTCCTCCTCCAGCTCCCACACCCGCTCCGTCAGCCGCGAGGGCCCCAGCAGACCCCTCACCAGCAGCCGGTCCACCTGCGTGACGCCCCGCACCAGCCACGGCGTCACCAGCACCAGGACCAGGCCGACGGCGCTGGTGACCCCGATCTCGAAGGGGTTGTCGAGGTAGAGGGCGCGGCCGCTGTCGTCGCCGAACACCTGGATCCCCGGCTGGTCGCTGTACGTCGGCAGCGTCCACTGCCACACCGGGTAGAGGAACAGCGACCAGCTCAGCGACCCCGCCACCACGGCCAGGGTGAAGCCGAAGATCGCCCACGGCAGGTACAGCACCCCGTAGAGCAGGTGCCGCCAGGACGTCCCGTCCTTCAGGAACGCCGCCACCCAGCCCATCGGGCCGGCGCCCCCGTCCGTCCCGGGCCGGCGCCGGGGCCGTACGGGCGCCGGGGAGGCGACGTCCAGCCGCAGCAGCGCCCGGGCCCGCATCCGCTCGACCGCGCCCAGCCCGCGCGCCCCGGCGAGCGTGCCGGCCAGCACCGGCACCCCCAGGAAGGTGATCAGCAGGCCGACGCCGAGGGAGGTCAGCGTGACGGCGTACGAGAACATGACGACCGCGACGGGCAGGCCCGTCAGGAGGTAGAGGAACTCGCGCCAGGTGCGGCCCTCCACGGGCGCGCGCAGCACGGCGGGCACCCGGTGGGACCGGGACGCCGTCACCGGCGCGTGGGGTGTTCCGTAGTCGATGGCCATGTCCTCGTCCTCGTCCGTCCTCGTCATCCGGTGGCGGTGCCCGCCCGGTCTCTCCGGCTCCCTGCAAGGCTCCTCGGCGGACGGCTCCCGGACCATGCGGCGGGTCGGTGTCCTGGGGGTGGGGCTGTCCCCACCCCCCCAAGGGTTTCTACTCCGGCGTACGGTCCCGCCACGGCAGCTCCGCCGTGACGACGGTGGGGCCGCCGACGGGGGAGTCGACGACGAACACCCCGTCCACCGAGCCCAGCCGCTCCGCCAGCCCGGCCAGCCCGCTGCCGGCACCGGTCGTGGCACCGCCCTGGCCGTCGTCGCGGACCTGCAGCATCAGCCGGTCCCCCCGCCGCCACAGCTCGACGCCGGCCGTCCGGGCCCGGCTGTGCTTGCTGATGTTCTGCAGGAGCTCGGAGACGGTGAAGTAGGCGATGCCCTCGATCGCGGGCGCCGGGCGGGCCGGCAGGTCCACGGCCACCTTCACCGGGACCGTGCAGCGGCCCGCCAGCGACGACAGGGCCGCGTCCAGACCGCGGTCGGTCAGGATCGCCGGGTGGATGCCGCGGGCCAGGTCGCGCAGCTCCTGGAGGGCGAGCTTCACCTCGCCGTGCGCCTCGTCGACCATCTTGGCCGCCGTCTCCGGGTCCTCCAGCAGCTTCTCCTTCGCCAGACCGAGACCCATGGCCAGGGCGACGAGCCGGGCCTGGGCGCCGTCGTGGAGGTCGCGCTCGATGCGCCGCAGATCGGCGGCGGCGGTGTCCACGACCACCCCGCGGTCCTGCTCCAGCTCGGCGATCCGCCGCTCCAGCTCGCTCGACGGCGACAGCAGCCCGCGCACCATCGCCCGGTCCAGGTTCGTCAGACCCCGCGCGAGATGGCCCAGAACCGGCCACGCCGCGAACAGCGCGATGAGAGTGACGGCGAACGTGAGAACACCCCATGGCAAACGGATGAACGAATACAGGGTGCTGCGCCACGCCACCGGGTCCTTCAACGTCGTCCACAGCCAGCCGAAGAACCCGCCACCGCCCGCCTTGCGGCGCAGGTCACGGGGGAGCGGGCTGGGCTCGTCGATCCGCACGCCCAGCAGCGCGCGCGCCCGGCGCCGCTCCATCCGGCCCAGCAGCCGCGCGCCCATCAGGCCGACCGCCAGCAGCGGCAGCCCCACGACCGTGATCGACAGCACCGCCCCCGCCCACAACCAGGTGGAGACGTAGACGAAGCCGAGCATCGACTCCGGCAGATTGATCAGGAGGTGCGCGATCTCCTTCCAGGTCCAGGAGCGGAAGGCGAAGTGGACGGGAGGAAGCCGGTCCTCGTCCTGGGGGCCGGCTTCACGGAGGATCGTGCCGGTCGCGGTATGGGCGGTCATATCGCAAGCCTGCCCCGGGCGGCAGGGCCACCGCCATGGGGGTCATGGGTGCGGAAGGGTGGGGATATCCCCACCTCCGGCCGGGCAGCGCTGCTCACCCCGGGCGTGGCAGGGCCTAGACTCGCGTGCGTACAGATCGTCGAACAAACAGGACAGGGAGCGAGGGGCGGACGTGCCGGAGGCGACCGTGCGCACCAGGAGCGCCGATGTCCAGCTCGCGGCGGACTACTTCCACAGCTATACGGTGGTGGGGCTGGTCGCCGTCGTCGGCGTGCTCTTCGTCGCCGTGGCCTTCGGCGCCTCACGGCTGCTGAGGCCGGTGGTGCCGACGCCCGAGAAGCTGCTCACGTACGAGTGCGGGGTCGACCCCGTCGGCGAGGGCTGGGCGCACACACAGGTGCGGTATTACGTCTATGCCTTCCTGTACGTGATCTTCGCGGTGGACTCGATCTTCCTGTTCCCGTGGGCGACGGTGTTCGCCGCTCCCGGCTTCGGCGGAGCGACGCTGGTGGAGATGTTCATCTTCCTCGGCTTCCTCGCCGTGGGCCTGTTGTACGCATGGAAGAAGGGCGTCCTCGAATGGACGTGACACCCGTGGACCTGCCCGAGCCCCGCCGTCTCGGGCCGCTGGCGCGCCTCGCCCCGGAGCCCATGAAGGTGGTCCTGAACTGGGGCCGCCGCTACAGCCTGTGGGTCTTCAACTTCGGCCTCGCCTGCTGCGCGATCGAGTTCATCGCCGCGTCCATGGCGCGCCACGACTTCATCCGCCTCGGCGTCATCCCCTTCGCGCCGGGCCCCCGCCAGGCCGACCTCATGATCGTCTCCGGCACGGTGACGGACAAGATGGCCCCGGCCGTGAAGCGGCTCTACGAGCAGATGCCCGAGCCGAAGTACGTCATCTCCTTCGGCGCCTGCTCGAACTGCGGCGGGCCCTACTGGGACTCGTACTCCGTGACCAAGGGCGTCGACCAGATCATCCCCGTGGACGTGTACGTACCGGGCTGCCCGCCGCGGCCCGAGGCGCTGCTGCAGGGAATCATCAAGCTTCAGGAGAAGATCGCGCGGGAGTCGCTGGGCGAGCGCTACTCGCAGCCGTCCGCGGCGGCCCTGCGCAGCGGCCTGGTGACGCCGCCGCCGGCGCCGGACCCGGCCTCGGCTGCGGCTCCGGCCGCGGAGGAGACGGACCGATGAGCGAGCCGACGACGCCGGACCTGCCGGAGCCCGAGCCCCAGCAGGCCGAGCCCCAGCCGGCCGTGGGCTGGCTGCCGGGCGGAGCCGCCGAGCTGTTCGGCGAGGGCGCGAGCGCCGAGGAGGCGTACGGCCTGCTCACGGTCGACGTCCCCGCCGAGTCCTGGATCACCGCGCTGGAGACCGCCCGGGACCGGCTCGGCTGCACGTTCTTCGACTGGCTGAGCGCCGTCGACGAGCCGGGTACGGGCTTCCGCGTGTGCGCGCACGTGGCCGCCCTGCCGGGTGGCGGGAACGACGTCCGCCGCCTGATCGTGCGCACCACGGTGCCGCACGACGCCCCGGCGCTGCCGACGGCCGTGGGCGTCTACGCCGGTGCGGCCTGGCACGAGCGCGAGACGCACGAGATGTTCGGCGTCGGCTTCACCGGCCACCCCCACCTGGTGCCGCTGCTGCTGCCCGAGGGCTTCGAGGGCCACCCGCTGCGCAAGGACTTCGTCCTCGCGGCCCGCGTGGTCAAGGCCTGGCCGGGCGCGAAGGAGCCGGGCGAGTCGGCGGAGGGCGGCCCCAAGCGCCGCCAGATGCTTCCCCCGGGCGTCCCCGACCCCAACGAATGGGGCCCCCTCAAGGGCCAGCTCCCCCCGGCCCCCGCCCGCCCGGCCCGCACCCCCCGCGCCGCAGGTGCCGCCGGTGCCGCAGGCGCGGAGCGCCCGGTGCGGCGTGCGCGGAGCGTGGCGGAGGGCTCGGCGAGCCAGGCGACGGAGGGCGCGGCTGCTGCGCCGCGTCGTGCGCGCAGCGTGAGCGAGGGCTCGGCGAGCCAGCAGGGTGAGGGTGCGGCTCCCGCTCCGAGCCAGCAGGCCGAGGGTGCTGCCCCGGCGCCTCGGCGTACGCGTTCCGCGAGCGAGGGTTCGGCGAGTCAGCAGGGTGAGGGCGCGGCTCCCGCTCCGAGCCAGCAGGGTGAGGGCGCTGCCCCGGCGCCTCGGCGTGCCCGTTCTGCGAGCGAGGGTTCGGCCAGCCAGCAGGACACCGCCGGTCCTCGGGCCACGGGCTCCCGCCCGGCGCCCCGGTCGACCGACGCCCCCTGGCACCACGCCGTACCGGCCTTCGACGAGCCGTCCACGAAGCCGGAAGCCGAGGGCGAGCCCGCTCCTTCCCGCCGCGACGGCGACCAGCCGGCACGGCGGAGCCCGGCGGCGCCGAGCACCCCGGCCCCCGAGGCCCCGGCCGCACCGGCCGAGCAGGCCGAAGAGGCCGCACCGCGCACCGGCGAAAGCCCCGCCGCAGGCGAGCCCGGCACCGCAGGCGAGCCCGGTCCCGCCGCCGAAGGCGGAAGCGGTGGCGAGCCCGACAACGACACGAACCCCGCCGGAGGCGAGCCCGCATGAGCAGCAGCGACACTCTCGACGTCGTCCTGCGACTGCTGGCCGTGTTCGTCGTCTTCCTCGTGCTGCCGCTCGTGATCGGACAGACCGAGCACAAGGTGATGGCCCACATGCAGGGCCGCCTCGGCCCGATGTACGCCGGTGGGTTCCACGGGTGGGCGCAGCTCGTCGCGGACGGTGTGAAGTTCGCGCAGAAGGAAGACATCGTGCCCGCGGGCGCGGACCGCAAGATCTTCCAGCTCGCGCCCGCCGTGGCGCTGCTGCCCTATCTGCTCGTCCTCCTGGCGATCCCGGTCGGCCCCGGCAACGCCGTCGGCCAGTTCATCGACGCCGGCATCTTCTTCGTCCTCGCCGTCATGGGCGTCGGCGTCCTCGGCTCGCTGATGGCCGGCTGGGCGTCGGCGAACAAGTTCTCCCTCCTCGGGGGCCTGCGGACCGCCGCCCAGCTGATGGCCTACGAGCTGCCGATGCTGCTCGCGGCGGCCTCCGTCGCCATGGCGGCGGGCACGGTGTCGCTGCCGGGCATCGTCGACGCCTTCCACTGGTGGTGGGTGCCGTGGCAGATCGTCGGCGGCGTCGTCTTCTTCACCGCCGGGCTCGCCGAGCTGCAGCGGCCGCCGTTCGACATGCCGGTCGCCGACTCGGAGATCATCTTCGGTGCGTACACCGAGTACACCGGCCTGCGCTTCGCGATGTTCCTCCTCGCCGAGTACGCCGGCATCGTGGTCCTGTGCGGTCTGACGACCGTGCTCTTCCTCGGCGGATGGCACGGCCCGTTCGGGGCCGAGGGACTCGGCTGGCTGTGGACGCTGCTCAAGACCGCGGTCCTGGCCTTCATCGTCATCTGGCTGCGCGTGACCTATCCGCGGCTGCGCGAGGACCAGCTGCAGAAGCTGGCCTGGACCGTCCTCATCCCCCTCGCCCTCGCGCAGATCGCGCTCACCGGCGTCGTCAAGGTGGTGACCCAGTAATGCCCATTCCCGGCTCCGGCCTGGCCAAGGGCCTCGCCGTCACCCTCCGCACGATGACCCGCCGCTCGGTCACCGCGCAGTACCCGGACGTCCAGCCCGAGCTGCCGCCCCGCACCCGGGGCGTCATCGGGCTGTTCGAGGAGAACTGCACGGTCTGCATGCTGTGCGCCCGCGAGTGCCCCGACTGGTGCATCTACATCGACTCCCACAAGGAGACGGTGCCCGCCGCCACCCCCGGCGGCCGCGAGCGCAGCCGCAACGTCCTCGACCGCTTCGCGATCGACTTCGCGCTGTGCATGTACTGCGGCATCTGCATCGAGGTGTGCCCCTTCGACGCACTGTTCTGGTCGCCGGAGTTCGAGTACGCCGAGACCGACATCCACGACCTCACCCACGAACGCGACAAGCTCCGCGAGTGGATGTGGACCGTGCCCGAGCCGCCCGCGCTCGACCCGGCGGCCGAGGAGCCGAAGGAGATCGCGACGGCCCGCAAGACGGCCGAGAAGCTGGCCGCACAGGCGGAAGCTGCACAGGCGGAAGCTGCACAGGCGGAACAGCAGGAGAAGCAGGAGAAGGAGGGAGAGGCATGACCGGCACCGCAACGGCCGCCACCGCGCTCGCCGCGAACGCGCACGGATTCCTCTCCCCGACGGGCGTCGAGATCGCCTTCCTGCTCGTCGGCATCGTCACCCTCGGCGCGGCCGTCATCACCGTCACCACCAAGCAGCTGGTGCACGCCGCCCTCTGGCTCGTGGTGGCGCTCGGCGGGCTCGCCGTGGAGTACCTGCTGCTGACGGCGGAGTTCATCGCCTGGGTACAGGTGCTGATCTACGTCGGCTCCGTCGTGGTCCTCCTGCTGTTCGGGCTCATGCTCACCAAGGCCCCCATCGGCCGCTCCCCGGACGCCGACTCCGGCAACCGCCTGCCCGCCCTCGCCGTGGCGCTCGCCGCGGCGGCCGCACTGGTCTGGGTGGTCGTGGACGCCTTCCGCGCGACCTGGATCGGCCTCGACGGCGCGCCGCAGGGCACCACCAAGGTCTCCGGAGAGATCCTCTTCCGGCACTGGGTGCTGCCGTTCGAAGCCCTGTCCGTACTGCTGCTCGCCGCGCTCGTCGGCGCGATCGTCCTCTCCCGCAGGAAGAACGAGGAGCGCTGATGCATCTCGTCTACCCGGCCGTCCTCGCCGCCCTCCTCTTCTGCGTGGGCCTGTACGGCGTACTGGCCCGGCGCAACGCGATCCTCGTCCTGATGTCCGTCGAGCTGATGCTCAACGCCGTCAACCTCAACCTCGTCGCCTTCGACGTCTGGCTGCGCGACGAGCTCCACGCGGGCCAGGCGCTCACCCTCTTCACCATCGCCATCGCCGCCGCCGAGATCGGCATCGGCCTGGCCATCGTCCTGCTCGTGTACCGCAACCGCGGCACCGCGGACGTCGACCGCCTCCGCGACCTGAACGAGGACGCCCCCGAACCCGGAACCGAACGCGCAGACCGCGAGGAGAAGGCCGAGGCCGCCGCGTGAGCACCACGACCACCGCCGTTCTCGTCCCCCTGCTGCCCTTCCTCGGCGCCGTCGCCGGACTGCTGCTCGGCCGCCGCGCGCCCGGGCTCGTCCGGCCCCTGGCCGTGCTCCCGACGCTCGCCGCCGCCGTCCTCGCGGCCGTCGTCGCCTGGCAGCAGGGCGGGGGCGAGACGCTGACCGCCGCCACCCGGCTCACCCCCACCGGGTCCGTGCCGATCGACCTCGCCCTGAACCTCGACGGCTTCGCCGTCCTGGTCGCCGTGCTCGTCGGCGTCGTCGCGACCTGTGTGCAGCTGTACTCGACCGCCTACCTGCGCAGCGACCCCCGCTACTCCTCCTACGCGGCGCTCGTCTCCCTCTTCACCTCCGCGATGCTGCTCGTCGTCTACTCCGGCGACCTGATGGTGCTGCTGGTCGGCTGGGAGATCATGGGCATCTGCTCGTACTTCCTCGTCGGCCACTACTGGGAGACCGAGGCCGCACGGGCCGCCTCCCTCAAGGCCTTCCTGGTCACCAAGCTCGGCGACGTCCCCTTCCTGATCGGCATCTTCGCGCTGGCCGCCGACGCCGGAACGTTCCGGATCAACGGCATCCTCACCGCCGCCGCCTCCGGCGGCATCGAGCACCCCACCCTCGTGGCGCTGCTGCTCCTCGCCGGAGTCGCCGGCAAGTCCGCGCAGTTCCCGCTGCACACCTGGCTGCCCGACGCGATGGCCGGCCCCACCCCGGTGTCCGCGCTGATCCACGCCGCGACGATGGTCGCGGCCGGCGTCTACTTCATCGCCCGGCTCCTGCCCGTCTTCACCGCCTCGGCGGCGGCCCTGGTCGTGCTCGCCGTCATGGCCGCGGTCACCATGGTCGGCTCCGCCCTCGCCGCCCTCGCGCAGGACGACATCAAGCGCGTCCTGGCCTACTCGACCGTCGGCCAGCTCGGCTACATGACCGGCGCCCTGGCCGTCGGCGACCGCGGCGCCGCCGTCTTCCACCTCATCTCGCACGGCGCGTTCAAGGCACTCCTCTTCCTCGGGGCAGGCGTGATCATCCACGCCGCCGGCACCAACTCGCTCGCCGCGATGTCCCGCATGAACGGCCTCGCCAAGCGCATCCCCGACGCCTACTGGACGATGACCGTCGCCCTGCTCGCGCTCGCCGCGATCCCCCCGTTCAGCGGCTTCTTCTCCAAGGAAGCCGTCCTCGGCGCCGCCGAGCACGCCGCCACCGGCGACGGGCACGGCATCCCGGGCGCGGCGGGCTGGACCGTCCTGATCGCCGGCCTGGTCACCGCCCTCCTCACCGCCGGCTACGCCGCCCGCCTGTGGCTGCTCGCCTTCCACGGCAAGGGCGCCGAAGCCGCCGACCACGGCCGGGAACCCCTGGCCATGACCGCCGTGCTGTGGGTGCTCTTCCTGCCCACCGTCGCGCTCGGCCTGGCCGCCTGGAAGCTGCCCGACTGGTTCGACGGCGGCTCCCTGACCCCCACGCTCACCACCTCCGTCCTCTCCACCGGCTGTGCGCTCGCCGGCCTGATCGTCACGTACGCGGCCTGGCGCCGCGCCCGCGCGCTCACCGCCCGCACCCCGCTCGGCGCCGTGGCGGCCGACCCCGAGGGCGCGCCGTACGTCTCCGAGGAAGAGACCATCGCCTCCCACGAGGCCGCCTACGGCGGCATCGCGGGCGCCCCCGACCCCGCCGACCCCGGCCGGCTCCTCCTCGGCCCCCTGCACCGGCACGCCGTCAGCGGCTTCCACCTCGACGCCGTGTACCAGGTGCTCTTCGTCCGGCCCGTGCGCGACGCCGCCCGCCTCGCCCGCTTCCTCGACCGCGAGGTCATCGAGGCGTACGTGCGCGGCGCGGGCACCGCCCCCCGCCTGCTCGGCGCGGCCGTCCGCCGCGCCCAGACCGGCAATGTGCAGACCTACCTCAGCGCCCTGCTCGCCGGCTCCGTCGTCCTGGCCGTCGCCGCCGTTCTCGTAGCCACCGGAGCCTGACCATGAGTCACACCGTCATGCAGATCCTCCTCGCTGCGATCGTCGTCGTCCCCCTCGTCGGAGCCGTCGCCGCCCTGCTCCCGGCCCCGCCCGGCCTCAAGGGCAGCAGCCCCGACCAGGCCGTACTCCGCCACGGCGTCACCGTCACAGGCGCCGTGCTCGCGCTGTCCGTCGCCCTCGCCGCCGGCTTCGACCACGACCGCCCGGCACACATGCAGGCGACCACCGACATCAGCTGGATCCCGGCCCTCGGCATCCGGATCCACCTCGGCGTGGACGGCGTCTCGCTCCCCCTCCTCGTCCTGACGGCGCTGCTGACCTTCCTCTGCGCGCTGTACAGCTACTTCAAGATGCCCACGGGCCCGTCCCCCAGGGCATTCGTCGCGCTGCTCCTCGTCCTCGAGGCCGGCACCCTCGCGACCTTCGCCGTCCTCGACCTGATGCTGTTCTTCCTCGCGTTCGAGATGGTGCTCATCCCGATGTACTTCCTCATCGCCCGCTGGGGCGGCGAGGGCAGGGATCGCGCCGCGTGGCGGTTCATCCTCTACACCCTGCTCGGCTCCGTCGTGATGCTGCTCGGCCTCCTCCTCATCGGCATCAAGGGCGGCACCTTCGACATGGTGGCACTCGCCACTGACAACGGGTCCGGGCTCAGCCACACCACGCAGGTCATCGCGGTTCTGGCCATCGGCATCGGCCTCGCCGTCAAGGCCCCGATGTGGCCCCTGCACAGCTGGCTGCCCGACGCCCACACCGCCGCCCCCACGGTCGGCTCGGTGCTCCTGGCGGGCGTGCTGCTGAAGATGGGCACGTATGGCTTCGTCCGCATCGTCCTGCCCATCACCCCCGAAGGCGCCCACACCTTCGCGCCCTACCTCGCCGCCTTCGCGGTCGTCGGCATCGTCTACGGCTCCCTGGTCTGCCTCGCCCTGGCCCGCTCCGGCGCCAAGGGCGACCTCAAGCGGCTCATCGCCTACTCCTCCGTCGGCCACATGGGCTTCGTGCTGCTCGGCATCGCGACCCTGACCCCCACCGGCGTGAACGGCGCGCTGTTCGCCAACATCGCCCACGGCCTGATCACCGGCCTCCTCTTCTTCCTCGTCGGCGCCATCAAGGACCGCTACGGCACCAGCGACCTCGACCGCCTCTCCGGCGCCACGGGTGCGGCGCTCTACGGCCGGGCCCCGCGCCTGGGCGGCCTCCTGGCCTTCGGCGCCGTCGCCTCGCTCGGACTGCCCGGGCTCGCCGGGTTCTGGGGCGAGATGCTCGCGATGTTCGCGTCGTTCCGCCCCGCCGAGGGGCTCAGCCGCCCCGCCTTCCTCACCTTCATGGCCCTGGCCGGCCTCGGGACGCTGCTGACGGCGGCCTACATGCTGGTCGTGGTCCGCCGGGTGTGCATGGGCGGCGACGGGGACACCGGCGGCGTCACGCTCGCCAACGCCCCCGGCCCGGCCGGTCCGCTCGCCGACGTCCGTCCGTACGAGCTGGCCGCCTGGACCCCGCTCGTCGTCCTCACCGTTCTCGCCGGACTCTGGCCCGCGGCCCTCCTCGGCCTCAGCGACCCGGCCGTTCAGCAGCTCCTCGCAGGAGGCAACTGATGGGCTCCCTGGTCCAGTCCGTCGACTGGCTCGCCATCGCCCCGCCCACCGTCACGGCCGTCGTGGCCCTGGCGATCCTGGTGGCCGACCTCTTCCTCCCCGAGGGCCGCAAGCCCCTGCTCGGGTGGATCGCCATGGCCGGCCTCGTCCTGGCGGGCCTGAGCCTCCTGCCGCTGCTGGACGGCGACCGCTCGACCTTCTGTCTGACCGGCACGGACGCCGGGAACGCCTGCAGCTACACGGCGGACCACTTCACGCTCGTCATCCAGCTCCTGGTGCTCGGCGGTGCCCTGCTGACGGCGCTTCTGTCCGTCAGTGCGATCGCCGACTTCAAACTTCCCGCGGGCGAATTCTGGTTCCTGCTGCTGTCCTCCGCGGCCGGCGCCGCCCTGCTGCCCGCCTCCCGCGACCTCGCCACGCTCGTCGTGGCCCTCGAAGTGGCCTCGCTGCCCGCCTTCGCCCTCGTCGGGCTCCGGCGCGGCGACAGCCGCTCCTCCGAGGCGGCGCTGAAGTTCTTCCTCTCCTCGGTCACCGCGACCGCCGTCACGCTGCTGGGCGTCAGCTTCGTCTACGCGGCCACCGGCACCCTGCACCTCACCCAGGTCGCCGACGGCCTCACCCACGTCGACCCGCGCCTGGCCGTCCTCGCCAAGGCGGGCGTCGCCCTGACGCTGGTCGGCTTCGCCTTCAAGACCGCGGCCGCCCCCTTCCACTTCTGGGTGCCCGACACCTATGTGGGCGCCCCCCTGCCGATCGCCGCCTACCTGTCGGTCATCGGCAAGGCCGTCGGCTTCACCGGCCTCATCCTGGTGACCGTCGTCGCCTTCCCCTCGTACTCCGCGGTGTGGGCCCCCGCCCTCGCCGTCCTCGCCGCGCTCACCATGACCGCCGGCAACGTCGCCGCCCTCCGTCAGCGCCCGGACCGCCGCCACAGCGCCGTCCGCCTGCTGGCCTGGTCCTCCGTCGGCCAGGCGGGCTACCTGCTCGTCCCCATCGCGGCCGCCGGCTACGCCGACGACCCCTCCCGCGCCATCGGCTCCACCGTCGCGTACGCCCTGATGTACGCCGCCGTGAACCTCGGCGCCTTCGCCGTCGCCGCCCTGGTCGCCCGTACGAGCCCGGCCCACCGCATCGCCGACTACCGCGGCCTGTACGCGCGCCACCCGCTGGCCGCCCTCGCCCTCGGCTTCTTCCTGCTCTGCCTCGCGGGCCTGCCGCCGGGCGTCATCGGGCTCTTCGCCAAGGTCACCGTCTTCTCGGTGGCGGTCGACGCCGGGCTGGGCTGGCTGGCGGTGGTCATGGCCCTCAACGTCGTGATCGCCCTGTACTACTACCTCCAGTGGACGGCCGTCCTCTTCCGCCGCGAGGAGCCCGCAGCAGAGGCCCCAGCAGAGCCCGCCGAGGAGGCCGCCGCCCCCGCGCCGCGGCCGCGCGTCCCCGCCCCGCTCACCGTGGCCATCACCCTGGCGGCCGTCCTGGGCGTGGTCCTCTCCGGCGCCCCGCAGACGGTCCTGCGCTTCGCCTCACAGGCGCTGCTGTAGGCGGCGTCACCCGTATGACGCGGCCTCCGGCGGCGTGCACAAGGGAACTAGCGGCCCTCGTCTGGCGTTGACCTGTTCGAAAGGTTCCACTGGTTCAAGGGTTCCCCTGCCGCACCATTTGGAGGGCGTACCGTGCACCGCCGGCACAACGGGCTCAGGACAGCGATGCTCCTCGGGGGGCTGTCCGCGCTCATCATCGTCATCGGCAGCATGTTCGGTCGTACGGGCCTGATCGTCGCGGTCCTGGTGGCGCTCGGCACCAATGCCTACGCCTACTGGAACAGCGACAAGCTCGCCCTGCGGGCGATGCGGGCCCGGCCGGTCAGCGAGTTCGAGGCTCCCCAGCTCTACCGCATGGTCCGCGAGCTCTCCACGGCCGCCCGCCAGCCGATGCCGCGCCTGTACATCTCCCCGACAGAGGCCCCCAACGCCTTCGCCACCGGCCGCAACCCGCGCAACGCCGCCGTCTGCTGCACCGACGGCATCCTGCGCCTCCTCGACGAGCGCGAACTGCGCGGTGTCATCGGCCATGAGCTCAGCCATGTCTACAACCGCGACATCCTCATCTCCTCGGTGGCAGGCGCGCTCGCGTCGGTCGTGATGTTCCTGGTCAACTTCGCCTGGCTGATCCCCATCGGCCGCTCCGACGACGAGGAGGGCCCCGGCATCCTCGGCATGATCATGTTGATGATCCTCGGCCCCGTCGCCGCGTCCCTCATCCAGCTCGCCGTCAGCCGCTCCCGCGAATACGAGGCCGACGCCTCCGGCGCCCGGCTCACCGGCGACCCCCTCGCCCTCGCCTCCGCGCTGCGCAAGCTCGAGACCGGTACGCAGCGACTGCCGCTGCCGCCCGAGCCACGGCTGGAGACGGCGAGCCACATGATGATCGCGAACCCGTTCCGCGCGGGGGAGGGCATGTCGAAGCTCTTCTCCACCCACCCGCCGATGCGCGAGCGCATCAGCCGCCTGGAGCAGATGGCCGGCCACCGCAACCCCTGAGCCGGCCGCACCGCCGGACGGGGCTAGGTGAGGGGCTGGCCGTCGTACTTGCCGCCCTCGCAGACCTTCTTGATCGTCGGCGACAGGACACCGCCGCCGGGGTCGAGCGTGAAGGTGGGCAGGCCGCCGCCGTCGATGCACGTCCGCACGTCGGTGTCCTTCGGGGCGGCCGCGGCATGGGCGCCGGGCACGAGCGTCAGGACCGCGGCGATGACCAGCACACCGCCGCCGTTCGATGCACACGCATGGGAGCTCCTCTTCGTCGTCCCGTGGGAAGGCTCGGCCCACCTTGACCACACGGGGCGGCACACCGCGCGTCGTGCTGCTCCGTACGGGGAACGGAACGCGCCGCTCAGCCCTCGCCGCGGATCGCCTGGACGCAGCGCGCCAGCAGGGCACGCAGGCTGTCCCGCTCCTCCGGGGTGAACTCCTCGGCGAGGCGCCGCTCGATGCGCACGGCCTGCCGGTCGGCGAGCTCGACGGCCTGCCTGCCGGCATCGGTCAGCCGGGTCTCCAGCATCTTCTGGTGCCACGGATGCGCCGACCGCTCGATGAGACCGCGCCCTTCGAGGTTCTTCAGCACGGCCGTCATGGCCTGCGGGGTGACGAGACAGGCACGGGCCAGGGCGGCCGCGGACATGCCCGGGTTCTGCGACAGGGCCAGCAGGGCCGCGTACTGGGCGACTGTCAGGTCGGCTGCCTTCACCGCGCCGCTCTTGGCGGACATCAGAGCGTGCTCGGCGCGCTTGATGTCCAGGCCGAGCCGGCTGTCAGGGGCCATGTCCATGGGGAGGACCCTACAGTCCGAACACACGTCGACCCGGGCTGCGGGAGCGGGCGAACCCCCAGCCGTCCCCTAGGTAGTTCCTCAGGGTCTGTCACCTGCGAAAACCTGCAACCCGGCGGAGACGTACGCGCGTCTCAGTAGCCGGAGAATCAGTCACGTGGGAGGCTATAAATCATGAGGTTCATCCTGAATATCATCTGGCTGGTCCTCTGTGGACTCTGGATGGCCCTCGGCTACGTCGTCGCGGGCATCATCTGCTGCGTGCTGATCATCACGATCCCCTTCGGCATCGCCAGCTTCCGCATCGCCTCCTACGCCCTGTGGCCCTTCGGCCGGACCACCGTCGAGCGCCGCGACGCCGGCGCGGGCTCCCTCATCGGCAACGTCATCTGGTTCGTCTTCGCGGGCTGGTGGCTGGCGCTCGGCCACATCGTCACCGGCATCGCGCTCTGTGTGACCATCATCGGAATCCCGCTCGGCATCGCGAACTTCAAGCTGATCCCGGTCTCGCTGATGCCGCTCGGCCGTGAAATCGTCCCGACGGACCGGCCGTTCGCCACCCGCTGAACCAACGGGCGGGCCGAAAGCGGCGAAGGGCGCGCCGGGAGCGGTGGTGAAAACCGCTCCCGGCGCGCCCTTTTGGCGTGCCGCGCGTGCCGCCTGCCCGTCGACTAGCGGTAGTTGACGAACTGCAGCGCGAAGTCCAGGTCCTTGCCCTTGAGGAGGGCCTGGACGGCCTGGAGGTCGTCGCGGCTCTTGGAGGACACGCGGAGCTCGTCACCCTGGACCTGGGCCTTGACGCCCTTGGGGCCCTCGTCGCGGATGATCTTGGCGACCTTCTTCGCGTTCTCCTGGGAGATGCCCTCTTCGATCGTGGCGAAGAGCTTGTACTCCTTGCCGGAGGGCTGCGGCTCGCCCGCGTCGAGCGACTTCAGCGAGATCCCGCGCTTGACCAGCTTGGTCTCGAAGATGTCGAGGACGGCCTTGACCCGCTCCTCGGAGTTGGCGCGCATCTCGATCTTCTCGCCCGACCACTCGATCGAGGCGCCGACGCCCTTGAAGTCGTAGCGCTGCGAGATCTCCTTGGCGGCCTGGTTGAGGGCGTTGTCGACCTCCTGCCGCTCGACCTTCGAGACGATGTCGAAACTGGAGTCGGCCATATTGAGTTGGCTCCTCGTACGTAGATCCATCAGGGGGCGCGGCCGGTGGCCGCGCAGCAAGCCTAGTCACCCGGGGCGGGATCGAGGGGCTGTGAACCGAGTGGCGGACCACCCCAGGTCATCGGGTATGGTTTACGTCGTTGCCCCGGAGCGCTCGAAAGAGCGACCGAGACGACAACCCATGGCGGTGTGCCCGAGTGGCCAATGGGAGCGGACTGTAAATCCGTCGGCTTAGCCTACCCAGGTTCGAATCCTGGCGCCGCCACGGAATGAGGCCCCTGACCTGCAAAGGTCAGGGGCTTCTTTCGATGTCCGGGGTGTTCCGGGGGGCCGTGGCCCGCGCTAGCCCGTCAGGGCCCTGACGGCCTCCGTCACCGGCGTCCCGCCGCCGATCAGCTCCAGCGTCAGGCCCGCCGTTCCCGGCGCGTCCAGCAGGGCCGCCAGCGCCGCCGCCACGTCGTCCCGGGACACCTCGCCGCGGCCCGTGGTGCCCGCCGACAGCTCCACCAGGCCCGTACCGGGATCGTCCGTCAGCCGGCCCGGGCGCAGAACGGTCCAGTCGAGGCCCGCCCGGGCGCGTACGTCCTCGTCCGCGGCGGCCTTGGCGCGCAGGTAGGCGGCGAAGACCGGGTCCGTGCCGGGCGGCGGCTCGCGGTCGGCGCCCATCGACGAGACGATCACGAAGCGCCGTACCCCGGCGGCCTCCGCCGCGTCGGCGAAGAGGCCGGCCGCCGCCCGGTCGACGGTGTCCTTGCGCTCGATGCCGCTGCCCGGGCCCGCGCCGGCCGCGAAGACGGCGGCGTCGGCCCCCTCCAGGTGCCGGCAGATGTCCCCGACGGATGCCGACTCCAGGTCCGCCACCACGGGTTCGGCGCCCGCCGCCAGCAGGTCTCCCGCCTGTTCCGGGCGGCGGACGATGCCCGCCACCTCGTCACCGCGCCCGGCGAGCAGCCGCTCCAGCCGCAGCGCGATCCGACCATGTCCTCCAGCGATGACAATGCGCATGATCCGACCGTACGCCGGACGTCACCGCTCGGGATCCCCGCCGCGCGGCGACTGCCGGGGCAGGTCCAGCGCCACCGCGGCCCGGTCCTCGGCCTGGACGTCGCCGTACTCCCGCACCGCGCTCGTACGGGCCACCACCCGGCCCCGGTGGACCACGAGCCGGCTGTAGCCGAGCGAGAGGACCCCCGCGATCCCGCCGCCCCGCACGGCCAGCAGCTCCGCCGGGAAGCCCGCCTCCACCCGTACCTCCGGGAGGCCCATCGCGGCCCTGGCACGCCCGCTGACGGCCTCGTAGGCCTGCTCCGGGGCGAGTTCGCCGTGCGAGGCCAGCAGGAACGCGGCCTCCAGCGGGTCGCCGCGCCCCACGGGGTTGGCGGCGTCGCGCAGGGCGCCGCTGCCCGCTGCCACCCGTACGCCCGCCGCCCGCAGCAGCCGTACGGGCGCGCACCAGGCGCCGTGGCCGCCGCCCATGACGCCGCAGTCGCCCTGCGGCAGGCAGATCACCGTCACCCCGGCCGCCGCGAGCTGCTGGCCCGCCCGTACGGCCTGGTCGTGCGGCAGGCGCGCCAGCCCCCCGCAGGGGCCGACGGAGACCCTCGGGCGCAGCCCGCCGGCCATGGCGGCGAGCCGGGCCAGGCGCGTGGGGTCGGCGCCGTCCGTGTGGAGGTCGACGGCGCAGCCGTGCTCGGCGGCGATCGCCAGCACGGTCTCGGCGTAGCCGGTCGGGTCGGGGTCGAGGTCGGGGCAGCCGCCGACCACCGTGGCGCCCATCTCGACCGCGTCCCGCAGCATCGCCGCGCCGTCGGCGCCGGCCACTCCGGTCAGCAGCCGGGGGACGGCCACCACGCTCAGCTCGGTGAGCCCGGCCAGCGCCCGCCCGGCCTGCAGCACGGCCTCCAGCGAGCGCAGCCCCTGGACGTCGCCGACGCGGACGTGGGAGCGCACCGCGGTGGCGCCGTGGCCCAGCTGCAGCAGGGCGGCCTCGGTCGTGCGGCGCTGGACGTCCTCGGCGCCGAACGCGAGGGGGCCGGAGCCGGCCGTGAGCGCGGTGTCGCAGTGGGCGTGGGGCTCGGCGGGGGCGGGGAGCAGGACGTAGCCGGTGAGGTCGACGCGCGGGCCGGGAGCGAGGCTGCCGGCCGTGCCGACGGCCTCCACGCGCCCGCCGCTGAGGCGCACGTCCACCACGCGGCCGTCCGCGAGCCGGGCGCCGCACAGCACCAGGACGCCGTCTCCGGGCGTGGTGGCGGCGTCGCCGTCGGGACTTCTCGCGGGCTGCGGCTGACTGTCGGGCATCGCGATCCTCCGGGTGGCCGGGGCGGGCATGATCACGCAGCGCTCCGAGCGTAGGCCGCGCACGAAGCCGGTCCGAGCAGGCGCCGAATAGTCGTACTGGTGTGGCTCTCGTGACCGATGGGGGAGGGCGGGCCGGCGGGCCGGAAAGACGATCTCCGGCGGGCCCCGCTCCTGCCTCCGGTTCGGCGCCTCGCGGGGGCGTCCCGATACGGATTTCACCTTCGGCGGCAGACCGTGTAATGTCTTCCTCGCTCGCCCCAATAGCTCAGTCGGCAGAGCGTCTCCATGGTAAGGAGAAGGTCAACGGTTCGATTCCGTTTTGGGGCTCTGGTGTGTGAGGTTTCCTCGCCTTCGGGCGGGGAAACTCTCCCTCATCAAAGCGGTGTAGCTCAGTCGGTAGAGCAAGCGGCTCATAATCGCTGTGTCACCGGTTCAAGTCCGGTCACCGCTACACACAGTAGCCGATTGTGGGGTCGGTCCTCCGATCGGCTACTCTTTTATGCGTTCATCCGTCCATTCCGTCAAGGAGCACTCACGTGGCTGCCACCGACGTCCGCCCGAAGATCACGCTGGCCTGCGTGGAGTGCAAGGAGCGGAACTACATCACCAAGAAGAACCGGCGCAACGACCCGGACCGTCTTGAGATGAAGAAGCACTGCCCTCGCTGCAAGTCCCACACGGCTCACCGCGAGACCCGCTAAACGCGAACGTCCATGAGGCCGTCCCCAACTTCTGGGGGCGGCCTCATGGCGTATGTACCCACGGAATCTCAGTCCAGGAGGTGCCGAGCCCATGGCGCTCGACCAGTCCTTCGTCGGACGGACCTATCCGGCCACCGACCCCTATGAGGTCGGCCGGGAGAAGATCCGCGAATTCGCCGAGGCCGTCGGCGACGCCAATTCGGCGTACACCGACCCCGAGGCCGCAAGGGCGCTCGGGCACCCGGATGTGATCGCTCCGCCGACTTTTGTGTTTGCGATCACTTTCCGGGCCGCCGGGGTGGTCCTCAGGGACCCCCAGCTGGGCCTCGACTACGACCGCGTGGTGCACGGCGAGCAGAAGTTCGCCTACACCCGCCCGGTCGGCGCCGGCGACCGGCTGACGGTCACCTCCACGATCGAGTCGATCAAGTCCCTGGCCGGCAACGACGTGCTGATGGTCCGCGGCGAGGTGCACGACGCGAACGAGGAGCACGTGGTGACCGTGCACACGAAGCTGGTGGCGCGCGCCGCCGAGGAGGCGTGATGGCCGCCACGATTTCGTACGACGCGGTAGAGGTCGGCACCGAGCTGCCCGCCCAGTCCTTCCCTGTGACCCGTGACACCCTCGTCCGCTACGCGGGTGCCTCCGGCGACTTCAATCCGATCCACTGGAACGAGAAGTTCGCCAAGGAGGTCGGACTGCCGGACGTCATCGCGCACGGCATGTTCACCATGGCCGCGGCGATCCGCGTCGTGACCGACTGGGTCGGCGACCCGGCCGCCGTCATCGACTACGGGACGAAGTTCACCAAGCCCGTGGTCGTGCCGAACGACGACAAGGGCGCCACCGTCGAGGTCAGCGCCAAGGTCGCGGCCAAGCTCGACGACGAGGCCCGTACGGTCCGCGTGGACCTGGTGGCCATGAGCGACGGCCAGAAGGTGCTGGGCATGGCCCGCGCCGTGGTCAAGCTCGCCTGAGCAGCAGACACGAGTAAGGGGCGCCCGCAATTGCGGGCGCCCCTTACTCATTGACTCGTTAGTGAGTAGCCACTAACTTACTCTCCATGCCCAGGATGACCGCCGAAGAGCGCCGCGAGAGTGTCATCCGCGCCGCGATGTCCGAGTTCGCGCGCGGGGGCTACCACGGCACCTCCACCGAGGCGATCGCCCGCCGGGTCGGGGTCTCCCAGCCGTACCTCTTCCGGCTCTTCCCCGGCAAGCAGGCGATCTTCCTGGCCGCGGCCAACCGCTGCCTGGAGGAGACCCGGCTGCTCTTCGAAGAGGCGTGCAAGGGCGCCGCGTCGCCCGATGAGGCCAACCACATGATGGCGGAGGCGTACCTGGGGGACACCGACCCCGAGCAGCTGCTGTTCCAGATGCAGATCTACGTGGCGGTGGCCTCCGCCGAGGCCGCGGGCGACCACGAGTTCGGCCGCACGATCAGGGAGAGCTGGCTGGAGTTCTGGGACTCCGTCCACCTCTCGCTCGGGGCGGACCAGAAGGAGACCACCGAGTTCTGGGCCTACGGGATGCTCATCAACACCCTGCTGGCCCTGGGCTTCCCGGCCGATCACCGCGTCTGGGCCGGCTTCCACACGACCAAGCCCCTCTAGCCGCAGAAGCCAGGGGTCCGGGCATTCGCACGCCCACAAAAGTTAGTGATCAATAACTAATCAGCCAGGGGGAACCAATGAAGCAGCACCAAGAACCACCCACCTCCCGCGCGGGCGCCATCTGGGCCCTGATCATCACCAGCGTCGCCGGCTTCATGGCGGCCCTGGACAACCTCGTCGTCACCACGGCCCTGCCCTCCCTCCGCAAGGACCTCGGGGGAGGGCTGGAAGAGCTCGAGTGGACGGTGAACGCCTACACCCTCACCTTCGCCGTCCTGCTGATGCTCGGCGCGGCGCTGGGCGACCGCTTCGGCCGCCGCAGGCTCTTCGTCACCGGCCTCGCGATATTCACCGCCGCGTCGGCCGCAGCGGCGGCGGCCCCCGGCATCGACAGCCTCATCGCCGCCCGCGCCGTCCAGGGCGCCGGGGCAGCGATCATGATGCCGCTGACCCTCACCCTCCTCACGGCCGCCGTCCCCGCCGCACGACGCGGCATGGCGTACGGCGTCTGGGGCGCGGTCAACGGCCTCGCCGTCGCCTGCGGCCCCCTCGTCGGTGGCGGCCTCACCGAGCACATCTCCTGGCACTGGATCTTCTGGCTGAACGTTCCGCTCGGCCTGGTTCTCCTGCCGCTCGCCCGCTTCCGCCTGAAGGAGTCGTACGCCCCCGGCGCCCGCCTCGACGTCCCCGGCACGCTCCTCGTCAGCGGCGGCCTCTTCGGCATCGTCTACGCCCTGGTCAAGACCCCCTCGGACGGCTGGACCAGCACCCCGGTGGTCGTCAGCTTCCTGGCCGGTGCCGCGCTCCTGGGCGGGTTCGTCCACCACGGCATCCACAACAAGGCCCCCATGCTCCCCATGCGCCTCTTCGGCAACCGTGCCTTCAGCGCGATCAACGCGGCGAGCCTCCTGATGTTCCTGGGCATGTTCGGGTCGATCTTCCTGCTCAGCCAGTTCCTCCAGAACGTGAGCGGCTACTCGCCCACGGAGGCGGGCCTGCGCATGCTGCCCTGGACGGGCATGCCGATGATCGTCGCGCCGCTCGCCGGCTACCTCTCCGACCGCATCGGCGGCCGCCCCGTGGTCACCGCCGGACTGGCCCTCCAGGCCCTGGGCCTGGCCCTCTTCGCCGTGGTGATCGAGGCCGACGTCTCCTATGCGGCCCAACTCCCCGCACTGATCGTCAGCGGCGTCGGCATGGCCCTGTACTTCGCGCCCGCCGCGAACCTGGTGATGTCCAGCGTCCGCCCCGCCGAACAGGGCATCGCCTCCGGTGCCAACAACGCCCTGCGCGAAGTGGGCGGCGCCCTGGGCGTGGCCGTCATGGCCTCCGTCTTCTCGGCGCAGGGCGGCTACGAATCCGCCGCGAGCTTCGCGGACGGCATACGCCCGGCCCTGTGGACGGGGGCAGCGGCAGTGGCCCTGGCAGCGATCGCAGCGGCCTTGCTCCCCACCAGGAAGCAACCGCAGCCGGAGCAGCCGGAGCAGCCGGAGCAGCCGGAGAAGCCGGAGAAGCCGGCCCACACCCCGGCCAGGGTCTGAGGAACCGACGGGAGGGCGCCGGCGGCGGAGGGGGTCGTTCCGGAATGCTGCCGGATATTTGTGGGCGGCGTGCGGGGTTCCCGTGCGGGAGGCGGCTCCCCGCCCGTAAATATCCGATTCCGGAACGACCCCCGGAGCCGCCGGCGCCCGGCACCACGACGGCCCGGACGGCCACCACGACCGACGTCCCGCCCAGGCCCCCGTACCCTGGTGCCCGTGCAGGAACGACACGACGCCCCCCTGGCCCCCCTGACCACCTTCCGCCTCGGCGGCCCGGCGACCCGCCTCATCACGGCCGTCACCGACGCCGAGGTGATCGACGCGGTCCGCGAGGCCGACGAGACCGGCACCCCGCTGCTGATCATCGGCGGCGGCAGCAACCTCGTCATCTCCGACAAGGGCTTCGAGGGCACCGCCCTGCGCATCGCCACCACCGGCTTCGCCCTCGACGGCACCCGCCTGGAGCTCGCCGCCGGCGAGAACTGGTCCGACGCCGTGGCCCGCACCGTCGCGGCCGGCCTGGCCGGCGTCGAGTGCATGGCCGGCATCCCCGGCTCCGCCGGCGCGACGCCCATCCAGAACGTCGGCGCGTACGGCCAGGAAGTGGCCTCCACGATCACCGAGGTGGTCGCGTACGACCGCCGCACCGGCGACACGGTGACGATCCCCAACGCGGAGTGCGCGTTCTCCTACCGCCACAGCCGCTTCAAGGAGGACCCCACCCGCTACGTCGTCCTGCGCGTCCGCTTCGAGCTGGAGGACGCCGGAGGCCTCTCCGCGCCCCTGAAGTACCCCGAGACCGCCCGCGCCCTCGGCGTCGAGGCCGGCGACCGCGTCCCGGCCGCCGTCGCCCGCGAGACGGTGCTCAGGCTGCGGGCCGGCAAGGGCATGGTCCTCGACGCGGAGGACCACGACACGTGGTCCGCGGGTTCGTTCTTCACCAACCCGATCCTCACCGCCGCCGAGCACGCAGCGTTCCTGGACCGCGTGGCCGAGCGGCTCGGCCCGGACGTCGCACCGCCGGCGTTCCCGGCGGGCGACGGGATGATCAAGACCTCGGCGGCGTGGCTGATCGACCGGGCCGGCTTCACGAAGGGGTACGGGGCCGGGAGGGCACGGATCTCCACGAAGCACACGCTGGCGCTGACGAACCGGGGTTCGGCCACCACGGAGGACCTTCTGGCCCTGGCCCGTGAGGTGCGGGACGGGGTCCGCGAGGCCTTCGGGGTGACGCTCGTGAACGAGCCGGTGACCGTGGGCGTCAGCCTGTAGGACGGTTGCTGCCGGCGTCGGGCTGCGGGTGGGTTGTGCCCACCCGTTCCGCCCCAGCGGAACGACTGCCCACAACCCATCGGTCGATGTCGGCCAGCAGCCGGTCCCGTACGTCCGTCGGCGCGGCCGACCCCCGGACCGACTGCCGCGCCAGCTCCGCCAGCTCCTCGTCCGTGAAGGCGTGGTGTTCGCGGGCCAGCTCGTACTGGGCCGCCAGGCGTGAGCCGAAGAGCAGGGGGTCGTCCGCGCCCAGCGCTATCGGCACGCCGGCGTCCCACAGGGTCCGCAGCGGCACGTCGCCCGGCTTCTCGTAGACGCCCAGGGCGACGTTCGAGGAGGGGCAGACCTCGCACGTGACGCCGCGGGCGGCGAGCTTCGCCAGCAGGCGCGGGTCCTCGGCCGCGCGCACCCCGTGGCCGACGCGGGCCGCGTGCAGGTCGTCCAGGCAGTCCCGGACGCTGCCGGGGCCCGAGAGCTCACCGCCGTGCGGCGCGGCCAGCAGACCGCCCTCGCGGGCGATCTCGAAGGCGCGGTCGAAGTCGCGGGCGAGCCCGCGCCGCTCGTCGTTGGAGAGGCCGAAGCCGACGACGCCCCGGTCGGCATAGCGGACGGCGAGGCGCGCGAGCGTACGCGCGTCCAGGGGGTGCCTCATGCGGTTGGCGGCGACGAGCACCCGTATCCCCAGCCCGGTCTCCTTCGACGCGTCCTCCACCGCGTCGAGGATGATCTCCAGCGCCGGGATCAGCCCGCCCAGGCGGGGCGCGTACGAGGTCGGGTCGACCTGGATCTCCAGCCATCCGGAACCGTCCCGGACGTCCTCCTCCGCGGCCTCCCGCACCAGCCGCCGGATGTCCTCCTCGGAGCGCAGGCACGAACGCGCGATGTCGTAGAGCCGCTGGAAGCGGAACCAGCCCCGCTCGTCCGTCGCCCGGAGCTGTGGCGGCTCCCCGCCGCTCAGCGCCTCGGGCAGGTGCACGCCGTACTTGTCGGCGAGCTCCAGCAGGGTCGAGGGGCGCATGGACCCGGTGAAGTGCAGGTGCAGATGGGCCTTCGGCAGCAGTCGGACGTCACGAACACTCTCCATCCTGGGATCTTGCCGTACGGACCGGACATCCGGAAGGGGCTTTCCCTGAACGGGCGCCGTCCCGAAAACCAATGCGGGCCCCGGCGCGTCGCCGGGGCCCGCATCACACGGAAAGTCGTGCCGCTCGCGTCAGTCGCGGGCCTCCGCCAGTAGCTTCTGCATCCGCGAGACGCCCTCGACGAGGTCCTCGTCGCCCAGCGCGTAGGACAGGCGCACGTAGCCCGGGGTGCCGAAGGCCTCGCCGGGGACGACCGCGACCTCGACCTCGTCCAGGATCAGCGCGGCCAGCTCGACGGAGTTCTGCGGGCGCTTGCCGCGGATCTCCTTGCCGAGCAGGCCCTTGACCGACGGGTAGGCGTAGAACGCGCCCTCGGGCTCGGGGCAGACGACGCCGTCGATCTCGTTGAGCATCCGGACGATCGTGCGGCGGCGGCGGTCGAAGGCGACCTTCATCTCCTCGACGGCCGTCAGGTCGCCGGAGACGGCGGCCAGCGCCGCGACCTGGGCGACGTTGCTCACGTTGGACGTGGCGTGCGACTGGAGGTTGGTCGCGGCCTTGACGACGTCCTTCGGGCCGATGACCCAGCCCACCCGCCAGCCCGTCATGGCGTAGGTCTTGGCGACGCCGTTGACCACGATGCACTTGTCGCGCAGCTCGGGGACGACCACCGGCAGGGAGGAGAACTCCGCGTCGCCGTAGACGAGGTGCTCGTAGATCTCGTCGGTGAGCACCCACAGGCCGTGCTCGGCGGCCCAGCGGCCGATCTCCTCGACCTGGTCACGGGTGTACACCGCGCCGGTGGGGTTGGACGGCGAGACGAACAGGACCACCTTGGTGTGCTCGGTGCGCGCGGCCTCGAGCTGCTCGACCGAGACCCGGTACCCGGTGGTCTCGTCGGCGACGACGTCGACCGGGACGCCGCCCGCGAGGCGGATCGACTCGGGGTAGGTGGTCCAGTACGGGGCCGGGACGATGACCTCGTCGCCCGGGTCGAGGATCGCGGCGAAGGCCTCGTAGATGGCCTGCTTGCCGCCGTTGGTGACCAGGACCTGGGAGGCGTCGATCTCGTAGCCGGAGTCGCGCAGCGTCTTCTCGACGATCGCGGCCTTGAGCTCGGGCAGGCCGCCCGCCTGGGTGTAGCGGTGGTACTTGGGGTTGCGGCAGGCCTCCACCGCGGCCTCGACGATGTAGCCGGGGGTGGGGAAGTCGGGCTCGCCGGCGCCGAAGCCGATGACGGGCTTGCCCGCGGCCTTGAGGGCCTTGGCCTTGGCGTCGACGGCGAGGGTGGCGGACTCGGAGATCGATCCGATTCGCGCCGACACCCGGCGTTCGGTGGGGGACTGGGCGGAAGGAGTCGCAGCGGTCATAAAGGCATCGTCGCAGACCTTCCGGCGGCCGGGCACATTGGTTTCGCACACCGGTCGGGGCACACTCCGCGGCCTCAATGCCGGGGGGATTACCGGCCCTTCCGGGGCCCGTCGCCCACCCCGTTCCGACCGCCCTTCCGGGCGGCTTCGGTGCCCGGTCCGTCCCGGTCCGGGGTGCCTTCGGGGAACGCAAGGTCCACAGCTGTTCGACGACACGCTTCGGACCACGTACACTCAACCGTCGTTGGCCCCTCACCGGCGAATCCGCTCCGTGCGTGCACACCGTGCATCCGGATGGATGCGGTACGTTGGGGGAACCACAAAGGGTCGTAGCTCAATTGGTAGAGCACTGGTCTCCAAAACCAGCGGTTGGGGGTTCAAGTCCCTTCGGCCCTGCTACACGCATCACACTGGGTGCGTGCGTGCGTACGTACTGAAATGCACCGCCGTGCGGCTCAACCGGGCGCGGCACGGCCACGACCCGGATTCAGGTGAGGACGTAGTGACGGAAGCCCTTGGCTCCACCGCGACGCCTGAGAGCGGTCGTCCCGAGGACGAGGTGGCCACGAAGAAGGGCCGCCGTGGTGGAAAGCGCGGGAAGAAGGGCCCCCTGGGTCGCCTCGCGCTCTTTTACCGTCAGGTAGTCGCCGAGCTCCGCAAGGTCGTCTGGCCCACCAAGAGCCAGCTGTCGACGTACACCACTGTGGTGATCGTCTTTGTTGTCATCGTCATTGGTCTGGTGACCGTGATTGACTATGGGTTCGAGCAGGCCGTCAAGTACGTCTTCGGCTGAGCCCGGTCCCGCGCGTAAGGCGGCCTTTCCGGAGAGCCGCCTCTTCGCTCGTTCCACCCCTTGAAGCCAGGAAGAAGCAGCCACGTGTCTGACCCGAACCTGAACGACGCCGCCGAGCCCGTCGCGGCGGCTGAGGCCAACGTTGACGAGGCTGTCTCGGCCGAGGTCGAGGGCGACGACACCGCGCAGGAGATCGTCGAGAACGCCGACGGCGCCGACGAGCTCGACGCCGAAGAGGCCGCCGCGGGCGAGCCGGCCGAGGAGGCCGCGCTGCGCGTCGAGTCCGGCGACGACGTCGAAGCTGCCGAGGCGGCGGAGGCCGAGGAGACCGAGGCCGAGGAAGCCGCCGAAGAGGCCGCTCCGGTCGACCCGGTCGACGCGCTCCGCGACGAGCTCCGCGGCCTGCCCGGCGAGTGGTACGTCATCCACACCTACGCCGGTTACGAGAACCGCGTGAAGACCAACCTCGAGCAGCGCGCCGTCTCGCTGAACGTCGAGGACTACATCTTCCAGGCCGAGGTGCCGCAGGAAGAGGTCGTCCAGATCAAGAACGGCGACCGCCGCACCGTCCGCCAGAACAAGCTCCCCGGCTACGTGCTGGTGCGCATGGACCTGACGAACGAGTCCTGGGGCGTCGTCCGCAACACCCCGGGCGTCACCGGCTTCGTGGGCAACGCCTACGACCCGTACCCGCTGACCCTGGACGAGATCGTCAAGATGCTCGCCCCCGAGGCCGAGGCGAAGGCCGCCAAGGAGGCCGCCGAGGCCGAGGGCCGTCCGGCCCCCAGCCGCAAGGTCGAGGTCCAGGTGCTGGACTTCGAGGTCGGCGACTCGGTCACCGTCACGGACGGTCCCTTCGCGACGCTGCAGGCCACGATCAACGAGATCAACGCCGACTCGAAGAAGGTCAAGGGCCTCGTCGAGATCTTCGGCCGCGAGACCCCGGTCGAGCTCAGCTTCGACCAGATCCAGAAGAACTAACACTTCTCTGGCAAACGCTTCCGAACAGGTCAGACCGGCGCAGACAGCCGGTCTGACCTCTCGGTTTTTGGCCCGGCCACGTTACCCGTTATCGTGGTGCGGTATGCCTGCGCGCAGTGTGCGTGGGCAAAAAAACTCTCACTAGGACCCGGAGAGAGCAATGCCTCCCAAGAAGAAGAAGGTCACGGGGCTTATCAAGCTCCAGATCAGCGCCGGTGCCGCGAACCCGGCTCCGCCGGTCGGCCCCGCGCTGGGCCAGCACGGCGTCAACATCATGGAGTTCTGCAAGGCCTACAACGCCGCGACCGAGTCGCAGCGTGGCATGGTCGTGCCGGTGGAGATCACGGTCTACGAAGACCGCTCCTTCACCTTCGTCACGAAGACCCCGCCGGCCGCCAAGCTGATCCTCAAGGCCGCGGGCGTGGACAAGGGCTCCGGCGAGCCCCACAAGACCAAGGTCGCCAAGATCACCGAGGCGCAGGTCCGTGAGATCGCCACGGTCAAGATGCCCGACCTGAACGCCAACGACCTGGACGCCGCCGCGAAGATCATCGCCGGCACCGCCCGTTCCATGGGCGTCACGGTCGAGGGCTGACCAGCCCCGTTTGACCACGCGGCGTCAGCCGCATGATCGACACCCCAGTGGCAGGACCGGCGCTGGTCCGGACCACGACTCCACGCTCAACCCTTTCAGGAGCAGAAGTGAAGCGCAGCAAGACTCTCCGCGCTGCGGACGCCAAGGTCGAGAAGGAGCGTCTGTACGCTCCCCTCGAGGCCGTCCGTCTCGCCAAGGACACCTCGTCCGTGAAGTTCGACGCGACCGTCGAGGTTGCCATGCGTCTGGGCGTCGACCCGCGCAAGGCCGACCAGATGGTCCGCGGCACCGTGAACCTTCCGCACGGCACCGGTAAGACCGCCCGGGTCCTGGTCTTCGCGACCGGCGACCGTGCCGAGGCCGCGCGTGCCGCCGGCGCCGACATCGTCGGCTCCGACGAACTGATCGACGAGGTTGCGAAGGGCCGTCTGGACTTCGACGCCGTCGTCGCCACCCCGGACCTCATGGGCAAGGTCGGCCGCCTCGGCCGCGTGCTCGGTCCCCGTGGCCTGATGCCGAACCCGAAGACCGGCACCGTCACCCCGGACGTGGCGAAGGCTGTCACGGACATCAAGGGCGGCAAGATCGAGTTCCGCGTCGACAAGCACTCGAACCTGCACTTCATCATCGGCAAGGTGTCGTTCGATGAGACCAAGCTGGTCGAGAACTACGCCGCGGCGCTGGAGGAGATCCTCCGTCTGAAGCCGTCCGCCGCGAAGGGCCGCTACGTCAAGAAGGCGACCCTGACCACCACGATGGGCCCCGGCATCGCGCTGGACCCCAACCGCACCCGCAACCTCCTCGTGGAGGACGAGACCGTCTGAGGACCGTCTCGTAGCCGGGGGCACCTCCAGCGGTAGCTGGGGGCGCAACGCACCTCGTGGGCCGGGCCCCGCACCTTTCCGAAGGTGCGGGGCCCGGCTCGATTTGCATCCTTGTGCACGTATCACGTAATCTCCTTCAGAAGCCAAAGACCGCTGGTCGTTGCTGTACCTCCTCCCGGAGGTGTGGTGGCCGAAGGATCCGCTAGCTGCGGGCGACCTGCGCAGGTGATTGTGGTTGCACTCCCGTCGGTGCGTAAGAAAATTACGTCCGCACGGTCGAGTCACGCCCCGAGCGCCTGCGCCGGGGCGTTTCGTTTTGCCCAGGTCCCTTCTCGCGCCTATGCGGTCCGAATCACCCGGAAGGAGGCCGAGGCTCATGGCGAGGCCCGACAAGGTCGCAGCTGTCGAGGAGATCGCGGACAAGTTCCGTAGCTCCAACGCCGCTGTTGTGACCTCGTACACCGGGCTCACCGTCGCGCAGCTCAAGGAGCTGCGCCGGTCGCTCGGTGACAACGCTCACTACGCCGTGGTGAAGAACACGCTGACCAAGATTGCGGCCAACGAGGCCGGAATCCAGCTGGACGAGCACCTCGTTGGCTCGACCGCTGTTGCCTTCGTGACCGGTGACCCGGTCACGGCGGCGAAGGGTCTCCGTGACTTCGCCAAGGAAAACCCCTCTCTCGTCATCAAGGGCGGTGTCCTTGACGGCAAGGCGCTGTCCGCCGACGAGATCAAGAAGCTTGCGGACCTCGAGTCCCGCGAGGTTCTGCTCGCCAAGCTGGCGGGTGCCATGAAGGGCAAGCAGTCCCAGGCTGCCGCGCTCTTCCAGGCCCTGCCCTCGAAGCTGGTCCGCACCGTGGACGCGCTTCGCGACAAGGTCGAGCAGGGCGGTGCCGGTACGCCGGCTCCCGTCGAGGCCGAGGCTGCCGAGTAATCCAGGCTCACGCCTGAATCACTCGCGCCCGTCACGGTCGCAGCGGGCCCTACGTACGCCCGCCGAAATGTACATCCGGCACCTGCCGAATTAGTGGAAGGACCGCCATCATGGCGAAGCTCACCCAGGACGAGCTGCTCGCGCAGTTCGAGGACATGACCCTCATCGACCTCGCCGCGTTCGTGAAGGCGTTCGAGGAGAAGTTCGACGTCACCGCCGCTGCCCCGGTCGCCGTTGCCGCCGCCGGTGGCGCCGCTGCCGCCGCCGAGGCCGTCGAGGAGCAGGACGAGTTCGACGTCATCCTCACCGGCGCCGGCGACAAGAAGATCCAGGTCATCAAGGTCGTGCGCGAGCTGACCTCCCTGGGTCTGAAGGAGGCCAAGGACCTCGTCGACGGCACCCCGAAGCCGGTCCTCGAGAAGGTCGCCAAGGACGCCGCGGAGAAGGCCGCCGAGGCCCTCAAGGGCGCCGGCGCCTCCGTCGAGGTCAAGTGACCTCACGGAGTCGACTGACTCCTCTGGGACGTGCGTCCTGACGTACGTCGCAAACTCAAGGGCGATCACCCACACGGGTGGTCGCCCTTGGGCGTTCCCGGAACGGATGCGCACACCCGCCCCCGGGGGCGAGTATGGTGATCTTCGTTGCCCCGGGGCGGCCCAGATCTCCGACGAACCCGTCGAAGCCCCCGCTACGGAGGCTGCCGGGGGCCGAGGGGCCTTGACGAACGGCACGCCGCGCGCGATTCTCAGGACGCGTCCCGGACGCGTCGCACATCGATCCTCAGGCCGAGGCATGGATCGACGGCGGAGAGGGAAGTATCGTCATGCGCTTCCGGCGCATGGCTTGCGTCGGGCGGGCGCCAGGCGATGAGGAACAACAGGATCCCGGAGGGAGAGATTGGTATCGCACCGGTCTCCGGAAATCCGCTCTGGACATCAGTGGGCCAAGTGGCTACACTGACCCTTTGCGCTGCCTGTTAGCTGCTCCCTGCCCGTCACCAGGGGCATGCCCACTCTCGAGCACAGCTGATGGAAACCCCCTGAGCTGGGATTTCTCTCGTACGCGACGAGTGGGACCGGTACGCGCGTAGTGAGTCCGAGCCCTCGGAAGGACCCCCTCTTGGCCGCCTCGCGCAACGCCTCGACCGCCAATACGAACAACGGCGCCAGCACCGCCCCGCTGCGCATCTCTTTTGCGAAGATCAAGGAGCCCCTCGAGGTTCCGAACCTCCTTGCGCTGCAGACCGAGAGCTTCGACTGGCTGCTCGGCAATGCCGCCTGGAAGGCTCGCGTCGAGGCTGCGCTGGAGTCTGGTCAGGACGTCCCCACCAAGTCCGGTCTGGAGGAGATCTTCGAGGAGATCTCCCCGATCGAGGACTTCAGCGGGTCGATGTCGCTGACTTTCCGCGACCACCGTTTCGAGCCCCCGAAGAACTCGATCGACGAGTGCAAGGAGCGCGACTTCACGTACGCGGCTCCGCTCTTCGTCACCGCCGAGTTCACGAACAACGAGACCGGTGAGATCAAGTCCCAGACGGTCTTCATGGGCGACTTCCCGCTCATGACGCCCAAGGGCACCTTCTGCATCAACGGCACCGAGCGTGTCGTCGTCTCGCAGCTGGTCCGTTCCCCCGGTGTCTACTTCGATTCCTCCATCGACAAGACGTCCGACAAGGACATCTTCACGGCCAAGATCATCCCGTCCCGGGGTGCCTGGCTGGAGATGGAGGTCGACAAGCGCGACATGGTCGGTGTCCGCATCGACCGCAAGCGCAAGCAGTCCGTCACCGTCCTCCTGAAGGCTCTCGGCTGGACCACCGAGCAGATCCTCGAGGAGTTCGGCGAGTACGAGTCGATGCGCGCCACCCTGGAGAAGGACCACACCCAGGGCCAGGACGACGCGCTGCTCGACATCTACCGCAAGCTGCGTCCGGGCGAGCCGCCGACCCGTGAGGCCGCGCAGACGCTGCTCGAGAACCTCTACTTCAACCCCAAGCGCTACGACCTCGCGAAGGTCGGCCGCTACAAGGTCAACAAGAAGCTGGGCGCCGACGCCCCGCTCGACGCCGGTGTGCTGACCGTCGACGATGTCATCGCGACGATCAAGTACCTGGTGAAGCTGCACGCCGGCGAGCTCGAGACGCTCGGCGAGAACGGCACCTCGATCGTCGTCGAGACCGACGACATCGACCACTTCGGCAACCGTCGTCTGCGCAACGTCGGCGAGCTCATCCAGAACCAGGTCCGCACGGGTCTGGCTCGTATGGAGCGCGTCGTCCGCGAGCGGATGACCACCCAGGACGTCGAGGCGATCACGCCGCAGACCCTGATCAACATCCGGCCGGTCGTCGCCTCCATCAAGGAGTTCTTCGGCACCAGCCAGCTGTCGCAGTTCATGGACCAGACCAACCCGCTGTCGGGTCTGACCCACAAGCGTCGTCTCTCGGCGCTGGGCCCGGGTGGTCTCTCCCGTGAGCGGGCCGGCTTCGAGGTCCGAGACGTTCACCCGTCGCACTACGGCCGCATGTGCCCGATCGAGACGCCCGAAGGCCCGAACATCGGTCTGATCGGCTCGCTCGCCTCCTACGGCCGCGTCAACGCGTTCGGCTTCGTGGAGACCCCGTACCGCAAGGTCGTCAACGGCGTCGTCACCGACGAGGTCGACTACCTGACGGCCGACGAGGAAGACCGCTTCGTCATCGCCCAGGCGAACGCGCCCCTCACCGAGGACATGCGCTACGCCGAGGCCCGCGTCCTGGTCCGCCGCCGTGGTGGCGAGATCGACTACATCGCCGGCGACGACGTCGACTACATGGACGTCTCCCCGCGCCAGATGGTGTCGGTCGCGACCGCCATGATCCCCTTCCTCGAGCACGACGACGCCAACCGCGCGCTCATGGGATCGAACATGATGCGCCAGGCCGTTCCGCTGATCAAGGCGGAGGCCCCGCTGGTCGGCACCGGCATGGAGTACCGCTGTGCGGTCGACGCCGGCGACGTCATCAAGGCCGAGAAGGACGGTGTCGTCCAGGAGGTCTCCGCCGACTACGTGACGGTGGCCAACGACGACGGCACGTACAACACCTACCGCGTCGCGAAGTTCTCCCGCTCGAACCAGGGCACGTCCTTCAACCAGAAGGTCGTCGTGGACGAGGGCGCCCGCGTGATCACCGGCCAGGTGCTCGCCGACGGTCCGTCCACGGACGAGGGCGAGATGGCGCTCGGCAAGAACCTGCTCGTGGCGTTCATGCCGTGGGAGGGTCACAACTACGAGGACGCGATCATCCTGTCGCAGCGCCTCGTGCAGGACGACGTCCTCTCCTCGATCCACATCGAGGAGCACGAGGTCGACGCCCGTGACACCAAGCTGGGCCCCGAGGAGATCACCCGGGACATCCCGAACGTCTCCGAGGAGGTCCTCGCCGACCTCGACGAGCGCGGCATCATCCGCATCGGTGCCGAGGTCGTCGCCGGCGACATCCTGGTCGGCAAGGTCACGCCCAAGGGTGAGACCGAGCTGACGCCGGAGGAGCGCCTGCTCCGCGCGATCTTCGGTGAGAAGGCCCGTGAGGTCCGTGACACCTCGCTGAAGGTCCCGCACGGTGAGATCGGCAAGGTCATCGGCGTCCGCGTCTTCGACCGCGAAGAGGGCGACGAGCTGCCGCCGGGCGTGAACCAGCTGGTCCGCGTCTACGTCGCGCAGAAGCGCAAGATCACCGACGGTGACAAGCTCGCCGGCCGTCACGGCAACAAGGGTGTCATCTCCAAGATCCTGCCGGTCGAGGACATGCCGTTCCTCGAGGACGGCACCCCGGTCGACATCATCCTCAACCCGCTCGGTGTCCCGTCCCGAATGAACCCGGGACAGGTCCTCGAGATCCACCTCGGCTGGCTCGCCAGCCGCGGCTGGAAGGTCGAGGGCGACGAGGACTGGATGAAGCGCCTGCAGGCGATCGGCGCCGACGACGTCGCCGCCGGCACCAACGTCGCGACCCCGGTCTTCGACGGCGCCCGCGAGGACGAGATCGCCGGTCTCTTCGAGTCCACGATCCCCAACCGCGACGGCGAGCGCCTGGTGCTCCCCTCCGGTAAGGCCCGGATGTTCGACGGCCGCTCCGGCGAGCCGTTCCCGGACCCGATCTCGGTCGGGTACATGTACATCCTCAAGCTGCACCACCTGGTCGACGACAAGCTGCACGCTCGGTCGACCGGTCCGTACTCCATGATCACCCAGCAGCCGCTGGGTGGTAAGGCTCAGTTCGGTGGCCAGCGCTTCGGTGAGATGGAGGTGTGGGCGCTCGAGGCATACGGCGCCGCCTACGCCCTCCAGGAGCTGCTGACCATCAAGTCCGACGACGTCACCGGCCGAGTGAAGGTCTACGAGGCGATCGTCAAGGGCGAGAACATCCCCGAGCCCGGCATCCCCGAGTCCTTCAAGGTGCTCATCAAGGAGATGCAGTCCCTCTGCCTCAACGTGGAGGTGCTGTCCTCGGACGGCATGTCCATCGAGATGCGGGACACCGACGAGGACGTCTTCCGCGCGGCGGAGGAGCTCGGTATCGACCTGTCCCGGCGCGAGCCGAGCAGCGTCGAAGAGGTCTGACGGGTCTGGTCGGGGCCTCGTATGAGGCCCCGGCCGTCCCCGGACCCCCAGACCACTGATGTAGAGCCCATACCTCGCTAGCGCGAGAGGGCACGAACCCTGAAAGAGGGATTGACGACAAGTGCTCGACGTCAACTTCTTCGACGAGCTGCGGATCGGCCTGGCGACCGCGGACGACATCCGAACCTGGTCCCACGGCGAGGTCAAGAAGCCGGAGACCATCAACTACCGCACCCTCAAGCCCGAAAAGGACGGACTCTTCTGCGAGAAGATCTTCGGTCCTACCCGGGACTGGGAGTGCTACTGCGGTAAGTACAAGCGTGTCCGCTTCAAGGGCATCATCTGTGAGCGCTGTGGCGTCGAGGTCACGCGCGCCAAGGTGCGCCGTGAGCGGATGGGCCACATCGAGCTTGCCGCTCCCGTCACCCACATCTGGTACTTCAAGGGCGTCCCGTCGCGTCTGGGCTACCTGCTCGACCTCGCCCCGAAGGACCTCGAGAAGGTCATCTACTTCGCCGCCTACATGATCACGTGGGTGGACGAGGAGCGCCGCACGCGCGACCTGCCCTCGCTGGAGGCCCACGTCTCCGTCGAGCGCCAGCAGATCGAGCAGCGCCGTGACGCCGACCTCGAGGCCCGTGCCAAGAAGCTCGAGTCCGACCTGGCCGAGCTCGAGGCCGAGGGTGCCAAGGCCGACGTGCGCCGCAAGGTGCGCGAGGGCGCCGAGCGTGAGATGAAGCAGCTGCGCGACCGTGCGCAGCGCGAGATCGACCGCCTCGACGAGGTGTGGAGCCGCTTCAAGAACCTCAAGGTCCAGGACCTCGAGGGCGACGAGCTGCTCTACCGTGAGCTGCGTGACCGCTTCGGCACGTACTTCATGGGTGCGATGGGCGCCGCCGCGCTGCAGAAGCGCCTGGAGTCCTTCGACCTCGACGAGGAGGCCGAGCGCCTCCGCGAGATCATCCGGACCGGCAAGGGCCAGAAGAAGACCCGTGCGCTCAAGCGCCTCAAGGTCGTCTCCGCCTTCCTGCAGACCCGCAACAGCCCCAGCGGCATGGTGCTGGACTGCATCCCCGTGATCCCGCCGGACCTGCGTCCGATGGTGCAGCTGGACGGTGGCCGCTTCGCGACCTCCGACCTGAACGACCTGTACCGCCGTGTGATCAACCGCAACAACCGCCTCAAGCGTCTCCTTGACCTCGGTGCCCCCGAGATCATCGTGAACAACGAGAAGCGGATGCTGCAGGAGGCCGTCGACGCGCTGTTCGACAACGGCCGCCGTGGTCGCCCGGTCACCGGTCCCGGTAACCGCCCGCTGAAGTCCCTGAGCGACATGCTCAAGGGCAAGCAGGGTCGATTCCGTCAGAACCTGCTCGGTAAGCGTGTGGACTACTCCGCGCGTTCCGTCATCGTCGTCGGTCCGCAGCTGAAGCTGCACCAGTGCGGTCTGCCCAAGGCCATGGCGCTGGAGCTCTTCAAGCCGTTCGTGATGAAGCGCCTGGTCGACCTGAACCACGCGCAGAACATCAAGTCGGCCAAGCGCATGGTCGAGCGTGGCCGCACCGTCGTGTACGACGTCCTCGAAGAGGTCATCGCCGAGCACCCGGTGCTGCTGAACCGTGCGCCCACGCTGCACCGCCTCGGCATCCAGGCCTTCGAGCCGCAGCTGGTCGAGGGCAAGGCCATCCAGATCCACCCGCTCGTCTGCACCGCGTTCAACGCGGACTTCGACGGTGACCAGATGGCCGTCCACCTGCCGCTCTCCGCGGAGGCGCAGGCCGAGGCCCGCATCCTGATGCTGTCCTCGAACAACATCCTCAAGCCGGCCGACGGCCGTCCGGTCACCATGCCGACCCAGGACATGGTGCTCGGTCTGTTCTTCCTCACCACCGACGAGGAAGAGCGCAAGGTCATCGGCGAGGGCCGGTCCTTCGGCTCGGTCGCCGAGGCGATCATGGCGTTCGACGCCCGCGAGCTCTCGCTCCAGGCGAAGGTCGACATCCGCTTCCCGATCGGCACCGTCCCGCCGCGTGGCTGGACCCCGCCGGTCCGCGAAGAGGGCGAGCCGGAGTGGCAGCAGGGCGACTCGTTCCGCCTGCGCACCACCCTGGGCCGCGCGCTCTTCAACGAGCTGCTGCCCGAGGACTACCCGTTCGTCGACTACTCGGTGGGCAAGAAGCAGCTCTCCGAGATCGTCAACGACCTGGCCGAGCGCTACCCCAAGGTCATCGTGGCGGCGACGCTCGACAACCTGAAGGCGGCCGGCTTCCACTGGGCGACCCGTTCCGGCGTCACCGTGGCCATCTCCGACGTCGTCGTTCCCGAGGCGAAGAAGGAGATCGTCAAGGGCTACGAGGCGCAGGACGAGAAGGTCCAGAAGCAGTACGAGCGCGGTCTGATCACCAAGGACGAGCGCACGCAGGAGCTCATCGCGATCTGGACCAAGGCGACCAACGAGGTTGCCGAGGCGATGAACGCGAACTTCCCCAAGACGAACCCCATCTTCATGATGGTTGACTCGGGTGCCCGAGGAAACATGATGCAGATGAGGCAGATCGCCGGTATGCGTGGTCTGGTGTCGAACGCGAAGAACGAGACCATTCCGCGACCCATTAAGGCGTCGTTCCGTGAGGGTCTCTCCGTGCTGGAGTACTTCATCTCCACCCACGGTGCCCGTAAGGGTCTCGCGGACACCGCGCTCCGTACCGCCGACTCGGGTTACCTGACCCGTCGTCTCGTGGACGTCTCGCAGGACGTGATCATCCGCGAGGAGGACTGCGGCACCGACCGTGGCCTCAAGCTGGCGATCGCGACCAAGGGCGCCGACGGTGTCCTGCGCAAGACGGACGACGTCGAGACCAGCGTCTACGCCCGTATGCTCGCCGAGGACGTCGTCGTCGACGGCAAGGTCATCGCGCCTGCCAACGTCGACCTCGGTGACGTGCTCATCGAGCAGCTCGTCGCCCACGGCGTCGAGACGGTCAAGACCCGTTCGGTCCTCACCTGTGAGTCCGCGGTCGGCACCTGTGCCTTCTGCTACGGCCGCTCGCTGGCGACCGGCAAGCTGGTGGACATCGGTGAGGCGGTCGGCATCATCGCCGCCCAGTCCATCGGTGAGCCCGGTACCCAGCTGACGATGCGTACCTTCCACACCGGTGGTGTGGCCGGTGACGACATCACCCAGGGTCTGCCCCGTGTCGTCGAGCTCTTCGAAGCCCGTACGCCCAAGGGTGTCGCCCCGATCTCGGAGGCGGCCGGCCGCGTCCGCATCGAGGAGACCGAGAAGACCAAGAAGCTCGTCGTCACTCCGGACGACGGCAGCGACGAGACGGCGTTCCCGATCTCGAAGCGTGCCCGTCTGCTGGTCAGCGAGGGCGAGCACGTCGAGGTGGGCCAGAAGCTCACCGTGGGTGCCACCAACCCGCACGACGTGCTGCGCATCCTCGGCCAGCGCGCGGTCCAGGTCCACCTGGTCGGCGAAGTCCAGAAGGTCTACAACTCGCAGGGTGTGTCGATCCACGACAAGCACATCGAGATCATCATCCGGCAGATGCTGCGCCGCGTGACGATCATCGAGTCCGGCGACGCGGAGCTGCTGCCGGGCGAGCTCGTGGAGCGCTCGCGCTTCGAGTCCGAGAACCGTCGTGTGGTCACCGAGGGCGGTCACCCCGCCTCCGGCCGTCCGCAGCTGATGGGTATCACCAAGGCCTCGCTCGCGACCGAGTCCTGGCTGTCGGCGGCGTCCTTCCAGGAGACGACCCGGGTTCTGACCGACGCGGCGATCAACGCCAAGTCGGACTCCCTGATCGGCCTCAAGGAGAACGTCATCATCGGTAAGCTCATCCCGGCCGGTACGGGTCTGTCCCGCTACCGCAACATCCGGGTGGAGCCCACCGAGGAGGCGAAGGCCGCGATGTACTCGGCCGTCGGTTACGACGACATCGACTACTCGCCCTTCGGCACCGGCTCCGGCCAGGCGGTTCCGCTGGAGGACTACGACTACGGTCCGTACAACCAGTAGTCGCAACGCAACGCTCGTCAGGGCGGTCACCCCATCCGGGGTGGCCGCCCTGCGGCGTTTCCAGCGGGAGGCGAGCTGGAGGGCCACCACCACCCCGGCCAGCGCGGCCACGCTCGCCAGGGGCCAGCGGTTGCGTTCCAGGGCGTCCAGGTGGGCCTCGTGGTCGGCCAGCTGCTCCAGGGCGACGGTGGCGGGGGCGGTGCGGGCGGAGGCGTCGGATTCCCTCATGCACGGCCCCGGTCGGTGGCGGGCGGCTGCGGGGGCATCCCGGCTGCCCGGTGCGCAGCCAGGTGGGGAGCAGGATCTGCACGGCGGGCACGGCCATGACGCGGGTGAGCCCGGCCCAGTTCCGGGAACTGGCGGAGCAGGATGCCCAGCCGCACGGCTGCGCGGTCGGGGCGGTTCGCGGTGGTCATGGCTGCTCCAAAAGGGTGTCGGGGGCCTTCTGCGGGTCGGCCGGCGCCTCGGGCAGCCGGGCCTCCCTGCCGTTGCGCCACAGTCGGCCCGCGCACACCCCGTCCCAGCTCTCGCGCGGTGCGACGGTCTCCAGGCAGGAGCGGCTCACGGTGCAGACGGCGCAGGCCCGCAGGGCGGGCAGAGCGGCCTTGGGGCGGCGGGCGAAGACGGCCTCTTCCGGCAGGCCGATGCAGGCGGCGCGGGTGCGCCAGTCGGCGGAGCGGCGGGCGTCGGTGGGGTGCGGGTAGGCGGAGACGGGTGCGCGGAGCGCGGATGCGGGCATGGGCGGATCGGGGTCCCTCTCGGGCACGGGGCTGGGGCGGGTGAACGGGCGGGTACGGGGTTGCGGAGGCCCCGGAGCGTGGCGTGCGGCCGCCCGGCCGGAGGGACCAGGTGTTGCGACAGCGCAATGAGCACCCATCAGCTTGCGTGCTAGAGCGCAACAGGCGCGCTCTTGCGCCTCACCTGTCACAAGGAAAAGCCCTAGTCAATCGGCCGTAAGGAGTGAGTTTGGCCGCGTGGGTCGGCAAGTTGCGCCCCCGTGCAGCATTCTGATCATTGCGTGCGCGAACGGACGGTAGGGTTTCCGCGGCGGAGGGAGCAGTGCTATGGGCGAAAAGGCCTCGGAGATGGAGCGGTTCGCGGGCTGGGTCGAGACTCTGATGCGCGAGCGCGGGTACGACATCGACAGTCCGCGCGGCGGAGGCAGGTCGCGACTGGCGGAGGACGCCGGGGTCCACCGGGCGGCGGTGACGCGGCTGCTGCAGCGGCAGAGCCTGCCCGACCTGGAGACCATGCGCGCCCTGGCGCGCGCGCTCGGCGTGTCGCTGCGGGACATGCTGATCGAGTCCGGCAAGGTGACGGCGGACGACCTGCCGCTGCCGGGCGCGGCGCGCGCGGCGGACCGCGGCGCCGGCCGGACGACCCCGGCGGAAGCGGCCGAACTGCTGGGCATTCCCGACAGTCACCGCCGGCAGTTCATCGAGATGACCGAAATGATCATGACCGTCAGCGGGGCCCGGCCGGAGGACCCGCGCAGCACCCATCGGGGTGTATCCGCCGGGCGCTAGGCCCGGCGGCCGGCCCCGTGGCGGGCCCCGCGAGGCCGCTCTGATCTGCGACATATCCAGCACATCGGGGTGTCCTCCGCGTGTGCATTTGTTTTGACCGCAGCCCATGCGGTAGGTACGCTCTGACCTTGTGCCTGGGGTGTCCCTGGGCTCTTGCGCGTGCCTTCAGACCGCGCGGGAGGCCCGGAACCGGGCGGTTTCGGCCGCTCCGGAGACACTGAAATCTGCACCAATCCGCCATCGGCGGGGGTCTGCAGCCTTCGACACACCCGACCGCGTGGGTCGGTGGTAGCTCCCAGGTTAGTTTTATCGTGATCGGCACACAGAAACCGGAGAAACGGTGCCTACGATCCAGCAGCTGGTCCGGAAGGGCCGGCAGGACAAGGTCGAGAAGAACAAGACGCCCGCACTCGAGGGTTCGCCCCAGCGCCGCGGCGTCTGCACGCGTGTTTTCACGACCACCCCGAAGAAGCCGAACTCGGCGCTCCGTAAGGTCGCGCGTGTGCGTCTGACCTCCGGCATCGAGGTCACCGCTTACATTCCGGGTGAGGGCCACAACCTGCAGGAGCACTCCATCGTGCTCGTGCGCGGCGGCCGTGTGAAGGACCTGCCGGGTGTTCGCTACAAGATCATCCGCGGCTCCCTCGACACGCAGGGCGTCAAGAACCGTAAGCAGGCTCGCAGCCGCTACGGCGCCAAGAAGGAGAAGTAAGAATGCCTCGTAAGGGCCCCGCCCCGAAGCGCCCGGTCATCATCGACCCGGTTTACGGCTCCCCCCTGGTGACGTCGCTCATCAACAAGATCCTCCTGCACGGCAAGCGCTCCACCGCCGAGCGCATCGTGTACGGCGCCATGGAGGGTCTGCGCGAGAAGACCGGTAACGACCCGGTCATCACCCTCAAGCGCGCTCTCGAGAACGTGAAGCCGGCTCTCGAGGTCAAGTCCCGCCGCGTCGGTGGCGCCACCTACCAGGTGCCGGTCGAGGTCCGTCCGGGCCGCGCCTCCACCCTGGCGCTGCGCTGGCTGGTCGGTTACTCCCGCGCCCGTCGCGAGAAGACCATGACCGAGCGCCTCATGAACGAGCTGCTGGACGCCTCGAACGGTCTCGGCGCCTCGGTCAAGAAGCGTGAGGACACGCACAAGATGGCCGAGTCCAACAAGGCCTTCGCGCACTACCGCTGGTAGTCGCTACCCCCATCGAGAACCGAGAGAAGACTGAGCCATATGGCCACCACTTCGCTTGACCTGGCCAAGGTCCGCAACATCGGGATCATGGCCCACATCGACGCGGGCAAGACGACCACCACCGAGCGGATCCTGTTCTACACCGGTGTTTCGTACAAGATCGGTGAAGTCCACGACGGCGCTGCCACGATGGACTGGATGGAGCAGGAGCAGGAGCGCGGCATCACGATCACGTCTGCCGCGACGACCTGCCACTGGCCGCTGAACGACGTCGATCACACCATCAACATCATCGACACCCCGGGCCACGTCGACTTCACCGTCGAGGTGGAGCGTTCGCTGCGCGTGCTCGACGGTGCCGTGACGGTGTTCGACGGCGTTGCCGGTGTTGAGCCCCAGTCCGAGACTGTTTGGCGTCAGGCGGACCGCTACGGCGTGCCGCGCATCTGCTTCGTCAACAAGCTCGACCGTACGGGTGCCGAGTTCCACCGCTGCGTCGACATGATCGTCGACCGCCTCGGTGCGGTTCCGCTGGTCATGCAGCTGCCGATCGGTGCCGAGGCCGACTTCAAGGGCGTGGTCGACCTCGTCCAGATGAAGGCTCTGGTCTGGTCCGCCGAGGCTGCCAAGGGCGAGATGTACGACGTCGTCGACATCCCGGCCACGCACGCCGAGGCCGCCGAGGAATGGCGCGGCAAGCTCCTCGAGGGTGTCGCCGAGCACGACGACGCCATGATGGAGCTCTTCCTCGAGGGCCAGGAGCCCACCGAGGAGCAGCTGATGGCGGCCATCCGCCGCATCACGCTGGCCTCCCGCGGCAGCGCCGACTCCGTCACCGTCACCCCGGTGTTCTGTGGCACCGCGTTCAAGAACAAGGGCGTTCAGCCCCTGCTCGACGCGGTCGTGCGCTACCTGCCGTCGCCGCTGGACGTCGAGGCCGTTGAGGGCCACGCGGTCAACAACGCCGACGAGGTCGTGAAGCGCAAGCCTTCCGACGACGAGCCGTTCGCCGGTCTTGCCTTCAAGATCATGAGCGACCCGCACCTCGGCAAGCTCACCTTCGTCCGGGTTTACTCGGGCCGCATGGAGACCGGCACCCAGGTGCAGAACTCCGTGAAGGGCAAGAAGGAGCGCATCGGCAAGATCTACCGGATGCACGCGAACAAGCGTGAGGAGATCGAGTCGGTGGGTGCCGGTGACATCGTCGCCGTCATGGGTCTGAAGCAGACCACCACCGGTGAGACCCTCTGTGACGCGTCCGCGCCGGTCATCCTCGAGTCCATGGACTTCCCGGCCCCGGTGATCCAGGTCGCCATCGAGCCGAAGTCCAAGGGCGACCAGGAGAAGCTGGGTGTCGCCATCCAGCGTCTCGCCGAGGAGGACCCGTCCTTCCAGGTCCACACGGACGAGGAGACGGGCCAGACCATCATCGCGGGTATGGGCGAGCTGCACCTCGACGTGCTGGTCGACCGTATGCGCCGTGAGTTCCGCGTCGAGGCGAACGTCGGCAAGCCGCAGGTCGCGTACCGCGAGACGATCCGCAAGGCCGTCGAGCGTATCGACTACACGCACAAGAAGCAGACTGGTGGTTCCGGCCAGTTCGCCAAGGTGCAGATGGCCATCGAGCCCCTCGAGGGCGACGGCTACGAGTTCGAGAACAAGGTCACCGGTGGCCGTATCCCGCGGGAGTACATCCCGTCCGTGGACGCGGGTTGCCAGGAGGCCATGGAGTTCGGTGTTCTGGCCGGCTACCCGCTGACCGGCGTCAAGGTGACGCTGCTCGACGGTGCCTACCACGACGTCGACTCCTCGGAGCTCGCGTTCAAGATCGCCGGTTCCATGGCGTTCAAGGAAGGTGCCCGCAAGGCGTCGCCGGCTCTGCTCGAGCCGATGATGTCCGTCGAGGTCACCACCCCTGAGGACTACATGGGCGATGTGATCGGCGACATCAACTCCCGCCGTGGCCAGATCCAGGCCATGGAGGACCGTCACGGCGCCAAGCTCGTCAAGGGCCTGGTTCCGCTGTCGGAGATGTTCGGCTACGTCGGAGACCTCCGCAGCAAGACCTCGGGTCGCGCAAGCTACTCGATGCAGTTCGACTCCTACGCCGAGGTTCCGCGGAACGTCGCCGAGGAGATCATCGCGAAGGCCAAGGGCGAGTAAGGGGCTCTCGTCTCCACAGACGAGGCTCACGCCTTAGGCTTGACACCGACTGTCGGGGCATTCCGTTGCAAACCGTGAGGAATGCATCGGGTGCCCCGGCGGACGGCACCCCAGCAAAGATCCCTGGCGCCGACCGAATCTAGGCGTACAGAACCACTCCCAGGAGGACCCCAGTGGCGAAGGCGAAGTTCGAGCGGACTAAGCCGCACGTCAACATCGGCACCATCGGTCACGTCGACCACGGTAAGACCACTCTTACCGCGGCGATCACCAAGGTGCTGCACGACGCGTACCCGGACCTGAACCCCTTCACGCCGTTCGACGAGATCGACAAGGCGCCCGAAGAGCGTCAGCGCGGTATCACGATCTCGATCGCTCACGTTGAGTACCAGACCGAGTCGCGTCACTACGCCCACGTCGACTGCCCGGGTCACGCGGACTACATCAAGAACATGATCACCGGTGCCGCCCAGATGGACGGCGCGATCCTCGTGGTCGCCGCGACCGACGGTCCGATGCCGCAGACCAAGGAGCACGTGCTCCTGGCCCGCCAGTCCGGCGTTCCGTACATCGTTGTCGCCCTGAACAAGGCCGACATGGTGGACGACGAGGAGATCATGGAGCTCGTCGAGCTCGAGGTCCGTGAGCTCCTCAACGAGTACGAGTTCGACGGCGACAACTGCCCCGTCGTTCAGGTCTCGGCTCTCAAGGCGCTCGAGGGCGACAAGGAGTGGGGCGAGAAGCTCCTCGGCCTCATGAAGGCCGTGGACGAGAACATCCCGCAGCCCGAGCGTGACGTCGACAAGCCGTTCCTGATGCCGATCGAGGACGTCTTCACGATCACCGGTCGTGGCACCGTCGTCACCGGTCGTATCGAGCGTGGTGTCCTGAAGGTCAACGAGACCGTCGACATCATCGGCATCAAGACCGAGAAGACCACCACCACGGTCACCGGTATCGAGATGTTCCGCAAGCTGCTCGACGAGGGCCAGGCGGGCGAGAACGTCGGTCTGCTCCTCCGTGGCATCAAGCGCGAGGACGTCGAGCGCGGCCAGTGCATCATCAAGCCGGGTTCGGTTACCCCGCACACCGAGTTCGAGGCCACGGCGTACATCCTCTCCAAGGACGAGGGCGGCCGCCACACCCCGTTCTTCAACAACTACCGTCCGCAGTTCTACTTCCGTACGACTGACGTGACCGGTGTTGTGACCCTCAAGGAGGGCACGGAGATGGTCATGCCCGGCGACAACGCCGAGATGACCGTTTCCCTGATCCAGCCCGTCGCGATGGAGGAGGGCCTGCGCTTCACCATCCGTGAGGGTGGCCGCACCGTCGGCGCCGGCCAGGTCGTCAAGATCACCAAGTAAGCTCCCGCTTGCTTGAGGGTCCTCAAGACCTGAGAAGGCCCGCACATCTTCGGATGTGCGGGCCTTCTCGCTTTTCCCCGGTGCTTCCTACGCCTCGTACGGCAGGATCTGCCGCAGCAGCCCCTTCGGATGGCCCCGGCGCCGCCACTCCCTCGGATAGCCGATGGAGACCTCCTCGAAGCGGACCCCGTCGTACCAGGTCGTGCGCGGGATGTGCAGATGGCCGTAGACCACCGCCGCGGTGTTGAACCGCGTGTGCCAGTCCCTGGTCAGCACGGTCCCGCACCACTGGGCGAACTCCGGGTACGTCATGACGTCCGTGGGCTCGCGCACCAGCGGCCAGTGGTTGACCAGCACCAGCGGCACGGCCGGGTCGTGCGCGGCCAGCCGGGCCTCGGTCGCCGCGACGCGGGCACGGCACCAGTCGTCCGCGCCGTCGTAGGGCTCCGGGTGCAGCAGGAACTCGTCCGTGCACACCACGCCGGCCTCGTGGGCCTGGGCCAGGGACTCCTCCTTCGTGGTCGCCGTCGGCGTGCGGAAGGTGTAGTCGTACAGCGTGAACAGCGGCGCCACGGCGACCGGCCCGCCCTCGCCCTCCCACACCGGCCAGGGGTCCTCCGGCGTCACCACGCCCAGGTCGCGGCAGAGCTTCACCAGCCGCTCGTAACGGGCCTCGCCCCGCAGATCGACCGGATCCGTCTTCGGCGTCCACAGCTCGTGGTTGCCCGGCACCCACACGACCTTGGCGAAGCGGCCGGCCAGCAGGGCCAGGGTGCGCTCGACGTCCTCGAAGCGCTCGGCGACGTCGCCGGCCACGATCAGCCAGTCCTCGTCGGTCACGGGGCGCAGGGACTCGGCGATGGGGACGTTGTCGGCCATGCCGGTGTGCAGATCGCTGACGGCGAGGAGCCGTCGGCCGGGGCGGTGCGAAATCGGCTGTTGCATCGAATCCCAGACTCGCGGGCGGCTATTGGTGGTGCGTCATACGGAACTTACGGTAGGCCCTGGTGCCCGGCGTGCGGCGGGCAATATCCGCAGGGGGAGGGTCGGATGCCGACCGGCGAGTTCACGTACACCGGCGCATGGCGGCCCGCCCCGGCGCCGCCCCCACCGCCGCAGGGCCCGGACGGGCCGGTGCTGATCGTCCACGCCCCCGACGGCCGGCCCCTGGCCGAGGCGCTCGCCGCCCACCACGCCGGCGCCGGGGTCCACCTGCACGAGGCGGGCACCCGCGCCCCGCGGCCGGCATCCGCGCCGCGCACGGTCTACTTCCTCGGCGGCCTGCGCACCGGCACGGCCGACGGCACGGCCGCCCTGGAACAGGCCGAGGAGAGGGGGGTCCGGGCGCTCTTCCACTGCGCCAGGGACCTGCTCATACCCGCGGCCGCCACGCGCGAGCTCGACCTGCGGATCGTCACCAACGACACCTGGCCCGTCGCCGGGAGCCGCGTCCTCAATCCGCACGCCGCCGCCCTCACCGGCCTCGCCCGGGTGCTGGAGAGCGAGCACCGGCGCTGGCGCGCCCCCGTCGTCGACCTCGGCCTCGGCGGCCATCTCCCCGGCCCGGGCAGCCCCGGCATGGCGCGCCTGGCCGCGCTGATCGCCGCCGAACCGGCCGAGCGGGGCCTCGACGCCGCCCACCGCGACGGCGTCCGCCACGTCAGGACCCTGCACCCGCTCACCCTGCCCGCCGCCGCGCCCGGGCGGATCCGCGACGGCGGCACGTACGCGATCGTCGGGGGCGCCGGCGGCATCGGGCTGGAGACGGCCCGCTTCCTGGCCCGCGACCACGGCGCCCGGGTGGCCCTGCTCGGCCGCTCCGCCCTGGACCCCGAGCGCGGCCGCCGCATCCGCGAGGCCGACCCCGACGGCACCCGGCTGCTGTACGTACGGGCCGACGCCTCCGGGACGGCGGGCCTACGGGCGGGCCTGGGGACCGTCCGCGAGCGCTTCGGGCCCGTGCACGGCGTGATCCACTCGGCGCTCGCCCACACCCCGGGCCTGGTGCGCGGCCTCGACGAGGGGGCGCTGCGCGAGAGCCTCGCCGCCAAGAGCCGCGTCAGCGTCGCGCTGGCCGAGGTCCTGGGCGGCGAGGAGCTGGACTTCCTGCTGTTCTTCTCCTCCGTCCAGGCCTTCCTGGGCGACGCGGGCCTGGCCGGCTACGCGGCCGGATCGGCGTTCCAGGACGCGTACGCGCACGCCCTCGACCAACGGCTGCCGTTCCCCGTACGGGTCGTCGACTGGGGCTGGTGGGGCACCGTGGGCGCCGCCACGGGGGCGCAGGTCAGGGCGCGGGCCCTGCGGCAGGGTTTCCGCTCGCTCTCGCCCCGCGAGGGCTTCGAGACCGTGCTGCGCACGCTGGGCGGCCGGGACGTGCAGGTGCTGGCGCTGCCCGCCGAGGACGTCCTGCTGGCGCGGCTGGGGCTCACCGGGCGCCGTCCGGAGCGATCAGCCGCCGGCCGTTGAGCAGCTCCCGGCCCAGGAAGCTGAGGGTGTGGTACGCCCTGCCGTTGGCGCGGTGCGTGGTGATCAGCCCGGCGTCGCGCAGGACCGTGGCGTGGTGGCTGGCCGTGGCCATGGCGATGCGCACCCGGCGGGCCAGCTCGCTGGTGGTGCAGCCGCGGGCGGTCGCCTCCAGCACCTCGGCCCGGGTGCGGCCGAGCAGCGCGGCCAGCGGGGGCTCGCCGCGCCCGGGCCTGGGGCCGTGGACGTCCAGCAGCCAGGCGGGGTCGTGGACGATCGGATACACGAGCACCGGCGGAAGCTCCGGATCCCGGAGCACGGTGGGGGCGCGCCAGCAAAAGAAGGAGGGCACGAGCCGTAGCCCGCGCCCCTCCAGATAGACGTCCTCGTTCGATGGGATCGCCACTTCCAGGACGGGTGGGTTCCAGCGCACGGCCGGATGCAAGGTGGCCAGGAGATGCTCGCCGCCGCTCGTCAGCATGGACTGGGAGCGGGTGGCCCGGTCGGCGGAGATGTGCTCGCGCATCTTGCCGAGGTAGGGCCGGACGGCCAGGTCGTGGAAGGCGGTGATGCCGTCGCCGAGGGCCTGCAGCGGCGCGGTCTCCCCGCCGGCGAGGGCGCGGACGAAGTTCATCTCCCGCCGGTCCGGCGCCAGCAGCTCCAGGTCCCGGCGCAGCTGCCGGCGGGGCAGCGAGAGCATCGCGTCGAGCCCGGTCCGCAGCCCCTCGACCGCCTCGGGCGGGGTGAGGAAGTCGGGGGAGTAGCCCCGCGGCGGCGCCAGGGTCAGGAGCCGCCGCATGGGGTCCGTCAGATGGCCGCGGACCCGGTTGCGCCACTCGCCGAAGACCAGGGGCGCCTGCCCCGTCTGGACCATGTGGGCGGCCAGCAGCGTCTCCCACAGCACGTCCGGCTCCGCGGTCAGGCGGATGCGGCCCAGGTCGACGCCGGTGAAGTGAATGCGCACGGTCTGCCCCTGCCCTCGGTGGCGTGGCTTGAACGTGGGACGGGCCGGGGAAGAGAGCGTTCCGGCCCCACCCGGAGGATAGGGCTCAGGCCCCCGAGCCGGGAGCCGGTCGCCAGACCCACGGCGCGGCGTCCGGGCCCAGGCCCACGGCGCACAGCCGGTGGCTCGCGTCCGTGACCAGCGTCGAGGTGCCCACGGCCGGGATGTCGCGGGGCGGACGGACGGGGGAGTCGCCGGACTCGGCGTCGACGAGCTGTATCCCGCCGGTCATGCCCCGGCCCAGCACCATCAGGGAGTCCCTGCCGCCGCGCCGGGGCAGCGTGGCCGCGGCGAGCGCCCCGTAGCCGGAGAAGCTCCGCAGCCCCGCGCCCGCGCTCTGCTCGGCGGCGTCCTGCCCCAGCCGGAAGGCGGCCGGCTCGGCGGTGGCCGGGGTGCGGTAGACGACCGTCAGCGCCCCGTCCTGGCCCAGCGCGGCCCCCACCTGGTCCCCGCCGGGGCCCGGCAGGCCCCTCAGCGGCATGTGGCGCACCGGCCGGCCGGGTGCCTCCTGGCTCCAGTGGTGCACGGTGTCGCGGCCGGCGCCGAAGACGTGGACGCGGCTCTGCTTGTCCAGGGCGACGGTGAGGCCCTCCTGGATCTCCTGGCCGTGCAGGCTCTGCCACTTCCCCCAGGTGCCGTCGGCCTCCCGCACCCGGCTGGAGAGGCCCTTGCCGGCGTTGCGGACGAAGAGGTGGACCCGGCCGTCGGGGGTGGCGACGGCGGCGGGCATGCCCACGCGGCGGCCCCGCTCGGTCCTGCGCTCGGGGTTGCCCAGGCCGGCCCAGCCCTTGAAGGGGCCGCCGGGGGCGCGCTGCTCCAGGACGACGATCTCGCGGCTGTTGGCGCGGCCCTGGCCCTCCAGCTCGGAGAAGCGCAGGGCGAACAGCAGCCGGCGCCCCTTGGCGTCCCTGACGGCCGCCAGGGAGGGCGCCAGGGGGCCGCCGCCCAGGTTCTGCGGCGGGCCCCAGCGGCCGCTGCCGGCGGACGTCTCCTGCCAGCGCACGGCCTGCAGGCCCAGCACGCCGTAGGCCTCCAGACGGCCCGCGCGGTCGCTGTCGGCGACGGGCAGGGCGCCGGGGTAGCGGTAGTGGGTGGAGCGGATCCAGCCCTTGCGGTTGTTCAGGGGGCGCTCGCCGCCCTGGCCGTAGTCGCCGCAGCCCGTGGCGTTGCCGCATTGCCAGGACGGGTCGCCGCCGTAGGCGGTGACGAGGCGGTGCTTGTCCTCCACGACCTGGGCGGGGAGGTTGTGCGGCCAGCGCTGGTTGTAGTAGCCGCGGAAGGAGTTCACGGTGAAGCGCGGCGGGTGCCCCTCGCGCCGGGTGGCGTCCGCGACCCACTGGGCGAGCGCCTTCCAGGTGAACAGCGCGGTGGGGGTGTGGTCGCGGTGGTCCGAGCACGCCCCGTAGTCGTTGTCCTTGGGGTGGGTGGCGTCGTGGACCTGGTAGTCGGGGTCCGGGTCCATGGTGTGCACCACGGTCGGCCGGAACCTCGCCATGATCGTGGCCAGCACGTCGACCACGGTCTTGTGCCGGTAGGTGCTGACGGTGGTGCAGGGCGAGTCCGCCGCGACCAGGCTCTGCATCATCGCGTAGGGGCGGTCCCACAGCTGGGGCAGCCGGGTGTTGCCCGCCGTGGAGAGCATGGCGATGTTGAGGAAGACCAGCCGGGCCCGGCGCCGGCCGTTGGCGAGCTCGTTGGTCTCGGCCCGGACTCCACCCGGAAGGTCCATGACGGACTTCTTCCATGGGGTGAACTTGTCGAGGCCGATCATCTCGGCGTAGGCCTGGCGCAGGCCCTGGTGGCGGGCGGAGGAGTAGGCCGCCTTGTCGGGCCGGGGCGGGGGCATGCCCGGGATCCAGTTCTGCCCCACGGCCTCGCCGGCGGTGACGTACACGGAGACGACGGGGACGCCCGCGGAGACCAGGTGCTGGGCGTCGGGGTTCATGAAGAACAGGTCGTCGTCGGGGTGCGCCATGATCTGCAGCAGCAGGGGTTCGGCGGCGGTGGTGAAGGACTGCGCGACGCCGGGGTCGACGGGGCTTATGGCCTCGGGGGATGATGGGGCCTGGTCCGAGCCGCCGCCGCATCCGGTGGCGGTGACCGCCGTGGTGGCGGCGATGCCGGCGAGTACCGCCCGGCGCGACACGCCCCTGCGCTGTGAGATGTTCAACTAAGCGACTCCTCCCGTCGTGCAGCGCGCAGTCCCCGGCTGCCCCAGCGTGATAAGGGACGGCTGGGGCTCCTCGGGGGTTGCCCTAGCCCTGACAAAGCATGCTGGGGAGTGATCCGGCCGTGACGCCAGGCCGTTCGCGACCATAGTGTCCCGTATGTCGGCGGGGTGGTTTGACAAGTGAGCCGGTCGGGGTACGGTCTTCGGCTGCGATTGGCGTCCCTTCGGGACCGTGTGGCACACTGTTCAGGTTGCTCGGTTGAGTGCCGATGCTGCGCGCCTCCCGCCGGGAGGACTGGAAGCGAGTCCCGCAGTACTCGTCGCCCCTCGTAAGGGGCGGAAGTACGGGAATCTTCCGGGAAGTGTCAGCGGGGCCCCAGCCAGGCGCTCGGTGGGTGTCTTTCCCCCACAACCCCCTTGAGCAGGGAATTTCCTTTGGGAAATTTTGCTGGAAGGGGCGCGACACGCCCGACCGCGTGGGTCGGAGGTGGAGTGGAGAAAGACCGTGTTGCCCGAAGTTCCCCGGAGCTTTCGGCCGCACAGCTTGCCGAGTCCCAGAGCGTTACGAGAGACAGGACTACTGAGTAGCCATGGCGGGACAGAAGATCCGCATCCGGCTCAAGGCCTACGACCACGAGGTCATCGACTCCTCGGCGAAGAAGATCGTCGAGACGGTGACGCGCACTGGTGCGTCGGTCGCGGGCCCGGTGCCGCTGCCCACTGAGAAGAACGTGTACTGCGTCATCAAGTCGCCGCACAAGTACAAGGACTCGCGCGAGCACTTCGAGATGCGCACGCACAAGCGCCTCATCGACATCCTCGACCCCACGCCGAAGACGGTTGACTCGCTTATGCGTCTCGACCTGCCGGCTGGCGTCGACATCGAGATCAAGCTCTGAGGTGACGCGCGAGATGGCTAAGAACATTAAGGGCGTCCTGGGCGAGAAGCTCGGCATGACCCAGGTCTGGGACGAGAACAACCGGGTTGTCCCGGTGACCGTCGTCAAGGCTGGGCCCTGCGTCGTCACCCAGGTCCGCACCAACGACATCGACGGCTACGAGTCGGTCCAGATCGCCTTCGGCGAGATCGACCCGCGCAAGGTGAACAAGCCCCTCAAGGGTCACTTCGCCAAGGCCGACGTCACCCCGCGCCGCCACCTGGTGGAGCTGCGTACCGCTGACGCCAGCGAGTACACGCTCGGCCAGGAGATCACCGCTGCCGTGTTCGAGTCGGGCGTCAAGGTTGACGTCACCGGCAAGAGCAAGGGCAAGGGCTTCGCCGGTGTCATGAAGCGTCACAACTTCCGTGGCCTCGGCGCCGGGCACGGCACCCAGCGCAAGCACCGCTCCCCCGGTTCCATCGGTGGCTGCGCCACCCCGGGCCGTGTGTTCAAGGGCCTCCGCATGGCGGGCCGCATGGGCAACGAGCGGGTCACCACCCAGAACCTGACCGTCCACGCCGTTGACGCGGAGAAGGGCCTGCTCCTGATCAAGGGTGCGGTTCCTGGTCCGAACGGCGGCCTCGTCCTGGTCCGTACCGCGGCCAAGGGGGCCTGAGGTAACGATGAGCACCATTGACATCCTTTCGCCGGCAGGCGACAAGGCCGGGACCGTCGAGCTCCCCTCGGAGATCTTCGACGCGAAGGTCAGCGTTCCGCTGATCCACCAGGTCGTCGTCGCCCAGCTGGCCGCTGCCCGACAGGGCACGCACAAGACGAAGACCCGTGGCGAGGTCCGCGGCGGTGGCAAGAAGCCTTACCGCCAGAAGGGCACCGGTCGCGCCCGTCAGGGTTCGACCCGCGCGCCGCAGTTCGCCGGTGGTGGCGTCGTGCACGGTCCCGTGCCGCGTGACTACTCGCAGCGGACCCCGAAGAAGATGAAGGCCGCCGCTCTGCGTGGCGCCCTCTCCGACCGGGCCCGCCACAGCCGTATCCACGTCGTCACCGGCGTGGTCGACGGCGCGGTGTCCACCAAGGCCGCCAAGACCCTGCTCGGCAAGATCTCGGAGCGCAAGAACCTGCTCCTGGTCGCCGACCGGTCCGACGAGGCCGCGTGGCTGTCCGCCCGCAACCTGCCCCAGGTTCACATCCTGGAGCCGGGCCAGCTGAACACGTACGACGTGCTCGTCTCCGACGACGTGGTCTTCACCCAGGCCGCCTTCGAGTCCTTCGTGTCTGGCCCCAAGGCCGTTGAGACCGAAGGGAGCGAGGCCTGATGACTGAGGCCGTCGTCACCAGCAAGACCTTCTCGGACCCGCGTGACCTCCTGGTCAAGCCGGTTGTCTCGGAGAAGAGCTACGCGCTGCTGGACGAGAACAAGTACACGTTCATCGTCGACCCGCGCGCCAACAAGACCCAGATCAAGCAGGCCGTCGAGGCGGTCTTCTCGGTCAAGGTCACCGGGGTCAACACGATCAACCGTCAGGGCAAGCGCAAGCGCACCCGCACCGGTTTCGGCAAGCGCGCCAACACCAAGCGCGCCATCGTGACCCTCGCCGAGGGCGACCGTATCGACATCTTCGGCGGCCCGGTCTCCTAACCAGGAGTCCGAGTCGTCCGGAATCGGACGAGGACTGAGAAATGGGTATCCGCAAGTACAAGCCGACGACCCCGGGCCGTCGTGGCTCCAGCGTCGCCGACTTCGTCGAGATCACGCGGTCCACGCCGGAGAAGTCGCTGGTCCGCCCGCTGCACAGCAAGGGTGGCCGTAACAACACCGGTCGCGTGACCGTCCGCCACCAGGGTGGCGGCCACAAGCGCGCCTACCGCGTGATCGACTTCCGTCGTCACGACAAGGACGGCGTGCCGGCCAAGGTCGCTCACATCGAGTACGACCCGAACCGCACCGCGCGCATCGCGCTCCTGCACTACGCAGACGGCGAGAAGCGCTACATCATCGCCCCGGCGAAGCTGAACCAGGGCGACCGGGTTGAGAACGGCCCCACGGCCGACATCAAGCCGGGCAACAACCTCCCGCTGCGCAACATCCCGGTCGGTACCACGATCCACGCGATCGAGCTCCGTCCCGGTGGTGGCGCCAAGTTCGCCCGCTCCGCCGGTTCGTCCGTGCAGCTGCTGGCGAAGGAGGGCGCTTACGCCCACCTGCGCATGCCGTCCGGCGAGGTCCGCCTGGTCGACGTCCGCTGCCGCGCCACCGTTGGCGAGGTCGGCAACGCCGAGCAGTCGAACATCAACTGGGGCAAGGCCGGCCGTATGCGCTGGAAGGGCGTTCGCCCGACCGTCCGCGGTGTCGCGATGAACCCGGTTGACCACCCGCACGGTGGTGGTGAGGGCAAGACCTCCGGTGGTCGCCACCCGGTCTCCCCGTGGGGTCAGAAGGAGGGTCGTACTCGTTCTCCCAAGAAGGCGAGCAACAAGTACATCGTCCGCCGCCGCAAGACGAACAAGAAGCGCTAGGAGCGGGTTTAGATGCCGCGTAGTCTCAAGAAGGGACCCTTCGTCGACGGACACCTCATCAAGAAGGTGGACGCTCAGAACGAGGCTGGTACCAAGAACGTCATCAAGACCTGGTCCCGTCGCTCCATGATCGTGCCGGCCATGCTCGGCCACACGCTCGCGGTGCACAACGGCAAGACGCACGTCCCGGTGTTCGTCACCGAGTCGATGGTCGGCCACAAGCTCGGCGAGTTCTCGCCGACCCGCACCTTCCGCGGCCACGTCAAGGACGACCGCAAGTCGAAGCGCCGCTAAAGGCGGGGTGTGAACGACTATGACTGACACCGAAGGGACAACCATGGAAGCCAGGGCCCAGGCGCGGTACATCCGCGTCACGCCCATGAAGGCCCGCCGCGTGGTGGACCTCATCCGTGGCATGGATGCCACGGAGGCTCAGGCGGTCCTGCGTTTCGCCCCGCAGGCCGCGAGCGTGCCGGTGGGCAAGGTGCTTGACAGCGCCATTGCCAACGCCGCGCACAACTACGACCACACGGACGCTTCGTCGCTGTACATCAGCGAGGCGTTCGTGGACGAGGGCCCGACCCTGAAGCGGTTCCGTCCGCGTGCCCAGGGCCGTGCCTACCGGATCCGCAAGCGGACCAGCCACATCACCGTGGTCGTCAGCAGCAAGGAAGGAACCCGGTAATGGGCCAGAAGGTTAACCCGCACGGGTTCCGGCTCGGCATCACCACCGACTTCAAGTCGCGTTGGTACGCCGACAAGCTGTACAAGGACTACGTCAAGGAAGACGTTGCCATTCGTCGCATGATGACGAAGGGCATGGAGCGCGCCGGTATCTCGAAGGTTGAGATCGAGCGCACCCGCGACCGCGTCCGCGTTGACATCCACACCGCCCGCCCGGGCATCGTCATCGGTCGCCGTGGCGCCGAGGCCGACCGCATCCGTGGCGAGCTGGAGAAGCTGACCGGCAAGCAGGTCCAGCTGAACATCCTCGAGGTCAAGAACCCCGAGGTCGACGCTCAGCTGGTGGCCCAGGCCGTCGCCGAGCAGCTGTCCTCCCGCGTCTCCTTCCGTCGCGCCATGCGTAAGAGCATGCAGTCGACGATGAAGGCCGGCGCCAAGGGCATCAAGATCCAGTGCGGTGGCCGTCTCGGCGGCGCCGAGATGTCCCGCTCGGAGTTCTACCGCGAGGGCCGTGTGCCCCTGCACACGCTCCGTGCGAACGTCGACTACGGCTTCTTCGAGGCCAAGACCACCTTCGGCCGCATCGGCGTGAAGGTCTGGATCTACAAGGGCGACGTCAAGAACATCGCCGAGGTCCGCGCCGAGAACGCCGCTGCGCGTGCGGGCAACCGCCCGTCCCGTGGCGCCGGCGACCGCCCGGCCCGTGGTGGCCGTGGTGGCGAGCGTGGCGGCCGCGGCCGCAAGCCGCAGCAGGCTGCCGAGGCCCCCAAGGCCGAGGCCACCGCTGCTCCGGCTGAGTCCACCGGAACGGAGGCCTGACCGACATGCTGATCCCTCGCAGGGTCAAGCACCGCAAGCAGCACCACCCCAAGCGGAACGGCATGGCCAAGGGTGGCACTGAGCTCGCCTTCGGTGAGTACGGCATCCAGGCCCTGACCCCGGCCTACGTGACGAACCGGCAGATCGAGTCCGCTCGTATCGCCATGACCCGTCACATCAAGCGTGGCGGCAAGGTGTGGATCAACATCTACCCGGACCGTCCGCTGACGAAGAAGCCGGCCGAAACCCGCATGGGTTCCGGTAAGGGTTCTCCGGAGTGGTGGATCGCGAACGTCAAGCCCGGTCGGGTGATGTTCGAGCTGTCCTTCCCGAACGAAAAGGTCGCTAAGGAGGCGCTCACCCGCGCCGCCCACAAGCTTCCGATGAAGTGCCGCATTGTTCGGCGCGAGGCAGGTGAGTCGTGATGGCCGCTGGTATCAAGGCGACCGAGCTGCGTGAGCTGAACGACGAGGACCTCGTCGCGAAGCTCCGTGAGGCCAAGGAAGAGCTGTTCAACCTCCGCTTCCAGGCGGCGACCGGGCAGCTCGAGAACCACGGTCGGCTCAAGTCCGTCCGTAAGGACATCGCCCGGATCTACACCCTGATGCGCGAGCGTGAGCTGGGCATCGAGACGGTGGAGAGCGCCTGATGAGCGAGAAGAATGTGACTGAGACGAACGAGCGCGGCTTCCGCAAGACCCGTGAGGGTCTCGTCGTCAGCGACAAGATGGACAAGACCGTCGTCGTCGCCGTCGAGGACCGCGTCAAGCACGCGCTGTACGGCAAGGTCATCCGCCGTACGAACAAGCTCAAGGCGCACGACGAGCAGAACGCTGCCGGCGTCGGCGACCGCGTCCTCATCATGGAGACGCGTCCGCTGTCGGCGAGCAAGCGCTGGCGCATCGTCGAGATCCTCGAGAAGGCCAAGTAATTTCTGAGGGGTTTTCCCTCGGATAAGTTCCGCCAGGCTCGGCGTGGGGCCTCAACCCGTTGAGGCCCCCGCCGGGAACCGGCAGACGATCAGGAGATAGACGTGATCCAGCAGGAGTCGCGACTTCGGGTCGCCGACAACACTGGTGCCAAGGAGATCCTTTGCATCCGTGTTCTCGGTGGCTCCGGTCGCCGCTACGCGGGCATCGGTGACGTCATCGTCGCCACCGTCAAGGACGCGATCCCCGGTGGCAACGTGAAGAAGGGTGACGTCATCAAGGCCGTCATCGTTCGCACCGTCAAGGAGCGCCGCCGTCCGGATGGCTCGTACATCCGTTTCGACGAGAACGCCGCTGTCGTTCTCAAGAACGACGGTGACCCCCGCGGCACCCGTATCTTCGGCCCCGTGGGCCGAGAGCTGCGCGAGAAGAAGTTCATGAAGATCGTCTCGCTCGCGCCGGAGGTGCTGTAACCGATGAAGATCAAGAAGGGCGACCTGGTCCAGGTCATCACCGGTAAGGACAAGGGCAAGCAGGGCAAGGTCATCGTGGCCATGCCCAGCGAGAACCGCGTCCTCGTCGAGGGTGTCAACCGGGTCAAGAAGCACACCAAGGCCGGCCAGACCGCTCGCGGCTCGCAGACCGGCGGCATCGTGACCACCGAGGCCCCCATCCACGTGAGCAACGTTCAGCTCGTCGTGGAGAAGGACGGCAAGAAGGTCGTCACCCGCGTCGGTTACCGCTTCGATGACAACGGCAACAAGATCCGTGTTGCCAAGCGCACCGGTGAGGACATCTGATGACTGCCACCACCAACGCGCCGCGTCTGAAGCTGCGCTACCGCGAAGAGATCGTCGGCAAGCTGCGTGAGGAGTTCTCCTTCGAGAACATCATGCAGGTTCCCGGCCTGACCAAGATCGTGGTCAACATGGGTGTGGGCGACGCCGCCCGCGACTCCAAGCTGATCGAGGGCGCCATCCGCGACCTCACCACGATCACCGGCCAGAAGCCCGCCGTCACCAAGGCTCGCAAGTCCATCGCGCAGTTCAAGCTGCGTGAGGGCCAGCCGATCGGCGCCCACGTCACCCTCCGTGGTGACCGCATGTGGGAGTTCCTGGACCGCACCCTGTCGCTCGCGCTCCCGCGCATCCGCGACTTCCGTGGTCTGTCCCCGAAGCAGTTCGACGGTCGGGGCAACTACACCTTCGGTCTCACGGAGCAGGTCATGTTCCACGAGATCGACCAGGACAAGATCGACCGTGTCCGGGGTATGGACATCACCGTGGTCACCACGGCGACCAACGACGACGAGGGCCGCGCCCTCCTCCGTCACCTCGGCTTCCCCTTCAAGGAGGCGTGACCGAGATGGCGAAGAAGTCTCTGATCGCGAAGGCCGCGCGCAAGCCCAAGTTCGCGGTCCGTGCGTACACCCGTTGCAACCGCTGCGGCCGTCCGCACTCCGTGTACCGCAAGTTCGGCCTCTGCCGCGTGTGCCTTCGTGAGATGGCTCACCGTGGCGAGCTGCCGGGCGTGACCAAGAGCTCCTGGTAACAACCCACTTGGGTTGACCAGGGCTCTCGGTAAGCATCAAGGACGGTGGGGCCCAGTCCTTCACTCGCGTAGAGTTGAAGGGTTGGGCGCCCGCCGCCCATGACCGTCTTACTACGCCGTAGGTCCCCGCGCCGCACCCGCTCCGACTCAGTTCGGGGAGAGGGATGGCGCAGATAGGAAACCACGGCGAGAGAGGCCGAAGGCCAAACATGACCATGACCGATCCGATCGCAGACATGCTGACCCGTCTGCGGAACGCGAACTCGGCTTACCACGACTCCGTGGCGATGCCCCACAGCAAGATCAAGGCGCACATCGCCGAGATCCTGCAGCAGGAGGGCTACATCGCCGGCTGGAAGGTCGAGGACGCCGAGGTCGGCAAGAAGCTCGTCGTCGACCTCAAGTTCGGCCCGAACCGTGAGCGCTCCATCGCGGGCATCAAGCGGATCTCGAAGCCGGGCCTCCGGGTCTACGCAAAGTCCACCAACCTGCCGAAGGTCCTCGGCGGCCTGGGCGTGGCGATCATCTCCACGTCCCACGGTCTCCTGACCGGCCAGCAGGCCAGCAAGAAGGGCGTGGGTGGGGAAGTCCTCGCCTACGTCTGGTAATCGGGAACGGAGGAATAGCTAATGTCGCGTATTGGCAAGCTGCCCATCCAGGTTCCCGCTGGTGTGGACGTCACCATCGATGGCCGCACGGTCGTGGTGAAGGGCCCCAAGGGTTCCCTGACCCACGAGATCGCTGCGCCCATCGCGATCGCCAAGGGCGAGGACGGCGTTCTGAACGTCACCCGTCCCAACGACGAGCGTCAGAACAAGGCCCTGCACGGCCTGTCCCGCACGCTGGTGGCGAACATGATCACCGGCGTGACCCAGGGCTACAGCAAGGCTCTTGAGATCAGCGGTGTCGGTTACCGCGTCCAGGCGAAGGGCTCCAACCTGGAGTTCGCCCTGGGCTACAGCCACCCGATCCTGATCGAGGCCCCCGAGGGCATCACCTTCAAGGTCGAGTCGCCCACCAAGCTCAGTGTCGAGGGCATCGACAAGCAGAAGGTCGGCGAGGTTGCCGCCAACATCCGCAAGCTTCGCAAGCCCGACCCCTACAAGGCCAAGGGCGTGAAGTATGCGGGTGAGGTCATCCGCCGCAAGGTCGGAAAGGCTGGTAAGTAAGCCATGGCATACGGTGTGAAGATCGCCAAGGGTGACGCGTACAAGCGCGCCGCCAAGGCCCGCCGCCACATCCGCATCCGCAAGAACATGTCGGGTACGGCCGAGCGTCCGCGCCTGGTCGTGACGCGCTCCAACCGTGGCATCACCGCCCAGGTGATCGACGACCTCAAGGGTCACACCCTGGCGTCGGCGTCCCACCTGGACGCGTCGATCCGCGGTGGCGAGGGCGACAAGAGCGCCCAGGCCACGAAGGTGGGCGCCCTGGTCGCCGAGCGTGCCAAGGCCGCCGGCGTCGAGGCCGTCGTGTTCGACCGCGGTGGCAACCAGTACGCCGGGCGCATTGCCGCTCTGGCGGACGCCGCCCGCGAAGCCGGGCTGAAGTTCTAAGCCCCGGTTCCGGAGCTAGCGGACGTAACAGAGAGAGGTAAATCCAATGGCTGGACCCCAGCGCCGCGGAAGCGGTGCCGGTGGCGGCGAGCGGCGGGACCGGAAGGGTCGCGACGGTGGCGCTGCCGCCGAGAAGACCGCGTACGTTGAGCGCGTAGTCGCGATCAACCGCGTCGCCAAGGTTGTCAAGGGTGGTCGCCGCTTCAGCTTCACCGCGCTGGTCGTGGTGGGCGACGGTGACGGCACGGTCGGTGTCGGTTACGGCAAGGCCAAGGAAGTTCCGGCTGCCATCGCCAAGGGCGTGGAAGAGGCCAAGAAGAACTTCTTCAAGGTCCCCCGTATCCAGGGCACCGTCCCTCACCCCATCCAGGGCGAGAAGGCGGCTGGCGTCGTCATGCTCAAGCCTGCTTCCCCCGGTACCGGTGTTATCGCCGGTGGCCCGGTGCGAGCGGTGCTCGAGTGCGCCGGCATCCACGACATCCTGTCGAAGTCGCTCGGTTCGTCGAACCCGATCAACATCGTGCACGCCACGGTGGAGGCCCTCAAGGGACTGCAGCGTCCCGAGGAGATCGCCGCCCGTCGTGGCCTGCCGCTGGAGGACGTTGCTCCCGCCGCTCTGCTGCGGGCGCGTGCAGGGGCGGGTGCGTAATGGCTCGCCTCAAGGTCACGCAGGTTAAGTCCTACATCGGCAGCAAGCAGAACCACCGCGACACCCTGCGTTCGCTTGGTCTCAAGCGCATGAACGACACGGTTGTCAAGGAGGACCGTCCCGAGATCCGCGGCATGGTGCAGACCGTCCGCCACCTCGTGACGGTTGAGGAGGTCGACTGACATGGCGGAGAACAACCCGCTGAAGGTCCACAACCTCCGTCCTGCCCCGGGCGCCAAGACCGCCAAGACCCGTGTGGGTCGTGGTGAGGCGTCCAAGGGTAAGACCGCAGGTCGTGGTACCAAGGGCACGAAGGCCCGTTACCAGGTTCCGGAGCGCTTCGAGGGTGGGCAGATGCCCCTCCACATGCGTCTCCCGAAGCTGAAGGGCTTCAAGAACCCCGCCCACAAGCAGTTCCAGGTCGTGAACCTGGACAAGCTGGCCGCGCTCTACCCGCAGGGTGGCGAGGTTACGGTGGCCGACCTGGTCGCCAAGGGTGCGGTTCGCAAGAACGAGCTCGTCAAGGTCCTTGGCCAGGGCGAGATCTCCGTGGCGCTGCAGGTGACGGTCGACGCCGTCTCCTCCTCCGCCCAGGAGAAGATTGCCGCCGCCGGCGGCACCGTCACCGAGCTCATCTGAGCTCGTTGATCTGACAACCGGGGATGTCCCAAAAGGGGCATCCCCGGTTGGTCGTTCCAAGGGGGGCACGGTCGCCGGTAAGGTGGCGTGCACTGTTAACCTCCGCCCGGCCTGTGTCCGTGCGGATTTTGACTGATACGTAACTCGTAAGGTTCTGTCGACCTTCAAGACCGTCACCTCTCACGCAGCCACGTGGGAGGCGCAGGAGGCACCGTGCTCACCGCGTTCGCCCGGGCGTTCAAAACGCCCGACCTGCGCAAGAAGCTGCTGTTCACGCTGGGCATCATGGTCCTCTTCCGGCTCGGCGCACATGTGCCCGTGCCGGGCGTCGACTATCAGAACGTCCAGACGTGCATGGACCAGGCCAAGAGCGGGATGGGCCTTTTCGGCCTCGTGAACATGTTCAGCGGTGGTGCGCTGCTTCAGATCACGATCTTCGCGCTGGGGATCATGCCGTACATCACGGCGAGCATCATCCTTCAGCTGCTCACCGTCGTCATTCCGCGACTTGAGGCCCTCAAGAAGGAGGGCCAGTCCGGACAGACCAAGATCACGCAATACACGCGCTATCTGACCGTAGCCCTCGCGGTGCTCCAGGGCACCGGTCTCGTGGCCACCGCGCGCAGCGGTGCGCTCTTCGGGAACTGCACGGTCGGAAACCAGATCGTTCCCAACCAGTCGATCTTCACCACGGTCGTCATGGTCATCACCATGACCGCGGGTACCGCGCTGATCATGTGGCTCGGTGAGCTCATCACCGACCGCGGCATCGGCAACGGCATGTCGATCCTGATGTTCACCTCCATCGCCGCCGGCTTCCCGAGCGCCCTGTGGGCGATCAAGATGCAGGGCAAGCTGATGGGCGGCTGGCTGGAGTTCGGCCTGGTGATCCTCTGTGGTCTGGCCATGGTCGCGCTGGTCGTCTTCGTGGAGCAGGCCCAGCGCCGCATCCCCGTGCAGTACGCGAAGCGCATGATCGGCCGTCGTTCCTACGGCGGCACGTCCACGTACATCCCGCTGAAGGTGAACCAGGCCGGTGTGATCCCGGTCATCTTCGCCTCGTCGCTGCTCTACATCCCGGCGCTGCTCGTGCAGTTCACCGGCTCCAAGGCGGACTGGGCCAACTGGGTCCAGGCCAACCTGGTCAAGGGCGACCACCCGATCTACATGGTCACGTACTTCCTGCTGATCGTTTTCTTCGCCTTCTTCTACGTCGCCATCTCCTTCAACCCCGAAGAAGTTGCCGACAACATGAAGAAGTATGGTGGGTTCATTCCGGGCATCCGCGCCGGTCGTCCCACCGCGGAGTACCTGAGCTACGTGCTGAACCGCATCACGTGGCCCGGCTCGCTCTACCTGGGCCTGATCGCCCTGGTGCCCACCGTGGCACTGGTCACACTCAACGCGAACCAGAACTTCCCGTTCGGTGGAACCAGCATCCTGATCATCGTGGGTGTCGGTCTGGAGACTGTGAAGCAGATCGAGAGCCAGCTTCAGCAGCGCAACTACGAAGGGTTCCTCCGCTGATGCGAATCGTCCTCGTCGGCCCTCCCGGCGCCGGCAAGGGTACGCAGGCCGCGTACCTCGCCAAGAACCTCGGGATCCCGCACATCTCGACGGGTGACCTTTTCCGGGCGAACATCAGCCAGGGCACGCCTCTCGGCCAGAAGGCCCAGGAGTACATGCGCGCCGGCCAGCTGGTGCCCGACGAGGTCACCATCGGGATGGCCCGGGACCGCATGCAGCAGCCGGACGCCGCCGACGGCTTCCTGCTCGACGGCTTCCCGCGCAACCTGGCCCAGGCCGAGGCGCTGGACGGGATCCTCAAGGCCGACGTCCTGAAGCTGGACGCGGTCCTGGACCTCGAGGTCCCCGAGGACGAGGTCGTCAAGCGGATCGCGGGTCGCCGCATCTGCCGCAACGACAGCAGCCACGTCTTCCACGCGATCTACAACCAGCCGAAGGCCGAGGGTGTCTGCGACATCTGCGGCGGCGAGCTGTACCAGCGTGAGGACGACAGCGAGGAGACCGTCCGCAAGCGGCTCGAGGTCTACCACAGCGAGACCGAGCCGATCATCGACTACTACAAGGCCCAGGGCCTCGTGGTGACGATCTCCGCCCTCGGCAAGGTCGCCGAGGTCACCCAGCGGGCCATGGCCGCGCTGGAGCGCGACACCGCCAGCTGAGACCCGTAACGGGTCGGATACGGCCGCGATGCCCTCACGGGCGTCGCGGCCGTATTGTGTATGGGGCCCGCAGGCCGCCGCAGCCGCGGCCGAGCCGCGGGCAGGTCCAGCCGTCGGTTCAGAAAGGCGTCAGCCGCAATGGTCGAGATCAAGACCCCGGAGCAGATCGCGAAGATGCGCGAGGCGGGGCTTGTCGTCGCCGCCATCCACGCGGCCACCCGGGAAGCCGCGGTGCCGGGCGCCACGACCAAGGACCTGGACGAGGTCGCCCGCAAGGTGCTGGCCGAGCACGGGGCCAAGTCGAACTTCCTCGGGTACGGCGGTTTCCCCGCCACGATCTGCACCTCGGTGAACGAGGTCGTCGTCCACGGCATCCCGGACACCAGGACCGTCCTGAAGGACGGCGACATCATCTCCATCGACGCCGGCGCCATCGTCGACGGCTGGCACGGTGACGCGGCCTTCACGGCCTTCGTGGGCACCGGTCACGCTCCGGAGCTGATCGAGCTCTCCCGGGTGACCGAGGAGTCCATGTGGGCCGGCATCGCGGCCGTGCGCAACGGCAACCGCCTGGTGGACATCTCCAAGGCCATCGAGGGCTACATCCGCCGCCAGCCCCGCCCGGCGAGCGGCAAGTACGGGATCATCGAGGACTACGGCGGCCACGGCATCGGCTCCGAGATGCACATGGACCCCCACCTGCTGAACTACGTCTCGCGCAAGCGCGGCAAGGGCCCGAAGCTGGTCCCGGGCTTCTGCATCGCGATCGAGCCCATGGTCAGCCTGGGCACCGCGCGGACACACGTCCTCGAGGACGACTGGACGGTCCTCACGGACGACAAGAGCTGGTCCTCCCACTGGGAGCACTCCGTCGCCCTGACGGAGCAGGGCCCGCTCGTCCTCACCGCGGTCGACGGAGGCCGCGCGAAGCTGGCGGAGTACGGCGTCACGGCGGCGCCGGACCCGCTGGCGTAAGGATCTTCTCGGCGGGGCAAGCACCCTGGATTAGGCTTTCCGGTTGCCCTGACGTAGACTGATGCGTCGGCTCTCGTGTATCCGCATGCCTGCGTGCATATGGGGGAGTCGATCAAGGTAGCCGATTCGAAAGGCGAAGCGTGGCCAAGAAGCAAGGTGCCATCGAGATCGAGGGCACCGTGATCGAGTCTCTGCCGAACGCAATGTTCAAGGTGGAGCTCCAGAACGGTCACAAGGTCCTCGCGCACATCAGCGGCAAGATGCGCATGCACTACATCCGCATCCTTCCCGATGACCGGGTCGTCGTGGAGCTGTCTCCCTACGACCTGACGCGTGGCCGGATCGTCTACCGCTACAAGTAGATCTTGTCGACGCCCCACGCTCGTGGGGTGGAGGCACTGACCCGGAGAACCTCACACCCATGAAGGTCAAGCCGAGCGTCAAGAAGATCTGCGACAAGTGCAAGGTGATCCGCCGCCACGGCCGGGTCATGGTCATCTGCGACAACCTGCGCCACAAGCAGCGCCAGGGCTGACGCAGAACCTGCACTCCGCAGTTTCTTCGCGCGACGCATAGCAATACGTACATACGCAGAGCCCGTCCAGCCCAGGCTGGCGACACCTCCGGCGGGGGCCGGGGACCCGGAACGTACCTAGTACGGCGGCCGGGAACGGCTCTGTGTCAGACCCCCGAGAACATCTGGAGCCATTGAATGGCACGCGTTTCCGGTGTTGACATCCCGCGCGACAAGCGCGTGGAGGTTGCACTCACCTACGTCTTCGGTATCGGCCGCACCCAGTCGCAGGCGACTCTCGCCGCCACCGGTGTGAACCCGAACACCCGCGTTCGTGACCTTCCCGAAGAGGACCTGGTCAAGATCCGCGAGTACGTGGACGCCAACCTCAAGACCGAGGGTGACCTCCGTCGCGAGATCCAGGCCGACATCCGCCGCAAGGTAGAGATCGGCTGCTACCAGGGTCTGCGTCACCGTCGTGGCCTGCCCGTCCACGGTCAGCGCACCAGCACGAACGCTCGTACCCGCAAGGGCCCGCGTCGCGCCATCGCCGGCAAGAAGAAGCCGGGCAAGAAGTAGTCCTCAGCGGACGCTCACCAGCGGTCTTCGCTGTAGGACCGATCACCTCCACTCCACAGGAGTAAGACATGCCCCCCAAGGGTCGTCAGGGCGCAGCCAAGAAGGTGCGTCGCAAGGAAAAGAAGAACGTCGCTCACGGCCACGCGCACATCAAGAGCACGTTCAACAACACCATCGTTTCGATCACCGACCCCACGGGCAACGTGATCTCCTGGGCCTCCGCCGGCCACGTCGGCTTCAAGGGCTCGCGCAAGTCCACCCCCTTCGCCGCGCAGATGGCCGCCGAGTCGGCTGCCCGTCGCGCGCAGGAGCACGGCATGCGCAAGGTCGACGTCTTCGTCAAGGGTCCGGGTTCCGGTCGTGAGACCGCCATCCGTTCGCTGCAGGCGACCGGCCTCGAGGTTGGCTCCATCCAGGACGTCACCCCCACCCCGCACAACGGCTGCCGTCCGCCGAAGCGCCGCCGCGTCTGACGCTGCGCCGTTCGCACGGTTGCTGCCTTGAGAGTGTGGGCGGTACGGCTCCCCGGAGCCGTACCGCCCGTACCCTTGTAGTACCTCAGGACATCAAATAGTGGGTGTCCATGACTGAAGGATTCATCGCATGCTGATCGCTCAGCGCCCCTCGCTGACCGAAGAGGTCGTCGACGAGTTCCGCTCGCGGTTCGTGATCGAGCCGCTCGAGCCGGGCTTCGGCTACACCCTCGGCAACTCCCTGCGTCGTACGCTCCTCTCCTCGATCCCGGGTGCGGCGGTCACGTCCATCCGCATCGACGGTGTCCTGCACGAGTTCACCACCGTGCCGGGCGTCAAGGAGGACGTCACCGACCTCATCCTGAACATCAAGCAGCTGGTCGTCTCCTCGGAGCACGACGAGCCGGTCGTGATGTACCTGCGCAAGCAGGGTCCGGGTCTGGTCACCGCCGCCGACATCGCCCCGCCGGCCGGTGTCGAGGTGCACAACCCCGACCTGGTCCTGGCGACCCTGAACGCCAAGGGCAAGCTGGAGATGGAGCTGACCGTCGAGCGCGGTCGCGGCTACGTCTCCGCCGTCCAGAACAAGCAGGTGGGCCAGGAGATCGGCCGTATCCCGGTCGACTCCATCTACTCGCCGGTTCTCAAGGTCACCTACAAGGTCGAGGCGACCCGAGTCGAGCAGCGCACCGACTTCGACAAGCTGATCGTCGACGTCGAGACCAAGCAGGCCATGCGCCCGCGCGACGCCATGGCGTCCGCCGGTAAGACCCTGGTCGAGCTGTTCGGTCTGGCCCGCGAGCTCAACATCGACGCCGAGGGCATCGACATGGGCCCGTCCCCGACGGACGCCGCCCTGGCCGCCGACCTGGCGCTGCCGATCGAGGAGCTCGAGCTCACCGTTCGGTCGTACAACTGCCTCAAGCGCGAGGGCATCCACTCCGTGGGTGAGCTCGTCGCCCGCTCCGAGGCCGACCTGCTCGACATCCGCAACTTCGGTGCGAAGTCGATCGACGAGGTCAAGGCGAAGCTGGCCGGCATGGGCCTGGCCCTCAAGGACAGCCCGCCCGGATTCGACCCGACCGCTGCCGCCGACGCCTTTGGTGCCGACGACGACGCGGACGCCGGTTTCGTCGAGACCGAGCAGTACTAAGAGCTCGGGCCCGACGGCTCGATCTTGGCTGCCGGCCGGTTTCGGCTGGTCGCGCAGTTCCCCGCGCCCCTTCGGGGGCGCGGGTCTTCGACGGGCGACCGCCCGCTCGGATACTGACTCCGGTACCTGATACGGCCGGGGCAGACACCTAGGAGAAACACCATGCCGCGTCCCACCAAGGGTGCCCGTCTGGGCGGCGGTGCCGCGCACGAGAAGCTGATGCTGGCGAACCTCGCCAAGTCGCTCTTCGAGCACGGCCGCATCACCACGACCGAGGCCAAGGCCCGCCGCCTGCGTCCGGTCGCCGAGCGTCTGATCACCAAGGCGAAGAAGGGCGACATCCACAACCGTCGCCAGGTGCTGCAGACGATCACGGACAAGGGCATCGTTCACGTGCTCTTCACCGAGATCGCTCCGCGCTTCGCCGAGCGTCCGGGTGGCTACACCCGCATCACCAAGATCGGTAACCGCCGTGGCGACAACGCGCCCATGGCCGTGATCGAGCTGGTCGAGGGCGAGATCGCCAAGAAGGCGACCGTTGCCGAGGCCGAGGCCGCCACCAAGCGTGCGGTCAAGGAGTCCGAGGCCGCTGCCGAGGCTCCGGCCGAGGAGTCGAAGGACGCCTGACAACGCTGATGCGTGTCAGTGACGGGCCCGCCCCTTCCGGGGGCGGGCCCGTCCCGCATTTCTGAGAGGAACACTCGGTGAGTGACGAGGTGGCGCCCGGTTTCGTCCGGGTGCGGCTGGACCTGTCGTACGACGGCAAGGACTTCTCCGGCTGGGCCAAGCAGCGTGAGGGACAGCGCACGGTCCAGGGCGAGATCGAGAGCGCGATCCGGACCGTGACGCGGTCCCAGGAGACGTACGAGCTGACGGTCGCCGGCCGTACGGACGCCGGGGTGCACGCGCGCGGCCAGGTCGCCCATGTCGATCTTCCGGTGGAGGTTTGGGCCGAGCACGAGGACAAACTGCTGCGCCGTTTGGCCGGGCGGTTGTCGCACGACGTCCGCGTGTGGCGCGTAGCCGAGGCTCCGGCCGGTTTCAACGCGCGCTTCTCGGCGATCTGGCGGCGGTACGCCTATCGCGTCGTCGACCACGTCGGGGGTGTGGACCCGCTGTTGCGCGGTCATGTCCTGTGGCACGACTGGCCGTTGGACGTCGACGCGATGAACGCGGCCGCGCGGGAGCTGGTCGGTGAGCACGACTTCGCCGCGTACTGCAAGAGGCGCGAGGGCGCGACGACGATCCGTACGCTGCAGCAGTTGAGCTGGGAGCGGGACGCGTCCGGCGTCATCACGGCCACCGTGCGGGCGGACGCCTTCTGCCACAACATGGTGCGCTCGCTGGTGGGCGCGATGCTGTTCGTCGGCGACGGGCACCGGCCGGTGGACTGGCCGGGCAAGGTGCTGCGTGCGGGTGTCCGCGATTCGGCGGTGCACGTGGTGCGGCCGCACGGGCTGACGCTCGAAGAGGTCGGCTATCCGGCGGACTCCGAGCTGGCCGCGCGGAATCTCGCGGCGCGGAACAAAAGGACGCTGCCCGGCGCGGGTTGCTGCTGAGAGACGCCGGGCGGGCTGGGAGATCCAGCCCGCCCGGCGTTTTTCCGCGTCAGGAGCTGGGTGCTGCCGCCAAGTTGACCGCCAGGTCGCTGTTCACCGTGAAGTACGGGCGGACGTCCGCGACCGACGGGTAGAGGTCGGTCTTGTTGCGGTCGACGATGTCGCCGACGAGCCGGGCGACGCGGATCGGCTTCGCGTCCGCGGCAGTTCGCAGGGCCAGGTCCCACGTCGTGGCCTCGTCGCCGGCGCGGGCCGCGCGCAGGCGCTCGTACGGGACGGTGAAGCGGAAGGTCGTGGCGTCCACGACCTCGACGTCCACGGTCACCTCGGACGCGCCCTCGCCGCGCGGGGTGCCGAGGACGACGGGGTCGCCGTCGGCGGTGAACTCCGCGCCGTGCAGGGTGCCTTCGACGGTGAACGCGTCCCCGGCCGCCCGCAGGGAGCGGGCCTCGGCGTGGGCGTCGCGCTGCCAGGCGCGCAGGGCGAGGTAGCCGTCGACGGTGGGGTAGGGCACCCACCACGTGAACGGGGCGCCCGGCAGCGGCTCCAGGTCCACCAGCCCGCGGCCCTCGGCGAGGTGCGACACCACGCGGCGGCGGGCCTTGTCCTCGGCCCGTACGACGTGCAGGTCCCAACGGCCTTCGCCCAGGCGCAGTTCGGCGCGCTTGAGCACCGCCGTGTACGGGCCCTTCCCGTCGGCGGGGGCGTGCAGCGGCACCTCGACGGGCTTGCCCTCCTTGCGGCGGGTGACGGTCAGGGACAGCTTGTCGCCGCTGATGCCCTTGCGCTCGACGGAGACGAGGACGTCGCCGTGGGCGTCGACGCGGCAGGAGGCGACCGGCCGCAGCGGCTTGCGGACGACGATGTCCTTGATGACCTTCTTCACCGGCGGCTCGGCCGGCTTGGCCACGCGGCGGCGCAGCGGCCGGACGATCCTGCCGACCGTGCGGCGCAGCCGCTTGGCCAGGGGCACGGGCCGCGGTGCGGGCGCCGCGGCGGGCGCGGGCTCTTCGGTGGTGGTGCGGGGGCCGCCGAGGCTGTCGATGAGTTCGAGGTAGGCGTCGGCGATGCGCTCGGGGGCGTAGCGCTGTGCGGAGACGCGGGCGGCGGCGCCCATGGTGCGGCGCAGCTCGTCGTCCTCGATGAGCTTGAGCAGGCCCTTGGCGATGGCGTCGCTGTCGCCGACGGGGACGAGCAGGCCGTCCTCGCCGTCGGTGATGATCTCGCCGGGGCCGTGCGGGCAGTCGGTGGCGACGACGGGGACGCCGCAGCCCATGGCCTCGACGATCGTCATGCCGAAGGACTCCTCGCGGGAGGTCACGGCGGCGATGGAGCCCTTGGCCCACTCGGTCTCGATGGGGGAGTGGGCGCCCATGAGCGTGACGGCCTCGTTGAGGCCGAGGGTGTCGATCTGGGTGCGCAGCTTGGCCAGTTCGGGGCCGCGGCCGTAGATGCGCAGCTTCCAGTCGGGACGGGTGGCGGCGACGGTCTCCCAGGCCCTGACCAGCAGGTCGTAGCGCTTGACGGGGATGAGCCGGCCCGCGGCGACGACGAGCTTGGCGCTGCCGTCGGAGGGCTCGACCTCGGACGGGGGGCAGCCGTTGGGCAGGCAGACGATGGTGGTCTTGACGTCGGGGAAGCGTTCCCGGTGGGTGTTCGCGTCCGCTTCGGAGACCGTGGTGTGCGCGTCGAGGTGGGGGATGGACGCGTCCTGGTAGGCGCGGATGGTCGGCTCGTGGGTGCCGTAGATCCGGTGTTCCTGGCCGATGCGCAGGTAGCGGTCCTGGCCGAACTCGGCGAGGTACATCACCAGGCCGGGGCGGGTGGCGACGACGACGTCGGCGTCGGTCTGCGCGAGGTGTTCGGCGACCCGCTGGTCGGTGAGCGCGCTGAAGTGGGCGCCCTTCGCCTCCACGGGCGGCACGTACTGGCTGTCCTGGGTGAGCAGCGGGTGATCGCGGTCGGCGCCCTTCTCGGCGCGCTGGTCGATGAGGTTGACCAGCTTGACCTTGCGGTGCAGGGGGAGCCGGGGCTTCTCGCCGCTTCTGATGGTGGACACGATCTCCACGTCGTGCCGGGCGGCGAGGGCGCTCGCGACGTTGAACGTGGAGCGGATGGTGCCGCCGATGCCGTAGGCGTTCTGCAAAAGGAAAGAGATCTTCATGGCGGTGTGTGCGCGACGCGCCGGGGGCGTCGCGTCCGTCCTTCCCCCTGGCCTGGGTGGTGTCCGGGTCTTCCCTTGCTGATCGGCCCGTCGGTTCTGTGTGATCCGAACCGCCGGTTGAGACCGTTGGGAGGGATTTCAGTTGCCTGCGCAGCCTACATTGTGGCTTGGGTCACGTCGCAAGAAGGTGTGGAGGTACCGCTCGGTGGGCGCTGGGAGGCGGGAAGCGTGAGGGCGAAGGTGGCGGTGGCGGTGTTCTCGGCGATCGCGGTGCTGGGGGCGGTGGCCGGCTGCGGGTTCGGTGGTGCCGGCGGCGGAGAGGGTGGGGAGGGGGAGGACAAGGACGAGAACCGGGTGGTGCGGGCGGTCGGCCCCGATCAGCTGAGGCATGTGGAGCTGGGGGCGAGAGAGGTGCCCGGTTTCGTGGTGGAGAGAGGCTCGCCGGCGACCGCCGGGCACGGGCTGCCCAGCACCGACAGCGAGGCCTGCCGGCCCCTGGTGACGGCGCTGGGCTCGCAGCCGCAGCCCGCGCCCGTGGGTTCGGTGGTCGAGACCTTCGCCGCCACCACGGAGAAGGGCTTCCAGGGGCTGCTGGGCACGATCAGGGTCTCGGCGTACGAGGGTGACGGCGCGCGGAGCACGCTGCGGGCGCTGCGGTCGGCGGCGCGGGACTGTGCGGGCGGTTTCCGGATGAAGACCGGCGAGGGCCAGCCGCAGCGGTTCGAGGAGGTGCGTACGCTTCCGGCGCCGGGGCTGGGCGACGAGGCGATGGCGTACCGCCTGGTGAACGCGGCGGAGAGGGCGCCGAGCCTGGTCACGGTCGTACGGACCGGGTCGGCCCTGTCGATGTTCTTCGCGACGCACCTGTCCGACCCGGGGGCCGTGGAGGTCCCGGAGCGGCTGGTGGCGGCGCAGGTCGCGAAGGTGGAGCGGCTCCAGCGGGCGGAGCGGCCGCCGACCGCGCCGCCCCCGCAGGCGGGCCCGCCCGAGGGTGCCGAGGGCGCCGAGGACGGCGAGGCGGACGACGGCGAGGGCGCGGAGAGTACGGAGTAGTCCGGGCGGGGCGGCGTCCTCGGCCCGTGTGCCCGGCGTCATGACGGCCGGGGCCGCGATCGCGGTGATCGGCCGCCGGGCGGCAGCCTGCCCCGCCGGGCGGGGTGCGGGCCCCGCCCGGGTGGGCGCCGGTCCCGTCAGTCCTTGGGGGACGCGGAGCCGGACGGCTTGGCCGAGGGCTTGGCGGAGGGCTTGGGGGAGGCGGCGGCCGTGGCCTGGGCGTTGGCGCGGTACATGATGCGGCGGAAGGTGTAGCCCGCGACGTCCCGGCCGGCCTGCAGCGCCTTGGTGTCGTCGGCGGGGACGGCGTTGCCGTTGGTGTAGCCGGCCACGGTGAAGTAGGCGTAGCGGCCCTCGGCGTTCGCGGTCAGCCGGCAGGCGGTGGCGCGGCAGAAGGCGGGCCCGTCGTCGCCGGACAGGGCGGTGACGTTTCCGGTGGCCTGCGCCTTCGCCTTGTCGGCGGCGGCCTTGTCGGCGAAGACGGCGACGCCGACGGTGACGGCGACGCCGTCGCGCTCGTACGTGGAGCGCATCAGCTTCTTGCAGCCGTTGTCGGCGAGGACCTGGCCGAGGCCGCCCTGGGTGGCGGAGGCGCAGTCGTCGGTGGTGTCGGTGGCGACCCGCTTGTAGGTGCGCTTGTCCAGCACCGGCTTGGAGTGCGGGAAGAGCGTCTTGGTGGACAGGGGCGCCTTGTCCTTCTCCTCGCTGGAGATGAACTCGCGCGGGTTGGGCGGGGCCACCTGGGAGAAGCTCGGCTCGGGGGCGCCGGCCGAGGCGCTGGGCAGCTTCTCGGCGGCGGGCAGGGCCTTGTCGCCCTTGCCCGAGGTCATGACGGCCGTGGCGACGATCGCGGCGACCGCGCCGGTCGCCAGCACCCCGCCGCCGAGCAGCAGCCATTTGCGGCGCCGGCCGCGGGCTTCGGCGTCCGCGGCGAGCCGTCCCCAGTCCGGGGTGGCTCCCTGGCCGGGTATTCCGGGTATCTGCTGCTGCCAGGGCCCTGCCGGGCCCGCGCCCGGAGGCATCTGCGGAGGCAGCTGAGGCGCGTGGGGCGCCTGCGGTGGCTGAGATGTGTGTGGCGCCTGGGGCGGCGGCGGGCCCCACGGCGGCGTGGACGGCTGATCCCCCGGGGCCCCGTGCGGCCCTCCCTGCCCAAAGCTCATGGCGTGCATCGTAAACCGGTTGGGTCCATGCCCCGGGAGCGGTGAGAATTCACCGCATGGGACACGTAGAAGCGGCACATCTGGAGTACTTCCTCCCGGACGGGAGGGCACTGCTCGGCGATGTGTCCTTCCGGGTGGGGGAGGGGGCGGCGGTCGCCCTGGTCGGGGCCAACGGCGCGGGCAAGACCACGCTGCTGCGGCTGATCGCGGGGGAGCTGCAGCCGCACGGCGGCTCCGTCACGGTCACGGGCGGCCTCGGCGTGATGCCGCAGTTCGTGGGGTCCGTACGGGACGACCGTACGGTGCGCGACCTGCTGCTCACGGTCGCCCAGCCGCGCATCCGCCAGGCGGCCGCGGCCGTCGACGCGGCCGAGCACGCGATCATGACCGTGGACGACGAGGCCGCGCAGATGGCCTACGCCCAGGCCCTGTCCGACTGGGCCGAGGCCCGTGGCTACGAGGCCGAGACCGTGTGGGACATGTGCACCATGGCCGCGCTCGGCGTCCCCTACGAGCAGGCCCAGTGGCGCCAGGTGCGCACCCTCTCCGGCGGTGAGCAGAAGCGCCTGGTCCTGGAGTCGCTGCTGCGCGGCACGGACGAGGTGCTGCTGCTGGACGAGCCGGACAACTATCTGGACGTCCCCGGCAAGCGCTGGCTGGAGGAGAAGCTGCGCGAGACGAAGAAGACCGTGCTCTTCGTCTCCCACGACCGCGAGCTGCTGGCCCGCTCCGCCGAGAAGATCATCAGCGTCGAGCCCGGCCCCGCCGGCAGCGACGTATGGGTGCACGGCGGCGGCTTCGGCACGTACCACGAGGCCCGCAAGGAGCGCTTCGCCCGCTTCGAGGAACTGCGCCGGCGCTGGGACGAGAAGCACGCCCAGCTGAAGAAGCTGGTGATCAACCTCCGGCAGGCCGCCGCGGTCAGCCATGAGATGGCCTCGCGCTACGCCGCGGCCCAGACCCGGCTGAAGAAGTTCGAGGAGGCCGGCCCGCCGCCGGAGCCGCCGCGCGAGCAGGACATCCGGATGCGGCTGCGCGGCGGCCGGACCGGGGTGCGGGCGCTGACCTGCGAGGGGCTGGAGCTCACGGGCCTGATGAAGCCGTTCGACCTGGAGGTCTTCTACGGCGAGCGGGTCGCGGTGCTGGGCAGCAACGGCTCGGGCAAGTCCCACTTCCTGCGGCTGCTGGCGGGGGAGGACGTCTCCCACACCGGCGCCTGGAAGCTGGGCGCGCGCGTCGTGCCGGGCCACTTCGCCCAGACCCACGCCCACCCGGAGCTGATGGGCCGCACGCTGGTGGACATCCTGTGGACCGAGCACGCCAAGGACCGCGGCGGTGCGATGTCCGTGCTGCGCCGCTACGAACTGGAGAGGCAGGGCGACCAGCCCTTCGAGAAGCTCTCGGGCGGCCAGCAGGCACGCTTCCAGATCCTTCTGCTGGAGCTGGCCGGCACCACGGCGCTGCTGCTGGACGAGCCGACCGACAACCTGGACCTGGAGAGCGCGGAGGCGCTTCAGGAGGGGCTGGAGGCGTATGAGGGGACGGTGCTGGCGGTGACGCACGACCGGTGGTTCGCTCGTGCGTTCGACCGGTTTGTGGTCTTCGGTGCGGACGGGCGGCTCCGGGAGGTCCCGGAGCCGGTGTGGGACGAGGCGCGGGTAGCCCGTCAGCGCTAGGCCGCGGCGGCCGGTGGGACCATGTTTTGACCCGGCAGGTGGGCGCCCGGTACTCTACGAGTTCGTTATGCGTATTGGCTTGGTCGTTCTCACGCGAGGGGCCCTTACGCTTGTCCACCGGGCTGATTGCCAGCGGTCGGCACGCGGGTTGCGTCCCCGTTGTGCGGCCAGGGCTGTGTGATCGTCCCGTGTGGACCGTGTCAGGACCCACTCACTGAAGAAGCGAAGGCTACGACCGTGCGTACGTACAGCCCCAAGCCCGGCGATGTCACGCGCCAGTGGCACATCATCGACGCGCAGGACGTCGTCCTGGGCCGTCTGGCCTCTCAGGCTGCCTCCCTGCTGCGCGGCAAGCACAAGCCCGTGTACGCCCCGCACATGGACATGGGTGACTTCGTCGTCATCATCAACGCCGACAAGGTGCACCTGTCCGGCAACAAGAAGACCCAGAAGATGGCGTACCGCCACTCTGGCTTCCCGGGTGGTCTGCGCTCCGTCCGTTACGACGAGCTGCTCGACAAGAACCCCGAGAAGGCCGTCGAGAAGGCGATCAAGGGCATGCTGCCCAAGAACTCCCTCGGCCGTCAGATGCTCTCGAAGCTGAAGGTCTACTCGGGCGACCAGCACCCGCACGCCGCCCAGCAGCCGGTGCCGTTCGAGATCACCCAGGTCAAGCAGGGCTAAGTCCCGGCCACCGCCGAACCAGAAAGTATCTGAGGAGAATCGTGGCTGAGACCACCGCCGAGATGCCGCTCGACGAGGGCGTCGAGGAGTACACCACCGAGACCGAGGTTGTTGAGTCGGAGTACACCTCCGAGTCCCTCGCGTCCCGCTTTGGCGACCCGCAGCCGGCTGCCGGCCTGGGCCGTCGCAAGAACGCCATTGCCCGCGTCCGGATCGTTCCGGGCTCCGGCAAGTGGAAGATCAACGGTCGCACCCTTGAGGACTACTTCCCCAACAAGGTGCACCAGCAGGAAGTCAACGAGCCCTTCAAGGTGCTCGAGCTCGACGACCGCTACGACGTCATTGCCCGCATCTCGGGTGGCGGCGTCTCCGGCCAGGCCGGCGCCCTGCGCCTCGGTGTGGCCCGCGCGCTGAACGAGGCGGACGTGGACAACAACCGCGGCCCGCTGAAGAAGGCCGGCTTCCTGAGCCGCGACGACCGTGCGGTCGAGCGCAAGAAGGCCGGTCTGAAGAAGGCCCGCAAGGCTCCGCAGTACAGCAAGCGCTAATCACGCGGCTTCGCTGCACTGCCCGAACGCCCCGGCGGCACGATCCGTGCCGCCGGGGCGTTCGGCCATTACCGGTCAGGACTTGGTACGAATGTTCGGGGCCCGCGCCTGGCGGCCCCACCCCGCTTTTTCGGAGGACACCTGTGGGACGACTCTTCGGTACGGACGGTGTGCGCGGCGTCGCCAACGCGGATCTGACGGCGGAGCTCGCGCTCGGCCTGTCGGTCGCCGCGGCGCATGTGCTCGCCGAGGCGGGTACGTTCGAGGGCCATCGCCCCGTGGCCGTGGTGGGCCGCGACCCGCGTGCGTCCGGTGAGTTCCTGGAGGCCGCCGTGGTGGCCGGCCTGGCCAGCGCGGGTGTGGACGTCCTGCGGGTCGGCGTGCTGCCGACGCCGGCCGTCGCCTACCTGACGGGCGTCCTCGGCGCGGACCTCGGCGTGATGCTCTCCGCCAGCCACAACGCCATGCCCGACAACGGCATCAAGTTCTTCGCCCGCGGCGGCCACAAGCTCGCCGACGAGCTCGAGGACCGCATCGAGCAGACCTACCGCGCCCACGCCTCCGGCGAGCCCTGGGACCGGCCCACCGGTGCCGGCGTCGGCCGGGTCCGCGACTACGACCAGGGCTTCGACAACTACGTCGCCCACCTGATCGGCGTCCTGCCCAACCGCCTCGACGGCCTCAAGGTCGTCATCGACGGCGCCCACGGCGCCGCGGCCCGCGTCTCCCCCGAGGCCTTCGCCCGCGCCGGCGCCGAGGTCGTCACCATCGGCACCGAGCCCGACGGCCTCAACATCAACCACGAGTGCGGCTCCACCCACCTGGACAAGCTGCGCACCGCCGTCGTCGAGCACGGCGCCGACCTGGGCGTCGCCCACGACGGCGACGCCGACCGCTGCCTGGCCGTGGACGCCAAGGGCAACGAGATCGACGGCGACCAGATCCTCGCCGTGCTGGCGCTCGCCATGCGCGACGCGGACTCGCTGCGCAAGAACACCGTCGTCGCCACCGTGATGTCCAACCTGGGCTTCAAGCTGGCGATGGAGCGCGAGGGCGTCCAGCTCGTCCAGACCGCGGTCGGCGACCGCTACGTCCTGGAGGAGATGAAGGCCAACGGCTTCGCCCTGGGCGGCGAGCAGTCCGGCCACGTCATCGTCCTGGACCACGCCACGACCGGCGACGGCACCCTGACCGGCCTGATGCTGGCCGCGCGCGTCGCCGCCACGGGCCGCTCGCTGGCCGACCTGGCCGCCGTCATGGAGCGCCTGCCGCAGGTCCTCATCAACGTCCGCGACGTCGACAAGTCCCGCGTGGGCTCCTCCACGGAGCTCGCCACGGCCGTCAACGCCGCCGAGGCCGAGCTGGGCTCCACGGGCCGGGTGCTGCTGCGCTCGTCCGGCACCGAGCCGCTGGTGCGGGTCATGGTGGAGGCCGCCGACATCGAGCAGGCGCGCGCGGTGGCGCAGCGTCTGGCGGACGTCGTGAAGTCGGCGCTGGGCTAGGCGCCCGCAGCCGCACGTCGCGCGCTCCCCGTCCGGAGGTTCTCCGGGCGGGGAGCGCGTGCGTTCGGGGCAGGGTCAGAGCTTGCGCAGCGAGAGCCGCTGCACCTTGTGGTCGGGGCCCTTGCGCAGGATGAGGTTCGAGCGGCCCCGCGTGGGCGCCACGTTCTCCAGGAGGTTCGGCAGGTTGATCGTGCGCCAGTTGCGGCGGGCGTAGTCCAGCGCCTCCTCCTCCGAGACCTGGGTGTACTGGCGGAAGTAGGAGTCGGGGTCGTGGAAGGCCGTGGCGCGCAGCTTCCTGAACCGGTCGTAGTACCAGCGCTCGATGTCCTCGGCGCGCGCGTCGACGTAGACGCTGAAGTCGAAGAAGTCGACGAGCCCGACGCGGGTGCGGCCGTCCTTGCCCGGGAGGGCGGGCTGCAGGACGTTGAGGCCCTCGATGATCAGGATGTCCGGGCGGTGCACGGTCAGCCGCTCGCCGGGCACGATGTCGTAGATGAGGTGGGAGTAGACGGGCGCGGAGACCTCGTCCTTGCCGGCCTTCACATCCGCGACGAAGCGGGTGAGGGCCCGCCGGTCGTACGACTCGGGGAAACCCTTCCGCGACATCAGGCCGCGCCGCTGCAGCTCGGCGTTGGGCAGCAGGAAGCCGTCCGTGGTGACCAGCTCGACGCGCGGGTGCTCGGGCCAGCGGGCCAGCAGGGCCTGCAGCAGCCGGGCCGTGGTGGACTTGCCGACCGCGACGCTGCCGGCGACCCCTATGACGAACGGCGTGCCGCGCTGGGCGCCCTTCTCGCCGAGCTTCTCCCCGAGGAAGGTGTTCAGCGTGCCGCGCAGGCTGCCGGTCGCGCCCACGTAGAGGTTGAGCAGCCGGGACAGCGGCAGATAGATGTCCCGGACCTCGTCGAGGTCGATGACGTCGCCGAGCCCGCGCAGCCGCTCGACCTCCTCGGCGGTCAGCGGCAGGGGGGTGTTCTCGCGCAGCGGGCTCCACTCCGCGCGAGTGAGGTCCACGAACGGGGACGAGTCTGCGCGGCGACGCTGCTGCGGCTGCTCCATGGTGGTCGGCACGGGCCCATTGTGCGCGCGTGCGGGACGGGGGGATGACTTCGGGGTGCCGTTTGGGCAGTGACGCAAGGGAGCCGGGAGGTCCCAGTGGGTGAAGTTCTCTCCCGGGGTCTGTACCTACTCGCGAGTCAGTACTACGTTCCTGCCCCCGGTCCGCACGACGCGAGGGGCCTGATCCATGTTCGTATTCCTTCTGGTGCTCCGACTCGCCAAACGGCGCGTACGCCGCCTCGTGCGCCGTGGCGGCCCGCCCGCGGCCTACCGGGCCTCCCGCACCGCCCGCGTCGACTTCGCCGGGCAGGTCTGCGGGGACCTCGCCGCGGAGCTGCCCGACGAGGACCTGGGGCAGGACCTCGACGACTGCCTCGACCGCTACGTTCTCGGCAGCAAACCGCGCTGCGAGGAGGTCGAGTACCTCGAGCTGGTCCAGGAGGCCATCGACCGGATCGAGCGCGGGCGTTGACCCCGGGGCCGTACGCTGCACCCCATGTGCGGAATCGTTGGCTATGTGGGAGGGCAGTGCGCCCTCGACGTCGTATTGGCAGGGCTGCGGCGGCTGGAGTACCGCGGCTATGACTCGGCCGGAGTGGCGGTCCTGGCCGACGGCGGGCTCGCCGCCGCGAAGAAGGCGGGCAAGCTCGCCAATCTGGAGAAGGAGCTGGCCGACCGCCCGCTGCCGTCCGGCCCCACCGGCATCGGCCACACCCGCTGGGCCACCCACGGCGGTCCCACCGACGCCAACGCCCACCCCCACCTGGACAACCCCGGCCGTGTCGCCGTCGTCCACAACGGCATCATCGAGAACTTCGCCGAGCTGCGGGCCGAGCTCGCCGACCGCGGCCACGCCCTGGGCTCGGAGACCGACACGGAGGTCGTCGCCCACCTGCTGTCGGAGTCCTTCTCCTCCTGCGGCGACCTCGCCGAGTCCATGCGGCAGGTCTGCCGCCGCCTGGAGGGCGCCTTCACGCTCGTGGCCGTGCACGCGGACGAGCCCGACGTCGTCGTCGGCGCCCGCCGCAACTCCCCGCTCGTGGTGGGCGTCGGCGACGGCGAGTACTTCCTCGCCTCGGACGTCGCCGCGTTCATCGCCCACACCAGGGACGCCATCGAGCTCGGCCAGGACCAGGTCGTGGAGCTGCGGCGCGACGGCGTCACCGTGACCGGCTTCGACGGCGCACCGGCCGACGGCGACGTGCGCGCGTACCACGTCGACTGGGACGCCTCGGCCGCCGAGAAGGGCGGCTACGACTACTTCATGCTCAAGGAGATCGCCGAGCAGCCCAAGGCGGTCGCCGACACGCTGCTGGGCCGCATCGACGGCGCGGGCTCGCTGACCCTGGACGAGGTGCGGATCCCCGCGTCCGTGCTGCGCGAGGTCGACAAGGTCGTCATCGTGGCGTGCGGCACCGCCTTCCACGCCGGGATGATCGCCAAGTACGCCATCGAGCACTGGACCCGCATCCCCTGCGAGACCGAGCTGGCCAGCGAGTTCCGCTACCGCGACCCGATCCTCGACCAGCGCACCCTCGTCATCGCCATCAGCCAGTCCGGCGAGACGATGGACACCCTCATGGCCCTGCGGCACGCCCGCGAGCAGGGCGCGAAGGTGCTGGCCATCTGCAACACCAACGGCTCGACGATCCCGCGCGAATCGGACGCCGTGCTCTACACCCACGCCGGACCCGAGGTCGCGGTCGCCTCGACCAAGGCCTTCCTGACCCAGCTCGTGGCCTGCTATCTGGTGGCGCTCTACCTGGGCCAGGTGCGGGGCACCAAGTGGGGCGACGAGGTCAGCGGCGTCGTGCGCCAGCTGTCGGAGATCGCCGGCGAGGTGGAGGAGGTGCTCGAGACCATGGAGCCCGTCCGGGAGCTCGCCCGCTCCCTCGCCGACAAGAACACCGTCCTCTTCCTCGGCCGGCACGTCGGCTACCCGGTGGCCCTGGAGGGCGCCCTGAAGCTCAAGGAACTGGCCTACATGCACGCCGAGGGCTTCGCGGCCGGCGAGCTCAAGCACGGCCCGATCGCCCTCGTCGAGGAGGACCTGCCCGTCGTCGTGGTCGTCCCCTCGCCGCGCGGCCGCTCGGTCCTGCACGACAAGATCGTCTCCAACATCCAGGAGATCCGGGCGCGCGGCGCCCGCACGATCGTCATCGCCGAACGGGGCGACGAGGCCGTACGCCCCTACGCGGACCACCTCATCGAGATCCCGCCCACCCCGGTGCTGCTCCAGCCCCTGGTCGCCACCGTGCCGCTGCAGGTCTTCGCGTGCGAGCTCGCCACGGCCCGCGGCAACGAGGTCGACCAGCCGCGCAACCTGGCGAAGTCGGTGACGGTCGAATGATCGTAGGAGTCGGGATCGACGTCGCGGAGATCGACCGCTTCGACGCCGCGCTGCGCCGCACGCCGGGCATGGCGGAGCGGCTGTTCGTGGAGCGCGAGCTCCATCTGCCCAGCGGGGAGCGGCGCGGCATCGCCTCCCTCGCCGCCCGCTTCGCCGCCAAGGAGGCCCTGGCCAAGGCGCTGGGGGCGCCCCCCGGGCTGCTGTGGACGGACGCCGAGGTCGTCACGGAGGGCAGCGGCCAGCCGCGGCTCGTGGTCACCGGGACGGTGGCGGCGCGCGCCGAGGCACTGGGCGTGAACTCCTGGCACATCTCGCTGAGCCACGACGCGGGCGTGGCGTCGGCGGTGGTGATCGCGGAGAAGTAGCGCGACCGGAGGGTGAACGGCCCCGGGAATCGGGGTCGTTCGCTATTTGTGCGACCGTCGCGCCTAAACTCCCGATCATGACGGCAGGAGACTCCCTGGCCATCGGCCAGCGATCATTGGGTGACCCGTCCATCGGCTATCCGCTGTGGCCGCCGCTCGTGCGGGGCTGTCCGCGCACCGCGACGGACGAGCTGGTGTACCCGGTCGAGGTGGACTACGCCTACGACCGGGTGAGCCCCGACCTCTTCGCCCCCTCGGCCGGGAACCGGAGCGCCGGGCTGGAGCGGTGGTCGCCGCTGCTGCCGCCGCTGACCGCGCCGGGCCTGGGGGAGGGCCACACCCCGCTGGTGGACCTCGGCGGCGGGGTCTATGTGAAGGACGAGTCCCGCAACCCCACCTGGAGCCACAAGGACCGGCTCAACCGCTGCACGGTCAGCGCCGCCGTCAGGATGGGGGCGCCCGGCATCGTGGTGTCCTCCTCCGGCAATCACGGGGCGTCCGCCGCGGCCTTCGCCGCCCGGGCCGGCCTGAACTGCGTCGTCCTCGCCTCGGCCGGCATGCCCGCGGCCGTGGACGCGTTCCTCAACGCCTACGGAGCGGTCGTGCTGCCCGTGCCGGAGGAGGCCCGCTGGCCGCTGATGCGCCAGCTCGTCGACCGCATCGGCCTGCACCCCGTCAGCAACCTCGCCGTCACCCATACCGGCCACGCCTTCGGGCCGGAGGGCTACAAGACCATCGCGTACGAGATCTTCACCGAACTCGGCGTGCCGGCCGCCGTGTTCGTGCCCGCCGGCTACGGCGAGTGCCTCTTCGGCATCTGGAAGGGCTTCGCCGAGCTGCGGCGGCTGGGGCTCACCGACCGCGTCCCGCGGATGTTCGGCTGCGAGCCCGCGGCCGGCGGGCCCCTCGCCGCCGCCGTGACCGGGGGGCTGCCGGCGGCCCGGGTGGCCGTCGGACCGACCGACGCGTACGCGATCAGCTGCGCGGTCGGCGGCTACCGCGGCGTGCTGGCCGTCCGGGAGAGCGGCGGCCGGGCCCTGCTCGTGAGCGACGAGGAGATGCGCGGGGCCCAGACCGAACTGGCCCGGCAGGGCATCTGGGCCGAACTGTCCGGCGCGGCGGGCCTCGCGGGTCTGCGCGCCCGCCCGGGCGCACAGGCCGACGCCTTCGACGGGCCCGTGGTGTGCGTCTCCACCTCCAGCGGCTTCAAGGACCGGGCCGTCGGCACGAAGACCTCCGAGACCATGGAGCCGACCTGGGACGAGGCGTACCGCCGGCTGCGGGCCGCGGGCGTAGGGGCGTGAGAACGCCTCCCCGTGGGGAGTGACGTTGACTCTCCAGCGACGGGAGACTCCACAGTGGCGGACATGGACGACGGCACCCTCCACACCATCGGCGACCTGGCCCGGCTGACCGGACTGCCGGTCAAGACGATCAGGTTCTGGTCCGATGCGGGCGTGGTGCCGCCGACCGACCGCACACCCGCGGGCTACCGGCTCTACGGGCAGGACGCCCCGGCACGCCTGGGCCTGGTGCGCACGCTGCGCGACCTCGGCATCGGCCTCGCCGTCATCCGGCAGGTGCTGGAGCGCGAGGTCACCGTCGCCGAGGTCGCGACCGTGCACGCCGAGGTGCTCCAGGTGCAGATCCGCACACTGCGGCTGCACCGGGCCGTGCTGCGAGCGGTGGCCGGACGCGGGTCCACACCGGAGGAGATCGAAATCGTGCACAAGCTCGTGACGCTCGGCGACCAGGAACGCCGCCGACTGATCAGTGACTTCATCGACAGCGCCTTCGAGGGCCTGGACGTCGACCCCGGCTTCCTCGCCACGCTGCGCGGCGCCATGCCCGAACTGCCCGAGGACCCCTCGCAGGAACAGCTCGACGCCTGGGTGGAGCTGGCGGAACTCGTCCAGGACGACGACTTCCGCGCCGGTATGCGCAAGGCCGCCGCCGACCAGATCCAGGCCGCGGCGGAACTGGGCCGCCCCGACGAGCAGGACAGCCGGCGGCTGGCGGAGCTGCTCATGGAGCGGACCGCCGGCGCGCGCGAGGCCGGTGTCGCGCCGGACTCGGCGGCCGCCCGGCCGGTGATCGACGAACTGGTGGCCGCCTGTGCGCGATTGTCCGGCCGCGAGGACGGCCCGGAGTTCCGCCAGTGGCTGCTGCGACGCATGGAGATCGGCAGTGACTCACGGTACGAGCGGTACTGGCGGCTGCTCTCGGTCATCAACGGCTGGCCCGCACCGAGCATGGGCCCGGCCGTCCAGTGGCTGATCGCCGGGCTGCGCGCCGGCTGAGCACCGGCGGGGGGGCGCCCCACGGCGCCCCCTGTCGCTCCTGGGGTGGTCGTGTGCCGGAACCCCCTGACCTCGGGACTTCGCTGGCGTATCGTCAAGTCCCCTTGGAGGCGACGAGGGAGAGGTCTGTGCACCCGGCGAGGGAACGCATTGCGGCGGTGTTCGGACGGCGCCAGGGGAGCGGCTATCTGCTGGCGCCGAACGTGGTGCTGACCGCCGCCCACGTGGTGGGGGACTGCGACGCCCCCTCGGTGATCGTGCCGGGCGGCACCGGCAGGGTCCGCTGCAAGGTGGTGTGGGCGCGGGACGACAACCGGCGCTGCGACGCCGCGCTGCTCGTCGCCGAGCGCGACGTGGTCACCGCCGGGACGGCCGAGGCGTTCGAGCCGGTCGTCTGGGGGCGCGCCTACGACCTGCGGGTGTGGCCGAACGCCCAGGCCGTCGGCTATCCGCACGCTCAGCGGGACGCGGACGGCGAGCTCGACACCGAGCAGGTCGCCGGCACCCTCAAGCCGGGCAGCAACCTCCTCAGCGGCCGGCACGTGCTCGACTTTGGGTCCGTTGCCCCCGAACCGGCCCGCGGCGGGGGCTCGCCGTGGGCCGGGATGTCCGGGGCCGCCGTGTTCGTGGACGGGCTGCTCGCCGGGGTGGTCTGCGCGGACCCGGGCGGCTGGCGGCACGGCCGGCTGACCGTGACCCCGTCGGCGACCCTGTGGTCGGAGTTCAGCTTCCTCAGCGAATGCCTGATGGCCGGGCACAAGCCCGAGTCGCGTTCGCTGGCCTCGCCGCGGCAGCTCGAGATCGAGGCCTTCGAACGCCGGTTGCGCGACTACATCGTCGAGAAGTCCGGCGAGCTGACCATCATCGGACTGACCCTCTCCGACGGCGAGGGCGAGACGTGGCCGCTCGACGCCGCCTACCTCAGCCTCGAGCTGACCGGCGCGGCCCGCGCCGCCGAGGGCTTCGCGGACGCAGCCCGCCCGGGACCCTCGGCCCGCCGGGCGGAGGAGGCCCTGGCCGGGCACCGGCGGGTCCTGCTGCGGGGCGCCGCCGGCTCGGGCAAGACCACGCTGCTGCAGTGGCTGGCCACGATGACCGCCCGCGGCGACCTGCCCCCGGAGCTGGGCCACTTGAGCGGCTGCATGCCGCTGACCCTGCCGCTGCGGACCCTCATCCGCCGGGGCGAGCTCCCCCAGCCGGAGGAGTTCCTCGCCGCGGCCGCCGGACCGCTGGCCGGGGTGCCCGCCGCCCGCGGATGGGTGACGGGCCGGCTCAACGAAGGCACGGCGCTGCTGCTGATCGACGGCGTCGACGAGGTCCCCGAGGCCGACCGCCGGCGCACCCTGACCTGGGTCAAGGACCTGCTGGCCGCCTATCCCGATGCCCGCTACGTCATCACCACCCGCCCCTCCGCCGTCCGCGAGGGCTGGCTCGCCGACGCCGGCTTCACCGAACTCGAACTCCTCCCCATGAGCCGCGGCGACGTCCTTTCCTTCATCGACCGCTGGCACACGGCGGCCGGCGGGGCGGACAGCGAGCGACTGCGGGCCTTCAGCGAGTCCCTGAGCGCGGCCGTCGTCGCCAAGCGCGACCTCGGCCGGCTGGCCACCAACCCCCTGATGTGCGCCCTGATCTGCGCCCTGAACCGCTCCCGGCGCGGCTATCTGCCGCACGGCCGCATGGAGCTCTACCGCGCGGCGCTGGAACTGCTGCTGATCCGGCGCGACCGCGAGCGCGAGATCGTGGTCGGCCTGGAGGGCCCGGAGCTCGAACAGGCCCAGACGGCCCTCTTACAGAAGATCGCCTACTGGCTGATCCGCAACGGCCGCTCCGAGATCGAGTGGCACAAGGCCGTGGAGATCCTCGACCGGGCCCTGCCCGCCATGCCGGCCGTGGCCGCCAGGGGCACCGCCGAGCAGATCCTGCGCCACCTCGTGGTGCGCAGCGGACTGCTGCGGCAGCCGACGAGCGGGACGCTGGACTTCATCCACCGCACGTTCCAGGACTACCTGGGCGCCCAGGCGGCGGTCGACGACTGGGACTTCGACCTGCTGGTCAACCACGCCCACGACGACCAGTGGGAGGACGTGCTGCGCATGGCGGTGGGCCACGCGCCGCCGCGGGCCCGCGCCGAACTGCTGCGGATGCTGCTGGAGCGCGGCGAGCGCGAGGACGGCAACCGCCACCGGCTGCACCTGCTGGCGGCGGCCTGCCTGGAGCAGGCGACCGAGGTCGACCCGGAGGTGCGCACACGGGTCGAGAAGGCGGCGGCGGAGCTGGTGCCCCCGCGGGACACGGAGTCGGCCAAGGCGCTGGCCGGGGCGGGCCAGATCGTGCTGGACCTGCTCCCCGGCCCCGAGGGGCTCACGGACGAGGTGGCCCACGCCGTCGTCGTGGCCGCCACGGCCGTGGCCGACGACCGGGCCATCCCCTTGCTGGCCCGCTACGCCACGCATCCCTCGCGCCAGGTGCGGGCCCAGCTGGCGTGGGCGTGGGACCGCTTCGACACCGAGCACTACGCGGACGCGGTGATCGGCAAGCTCGCGTACGAGGACGGGCTGGCGTTCGTGGCCAAGAGCAGCGCCCATGAGAGGGCCCTGCAGCGGCTGGGTGGCAGGCCGGAGGTGTGGCTGAGGGGAGAGCGGAAAGAAGGGGACTGAGTCACCCTTCGCAGACGTCCTGCCACACCCCCCGGATCTCGTCGGCGACGCCCAGGGCGGTGATCGGCGCGGCCCCCAGCCGCCGGGCCGCCAGGCCGTGCAGATAGGCCCCCGCGGAGGCCGCGTCCCGCGCCGTGAGGCCCGCCGCCAGCAGGGAACCAGTGAGCCCCGACAGCACGTCGCCGCTGCCGGCCGTGGCCAGCCACGACGTGCCCGTCGGGTTGATCCGCACCGCACGGCCGCCGCACGCCACCAGCGTCGTCGAGCCCTTCAGCAGGGCCGTGACCCCGAACCGCCCGGCCAGGTCCCGTACGGCCGCCAGGCGGGCCGACTCGACCTCCTCGCGCGTCCGGCCCAGCAGGGCGGCGGCCTCGCCCGCGTGCGGGGTCAGGAGCGTGGGGGCCGTCCGGGCGCGCATCGCCTGCGCATCGAGCAGCCGCAGGCCGTCCGCGTCGACGAGCACCGGCACGTCGGAGGCCAGGACGTCCTCCAGCGCCCGCCGCGCCTCCGCTCCGTCGCCCAGGCCCGGGCCGACCACCCAGGACTGCACCCGGCCCGCCTTCGAGGGCGGCCCGGAGGAGACCAGGGTCTCCGGGAAGCGGGCGATCACCGCCTCCGCCGCCGGCCCGGCGTACCGCACCGCGCCCGCGCCCCCGCTCAGGGCACCGGCCACCGCGAGCACCGCCGCGCCCGGATAGCGGGCCGAACCGGCGACGACGCCCACGACGCCCCGGCGGTACTTGTCGCTCTCGGTGCCCGGGCGGGGCAGCACGGCGGCCACGTCCACGTGCTGGAGGGCCTCCACGTCGGGCTCGTCCGGCAGCAGGGGCTCCAGCCCGATGTCGACCAGGCGCAGCGCCCCGGCGTGCTCGCGCGCGGGGTCGATGAGCAGCCCGGGCTTGTACGCGCCGAAGGTGACCGTCGCATCGGCGCGCACCGCCGCGCCCCGCACCTCGCCGGAGTCGGCGTCGACCCCGCTGGGCAGGTCGACGGCGACGACCGGCACCCCGGCCCCGGCGACGGCCCGGACCAGCTCCTCCGCCCCGGGCCGCAGCCCGCCCTTGCCGCCGATGCCGACGATGCCGTCGACCACGAGATGGGCCCGCCGCACCGCCGGCTCCCCGTCCGGGGCGTCGACGACGCGCCCGCCGGCGCCGCGCAGGGCGGACAGCCCGCCGGCGTGGGCGCGCCCGGGCGCCAGCAGGACGGCCGTCACCCCGGCGCCGCGCCGGGCGAGGCGGGCGCCGGCGTACAGCGCGTCGCCCCCGTTGTCGCCGCTGCCGATGAGCAGCACCACGCGCGCGCCGTAGACGCGCCCCAGCAGATCCGCGCAGGCCGCGGCCAGCCCGGCCGCGGCGCGCTGCATGAGCGCGCCCGGGGGCAACACGTCCATGAGCGCCCGCTCGGCGGCCCGGACGGTGGAAACGCTGTACCCAGTCCTCATGGGCCCAGCTTTCCCCAACAAACACGGGGCCGACACCATGGCCGGCCGCCGGTCTGCAGGCTTCGTACGAGCGGAGGGGCCGGGGCGGGGACGGGCCCTGGCAGGGGCGTTGGGGGCACCTCCCAGCGGTAGCTGGGGGAGTTATTTGCGGCCCAATGAGGGAGCGCCCATGGCATTGCCGGGCAAGGGGCCGTAAATAATGCAGCCCCAGAAGGGCTCGTCCCCGACCCGGCCCCGCCCCACGGTCCGACCCCCCGCCCCCGCACCCCCGCGGCCTGAGACACTGGCGGGGATGAGTGAGACACCGATGCGCGCCCGAGCCGTGGTCGACCTGGCCGCCCTGCGGGCCAACGTACGTGCTCTGCGGGCCCGCGCCCCCCGGGCGCAGCTGATGGCCGTAGTGAAGGCCAACGCGTACGGGCACGGGGCGGTGCCCTGCGCGAAAGCGGCCCGGCAGGCCGGAGCGGAGTGGGTCGGTACGGCCACTCCGCAAGAGGCGCTGGCGCTGCGCGCGGCAGGCGACACGGGCCGGCTGATGTGCTGGCTGTGGACGCCCGGCGACCCGTGGCGCGAGGCCGTCGAGGCCGACATCGACGTCTCCGTCAGCGGCCTGTGGGCGCTGGAGGAGCTGACCGGGGCCGTACGGGCCGCCGGCCGCCCGGCCCGCGTCCAGTTGAAGATCGACACCGGCCTCGGCCGCAACGGCTGCCAGCCCGGTGACTGGGAGAAGCTGGTCTCGGCCGCCCGCGACGCCGAGCGGGCCGGCCTGATCAAGGTCACGGGCGTGTGGTCGCACTTCGCCTGCGCCGACGAACCGGGTCACCCGTCCATCCGGGCCCAGATCGAGGTCTTCGAGGACGCGGTCTCCTACGCCGAGCGCCAGGGCCTGACCCCGGAGGTCCGGCACATCGCCAACTCCCCGGCCACCCTCACCCTGCCCGGGACCCACTTCGACCTGGTGCGCACGGGCGTCGCGATGTACGGCATATCGCCCAGCCCCGAGGTCGGCACCCCCGAGGACTTCGGGCTCAGGCCGGTCATGACGCTGTCCGCATCGCTGGCCTCGGTCAAGCGTGTGCCGGGCGGCCATGGGGTCTCTTACGGCCATCTCTACACGACCCCCGGCGAGACCACCCTCGCGCTGGTGCCCGTCGGCTACGCGGACGGCATCCCGCGCGCCGGCTCCGGCACCGGCCCCGTGCTGGTCGGCGGCAAGTGGCGCACGGTGGCGGGCCGCGTCGCCATGGACCAGTTCGTGGTGGACCTCGGTGGGGACACCGCCGAGGTCGGCGACGAAGCGGTGCTCTTCGGCCCGGGTGACCGGGGCGAACCGACCGCGGAGGACTGGGCGCGGGCGACCGGAACCATCGCCTACGAAGTCGTCACCCGCATCTCCGCACGCGTGCCCCGCGTCTATCTCGGAGAGATCAGGGAAGAGGACACCGAGAGCGACGACACGGGGGCGTGAGATGAGCGAGGGCGGCGACAGTACGGGCGCGAGGGCCACGGCGGCCACGGCCGCAGGTGCGGCCACCGCGGCCGCGGCGGTGGCCGGGACCACGACGGCCGCGGGTGCGACCGCGGTCGCGGGAGCCACGGCGGTCGCGGGAGCCACGGCCGCGGCGAGCGCCTGGCGGCGCGGAGCGGGCGTGGCCGGCGTGGCGGGTGCCGCCGTGGGGATCGTCGCCGCCGGAGCCGCGGTCGGGGTGGCCGTGGAGCGGCTGACAGTCGGGCGCGGCATGCGCCGCAAGGCCCGCCTCGCCCTGGACGCCTCCGGCCCGTACGGGACGCTGCGCGGCACGCCCGGCGTCGCGGTCGCCGAGGACGGCACCGAGCTCTACTACGAGGTGGACGAGGTCGAGCGGCCCGAGGGCGGCCGCTCCCGGCTCCCCGGGCGGCGGCCCGCGCCCGCCGTCACCGTCGTCTTCAGCCACGGCTACTGCCTCAGCCAGGACTCCTGGCACTTCCAGCGCGCCGCCCTGCGCGGCACCGTGCGCACCGTCTTCTGGGACCAGCGCAGCCACGGCCGCTCCGGGCGGGCGAAGAGCGGCTCGGAGGCGGTCAGCATCGACCTCCTGGGCCGCGATCTGAAGGCCGTCATCGACGCCGCCGCCCCCGAGGGGCCCCTGGTGCTGGTGGGGCACTCGATGGGCGGCATGACGACCATGGCCCTGGCCGCCCAGTACCCGGAGCTGATCGCCGGGCGCGTCGTCGGCGCGGCCTTCGTGGGCACGTCCTCGGGCAAGCTCTCCGAGGTCACCTACGGGCTCCCGGCCGCCGGCATGAACGTGGTGCGCCGGGCGATCCTGCCGGGTGCGTTCAAGCTGATGGCGGCGCAGACCGAGCTCGTGGAGAAGGGGCGGCGGGCGACCGCGGACCTCTTCGCGGGGATCATCCGGCGCTATTCGTTCGGGTCGAAGGACGTCGACCCGGCCGTCGCCCGGTTCGCCGAGCGGCTGCTGGAGGCGACGCCGGTGGACGTGGTCGCCGCCTTCTATCCGGCGTTCGACGAGCACGACAAGGTGGCGGCGCTGGCCGCCTTCGACCACCTTCCCGTGCTGGTCCTCGCGGGCGAGAAGGACATGATCACGCCGAGCGGGCACAGCGAGGTCATCGCGGCGGCCCTGCCGGACGCCGAGCTGGTCGTCGTCCCCGGCGCGGGCCACATGGTGATGCTGGAGCAGCCGGCGACGGTCGGTACGCACCTGGCCGCCCTGCTGGCGGCGGCCGGCGCGGCCGGGGTCCGGCAGGGGCGTGCGGCCGGAGCGCAACCGGGCGGCTGAGCCCCGCACCGCCGCCCGGGCCCCGTGGCCCCGTACCATCGGCGGATATGAACGTCCCGCACGACACCTCCGCCACCCCGGCGGCCCCGGCCGCGCAGCTCACCGTCAAGTCCGCCGAGGACATGCGCGAGTTGGGCCGCAGGCTGGCCGGGCTGCTGCGCCCCGGCGACCTGGTCCTGCTCTCGGGCGAGCTGGGCGCCGGCAAGACGACGATGACCCGGGGACTGGGCGAGGGCCTCGGCGTCCGCGGCGCCGTGACCTCCCCGACCTTCGTCATCGCCCGGGTGCACCCGCCGCTGGGCGACGGCCCGGCCCTGGTCCACGTCGACGCCTACCGCCTCTCCGGCGGGCTGGACGAGATGGAGGATTTGGACCTCGACGTCTCGCTGCCGGAGTCCGTGATCGTCGTGGAGTGGGGCGACGGCAAGGTCGAGGAGCTGTCGGACGACCGGCTGCGGGTCGTCATCGAGCGGGCCGTCGGTCTGGACGCCCCGGCCGACGACGCCGACGACGTCCGCAGCGTCACCGTGACGGGCGTGGGCGAGCGCTGGGCGGACGTCGACCTCACCGCACTGGGCTGAGCCGCACTGGGCTGAGCCGCGCGGGGACAGCCGGGCGTCGGGGCCCGGCCGGCCGCTGTGTATGCGGCAAGCCGTGTATTCCGACAAGCCGTCGGCAAGATGTTGCGCGCGCGGCTCCGGGCGTGGTCACATGGAGAGCGGAGAGTCGGTTAGGGCTGCCTAACTTCTCCGCTGGTCCGAGCTGCCCCAGGAGGCATTCATGTCGGCCCGAGAGCCCGCTGCCCCCATGGCGAACCGCTTTGAGGAGCGGTCCCCGTCGATGCGCGACCTCCTCGCGGCCTGCGCCGCGGCCGACGCCGTCTCCACACCGCCCACGGCGCCCGAGGCGTCGGGCCCCGCCGCCGCGGCGCCGGAAGGCGGCCCGGAGACGGGCGAGCGGGATCAGCGAGAAGCAGCCTGAGGCGTCGCCTTCCGGCGTTAGCCCGGACGGGTGACGCGGCGCGGCCGTGGTCGTGGGCCGGGCGGCGTCACGGAGCTGGCGAGCCGACGGGCTACGGAACGACGACGACCTTCGTGTGGTTCACCGCGAACTCCCACATCGCCTGGCCGTCCGCCGGGGTCTCGCGGATGCCGCCGGTCTTCGCCCCCGGCGCCGGCTTCGGCGAGGAGCCGTCGACGGCCGCGCTGAAGCCGAAGACGACGCCCGCCGCGTTCCGGTGGAAGCGCACCACGTGCTCGATCGGGGTCCCGTCGGAACCGGTCACGTTCGCGTCCCGCGAGGTCACCGCGTACGTCCCAGGCGGCGGATTCACGGCGCTGGGCGCCACCTCGAAGGTCCGGGTGGCCTTGTCGTCGGAGCCGACCAGCCACACCCGCTTCTGCGCGAGCGCGTAGACGACCCGCAGGCCCGAGCCCGAGTTCGCCGGGACGGGGTTCGCGGCGCCCTGGTCCTGGCCGGCGTCCGCCTTGCCCTTGTCCGAGGCGTCCTGGCCCTGGTCCTTCGCCTTGCCGGAGGAGTCCTTGCCCGCCGCGTGCGCGCTCGCGGGGCGGTCGGGCGCGGCCTCCGCCTGGACGGCCAGGAAGCCGACTCCGGCCAGTGCCGCCGCGGTGAGCGCGGCCACGATGACCCCCGAGCTGCTGCGTGCCACGCTGCGCACCCTTTCGTCCTGCCGTACGGCTTGTCCCGCGTACGACGTCGTTCCGGCGTACGGCCTCGTTCCGCTCCCGGCGGTACCCGCCGGGTTCTCGCCGGTCACAGGCACCACTCATACGGCGCAGAGGGCTCGTACGGCTTTGCGGCTGACCGTAGCACCCGGCCCGTGACCCCGCCGCGCCCCCGGCGGCGGCCGATCCGCGCACCGGACGCCCCACGGCGCGCCGTAGGCTTGTCGTGTGCTGCTGCTCGCTCTGGATACCGCCACCCCCGCTGTCACCGTCGCCCTCTACGACGGCGAGTCCGTCGTCGCCGAGTCGAGTCAGGTGGACGCCCGCCGGCACGGCGAGCTGCTGCTGCCCGCCGTGGACCGGGTGCTCGGCGAGGCGGGCCGCAAGCTTGACGCCGTGACCGGCATCGTCGTGGGCGTCGGCCCCGGCCCCTACACCGGCCTGCGCGTCGGCATCGTCACGGCCGCCACCTTCGCCGCCGCGCTGGACGTCCCCGTCCACAGCCTGTGCACGCTCGACGGCATCGCCTACGCGGCCGGGCAGGCGGGCCTGGAGGGCGAGTTCGTCGTGGCGACGGACGCCCGCCGCAAGGAGGTCTACTGGGCGCGGTACGCCGACGCCCGCACCCGCCTCACCGAACCCGCCGTGGACCGCCCGGCCGAGCTCGCCGAGCGCGTCGCCGGCCTCACGGCCGTCGGCGCGGGCGCCGTCCTCTACCCGGACGCCTTCACGGACGTACGGGCCGATCTGCCGCAGCACCAGTCGGCGGGCGCGCTGGCGGCCCTGGCCGCCGAGAAGCTGCGCACCGGCGGGGAGTTCCTGCCGGGCCAGCCGCTGTACCTGCGCCGCCCGGACGCACAGGTGCCGGCCAACTACAAGGTGGTCACACCGCAGTGAGCGAGTCGACCGCGACCGTGCGCATCCGCGAGATGCGCTGGTGGGACATCGCACCGGTGCTGGAGCTGGAGCGCGAGCTCTTCCCGCACGACGCGTGGTCCAAGGGGCTCTTCTGGTCCGAGCTGGCCCACGCCCGGGGCGCCAACGCCAACCGGCGCTACGTGGTGGCGGAGGACCTGCCGGCCGCCGGGGGAGCGCCGCGCATCATCGGCTACGCCGGGCTCGCGGCCATCGACGGCACCGGCGACGTCCAGACCATCGCCGTGGACCGGGACCACTGGAGCACGGGCCTGGGCGCCCGCCTGCTGTCCGAACTGCTGACGACCGCGACCGCCTTCGAGTGCCACGAGGTGCTGCTCGAGGTGCGCGTCGACAACACCCGCGCCCAGCGCCTGTACGAGCGCTTCGGCTTCGAGCCCGTAGGCGTCCGCCGCGGCTACTACCAGCCCGGCAACATCGACGCGCTCGTGATGCGCCTGACCGATCCGACCTCCGCAGTGCAAGGAATGACCCATGGCTCGCAAGGCTGACGAACCCCTCGTCCTCGGCATCGAAACCTCGTGCGACGAGACGGGCGTCGGCATCGTCCGCGGCCACACGCTCCTCGCCGACGCGGTCGCCTCCAGCGTCGACGAGCACGCCCGCTTCGGCGGCGTGGTCCCCGAGGTCGCGAGCCGGGCGCACCTGGAGGCCATGGTCCCGACGATCCAGCGCGCCCTGAAGGAGGCCGGGGTGAGCGCGAAGGACCTCGACGGCATCGCGGTCACGGCCGGCCCCGGCCTCGCGGGCGCCCTGCTCGTCGGCGTCTCGGCGGCCAAGGCCTATGCCTACGCCCTGGGCAAGCCGCTCTACGGCGTCAACCACCTGGCCTCGCACATCTGCGTCGACCAGCTGGAGCACGGCGCCCTGCCGGAGCCCACGATGGCCCTGCTGGTCAGCGGCGGCCACTCGTCGCTGCTGCTGGCCCCCGACATCACCGCGGACGTCCGCCCGCTCGGCTCCACCATCGACGACGCGGCGGGCGAGGCCTTCGACAAGATCGCCCGCGTGCTCCAGCTCGGCTTCCCCGGCGGCCCGGTCATCGACCGCTACGCCCGCGAGGGCGACCCGGAGGCCATCCGCTTCCCGCGCGGCCTGACCGGCCCCCGCGACCCGATATACGACTTCTCCTTCTCCGGCCTGAAGACCGCCGTGGCCCGCTGGATCGAGGCCAAGCGGGCGGCCGGCGAGAACGTCCCGGTGGCGGACGTGGCCGCCTCCTTCCAGGAGGCGGTGGTGGACGTGCTGACCCGCAAGGCCGTCCGCGCGTGCAAGGACCACGGCGTCGATCACCTGATGATCGGCGGCGGGGTCGCGGCCAACACCCGCCTGCGGGCCATGGCCGAGCGCCGCTGCGAGGACGCGGGCATCACGCTGCGCGTGCCGCGCCCGAAGCTGTGCACGGACAACGGCGCGATGGTGGCGGCGCTGGGCGCGGAGATGGTGGCCCGGGGGCGTGCGGCGTCGTCGTGGGACCTGTCGGCGGACTCGTCGCTTCCGGTGACGGAGCCGCATGTGCCGGGCCACGACCATGACCACGGGCACGGCCACTCCCATGACCACGACCATTTCCACGAGCTGAGCAAGGACAACCTCTACTCGTAACTCGTAACCCTCACCCGGTGGGCCGCGCCGGCCGTCCCAACAGCATGGCCGGCGCGCCCGCCACCCGCGTCAGCACGATGACGCTCGTGTTCGGCCCCGCGAGCTTGAGCTTCTTCCGCAGCTCCTCCGGCTCCACCGCCGATCCCCGCTTCTTGATGACGGCGACCCCGATCCCGCGCTCCCGCACGATCGCCTTCAGCTTCTTCAGGTTGAACGGCAGCACGTCCGTGATCTCGTACGCCGCCGCGTGATCCGTCGCGCGCAGCTCGTCGCTCGTCACGTACGCGATCGTCTCGTCGATCAGCCCGCCGTCGAGCTCCTCGGCGACCTCCGCCACCAGGTGCGCCCGGATCACCGCGCCGTCCGGCTCGTACAGATAGCGCCCCACGGGCCGCACCGCCGGGTCCGGCAGGCCCCGCCCCACCAGCGACGCACCGCCCGGCAGCAGCGTCGCCCGCCGGGTGCCCGGCCCCGTGCCGAACCACAGCACGGCCTCCTTCACGTCGCCCCCGTCCGAGATCCACTCGGCCTCGGCGTCGTCGGGGACCGCCTCGTGGGGCACGCCCGGGGCGATCTTGAGGGCGGCGCGGGGGGCCGAGCGGGCCGCCTCGATCGCCCAGGACAGCGGCGGCGAGTACGCCTCCGGGTCGAAGATGCGGCCCCGGCCGCCGCGCCGGGCCGGGTCGACGAAGACGGCGTCGTACGCGGAGGTGTCGACGTCCGTGACATCGGCGCAGCGCACCTCGATGAGGTCGGCCAGGCCCAGCGCCTCGGCGTTGGCACGGGCGACCTCGCAGGTCAGCGGGTCGCGGTCGACGGCCAGCACCGAGATGCCGGCCCGGGCCAGCGCGATGGCGTCGCCGCCGTTGCCGCAGCAGAGGTCGGCGAGGCTGCGTACGCCGAGGGCCTCGAAGCGCCGGGCGCGGTGGAGTGCGACAGAGGCGCGCGTGGCCTGCTCCACGCCGTTCGGCGTGAAGAACATGCGGTAGGCGTCCTCCGCGCCGAACTTCGCCACCGCGCGCTGGCGCAGCCGCGCCTGCCCGAGCGCCGCCGAGACCAGCTCCGCGGGGTGCTCGCGGCGCAGCCGGGTCGCCGTGGCGAGCTCCTGGGAGGGGTCGTAGTCGCGCAGCCCGTCGAGGAGGGCGCGGCCCTCGTCGGTGAGGAGGGCGGCGAAGGCGTCGAGGGGGGTGATCGGTGCGGGCACGTGTCTCATTCTCTCTTGCGGGCCGGTGCCCCACGCGGTGGACTGCCCTGGTGACGACGACCGCGAAGCGCACCCTGTACCTGGTCTGCTGCGCCGCCGCGCCGGCCGTCCGGGCCGCCGACGGAGTCCGTGCCGCCCAGGCCGCCGGGTGGGACGTGTGCCTGATCCTCACCCCGTACGCCCACCGCTGGCTGGAAGCGGACGTCCCCGCCCTGGCCGCGCTGACGGGCCACCCCGTACGGCACGAGTACAAGCTGCCCGGGGAGCCCGACGTGCTGCCCCCGCCGGACGCGATCCTGGTCGCGCCCGCCACCTTCAACACGATCGGCAAATGGGCCGCCGGCATCTCCGACACCCTGGCGCTCGGCCTGATCACCGAGGCGATCGGCCTCGGGCTGCCCCAGGTCGCCCTGCCGCACCTGGGCGCCGCGCAGGCCGCGCACCCCGCCTTCCCCCGGAGCGTGGCGTTCCTGCGTGCGGCGGGCGTGACCGTCCTGCTGGGAAAGGACGGCTACGACCCCGCGCGGGGCGACAGCGTGGAGTCGTATCCGTGGGCCGCGGCGGTGGCGGCGCTGCCCGCGCCCTGAGGCCCGTACGGGGCGCACCCCGCGCCCGCGCGCTCATCGAACGCATGCACAACAATCGTCCGCGTGAGCCCGTCTGTTTCCGGCCGCCTCCGCGCCGCCGCCCTCGCCTCCGCCGCCATGCTGCTGACCGGAGTTCTCGCCGGGTGCTCCGGCTCGTCCTCCGACGCCCCGAAGGCCTCGCAGAAGCCCGGCCGGTCCGGCACGGCCGCGCCCTCCGCCTCCGCCGCGCCCGACGACGCGTACCGCCGCTGGGGACTGGACAAGCCGCTCGCCGCACCGCCCGCGCCCCCCGCCGCGAAGCTGCTCCAGGACGCCGGGACGGGCGCGGCGCCCAAGGTCGTACGGCGGATACCGACCCAGGACAAGGTCGTCTTCGTGACCATCGACGACGGGGCCGAGAAGGATCCCCAGTTCCTGAAGATGGCCGAGGAGCTGAAGCTGCCGTTCACGATGTTCCTGACGGACAGCATCTCCCGCGCGGGCAGCGGCTACGGCTACTTCGACCGGCTGCGCGCCCTCGGCAACGGCGTCGACAACCACACCCTGACCCACCCCAATCTGCGCACCCTGTCCGCCGACGCCCAGCGGCGCGAGATATGCGGACAGCAGGACGCCCTGGAGAAGCGTTTCGGCACCCGGCCCGCGCTCTTCCGGCCGCCCTACGGCAACTACAACGACGCCACCCTCGCCGCGGCGGGGTCCTGCGGGGTGCGGGCCCTCGTGCTGTGGGAGGTGACGATGCAGATCAACGACATGCGCTACGCCCAGAGCGACAAGCTGCGCCCCGGCGACATCGTCCTCGCCCACTTCCGCGGGCCGCAGGAGCTCAAGGGCACCTCGATGACCAGGATGGTCACCAACATGCTGCGCAGCATCCAGGCCCAGGGGTACACGGTCGCGCGACTGGAGGACTACCTCTGACCCGGCGGGGGTAGGCACGGTGCGCCGCGCGATGAATTGGCACTCCGCTTGACCGAGTGCTAACCGCGTCATAGTCTCGGCTCCGTTGGCACTCTCCACCGGTGAGTGCCAAACACGGCGACGGGCAGATCCGGCACCCGCGACGACGGATCCACCAGGTCGCCACCTCAGACAGTTAACCCCGTGAGATCTCCGAAGGGGGAGGTCGGATCGTGACGACCGCCAGCTCCAAGGTTGCCATCAAGCCGCTCGAGGACCGCATCGTGGTCCAGCCGCTCGACGCCGAGCAGACCACGGCCTCCGGCCTGGTCATCCCGGACACCGCCAAGGAGAAGCCCCAGGAGGGCGTCGTCCTGGCCGTGGGCCCGGGCCGTTTCGAGGACGGCAAGCGCGTCGAGCTCGACGTGCAGGTCGGTGACGTCGTGCTCTACAGCAAGTACGGCGGCACCGAGGTGAAGTACAACGGCGAGGAGTACCTCGTCCTCTCGGCTCGCGACGTCCTCGCGATCGTCGAGAAGTAATTCACCCCAGGCTTTCGAGCCCGAGGCTTTCGAGCTTTCGAAGCTTTTGATCTGCGCCCCTGGTTCCCGTGCCTGCTAGCCGGGCGCCCGGGGCGCAGTTCGTTTGAGAGATACGGCGAAGGATACGTAACCCATGGCCAAGACCCTGAAGTTCGACGAGGACGCCCGTCGCGCCCTTGAGCGCGGCGTCAACAAGCTCGCCGACACCGTGAAGGTGACGATCGGTCCCAAGGGCCGCAACGTCGTCATCGACAAGAAGTTCGGCGCCCCCACCATCACCAACGACGGTGTGACCATCGCGCGCGAGGTCGAGCTCGACGACCCGTACGAGAACCTGGGCGCCCAGCTCGTCAAGGAGGTGGCGACCAAGACCAACGACATCGCGGGTGACGGCACCACCACCGCGACCGTGCTGGCCCAGGCGCTGGTCCGCGAGGGTCTGCGCAACGTCGCCGCCGGCGCCTCCCCGGCCTCCCTGAAGAAGGGCATCGACGCCGCGGTCAAGGCCATCTCCGACGACCTGCTGGCGACCGCCCGCCCGATCGCCGACAAGGCCGACATCGCCGCCGTCGCCGCGCTCTCCGCGCAGGACAAGCAGGTCGGCGAGCTCATCGCCGAGGCGATGGACAAGGTCGGCAAGGACGGCGTCATCACCGTCGAGGAGTCCAACACCTTCGGCCTGGAGCTCGACTTCACCGAGGGCATGGCCTTCGACAAGGGTTACCTCTCGCCGTACATGGTCACCGACCAGGAGCGTATGGAGGCCGTCCTCGACGACCCGTACATCCTGATCCACCAGGGCAAGATCGCCTCGATCCAGGACCTGCTGCCCCTGCTGGAGAAGATCATCCAGGGCGGTGGCTCCAAGCCGCTGCTGATCATCGCCGAGGACGTCGAGGGCGAGGCGCTCTCCACCCTCGTCGTCAACAAGATCCGCGGCACGTTCAACGCCGTGGCCGTCAAGGCCCCCGGCTTCGGCGACCGCCGCAAGGCGATGCTCGGCGACATGGCCACCCTCACCGGTGCCACCGTCATCGCCGAGGAGGTCGGCCTCAAGCTCGACCAGGCCGGTCTGGACGTGCTGGGCTCCGCCCGCCGCGTGACGATCACCAAGGACGACACCACCATCGTCGACGGTGGCGGCAACCACGAGGACGTCGTCGGCCGCGTCGCCCAGATCAAGGCCGAGATCGAGTCCACCGACTCGGACTGGGACCGCGAGAAGCTCCAGGAGCGCCTCGCCAAGCTCGCCGGTGGCGTCTGCGTCATCCGCGTGGGTGCGGCCACCGAGGTCGAGCTCAAGGAGAAGAAGCACCGTCTGGAGGACGCCATCTCCGCGACCCGCGCCGCGGTCGAGGAGGGCATCGTCTCCGGTGGTGGCTCCGCTCTCGTCCACGCCGCCAAGGTGCTGGAGGGCGGCCTGGGCAAGTCCGGCGACGAGGCCACCGGTGTCGCGGTCGTCCGCCGCGCCGTCGTCGAGCCGCTGCGCTGGATCGCCGAGAACGCCGGCCTCGAGGGCTACGTCATCACCTCGAAGGTCGCCGAGCTCGACAAGGGCCAGGGCTTCAACGCCGCGACCGGCGAGTACGGCGACCTGGTGAAGGCCGGCGTCATCGACCCGGTCAAGGTCACCCGCTCCGCCCTGGAGAACGCCGCGTCCATCGCCTCCCTGCTGCTCACGACCGAGACCCTGGTCGTCGAGAAGAAGGAAGAGGAGTCCGCCGAGGCCGGTCACGGCCACGGTCACGGCCACGCGCACTGACGCACCCCGTACGACGGCCCGGCCCGGTCTCCCCGCGAGGGGAGACCGGGCCGCGGCCGTTCAGGGCTCCGGCCACGGACCCGCCGTGGATTCCGCTACGCGTCCACCGCGCCCAGCTGGCGCAGCAGCCCCAGCAGGTCCTCGTTCCACCAGCCCTCGCAGATCTTCCCGTCCTCGAAGCGCCAGACCGTCGTGCCCTTCATCGAGACCTCCTGGCCCGTCGGCTGCAGGCCCATGAAGTCGCCCTGATGGACGCCCCGCCAGGTCCACAGGACGCAGACCTGGTCGCCCTCGGCCAGCACGCTCTCGAGGGTGAAGGTGAAGTCGAAGGCGGCGCGCCAGCCGGTGACGTCCTGCTTGATGACGTCGGAACCGACCGTGGTCTCCTCCGCCTTGGCGATGTCGTGGTCGCGGTAGTCGGCGGTGAAGAGCTCGTCGACGAGGTCCAGATCGCCGCCCACCGCCACCTCTTCGTAGAAGCGGCGGACCGTCGCCTTGTTCAGCTGCTCGTCGCGGACCACGTCCAGGTCGGTGAAGGACGGCATCCCGTCGCAGAGCGCGACCATCTCCTCGAAGATCCTGTTGGTCTCCGGGAGGTTCGAGTTCTCCATCGCCTTGGCGTAGGAGGGGAACTCGATGATCTCCACATAGTGCTCGTCGTCCGTGTGGTCGCGGCCGACGATCGAGTGGGTGGCGGTGCGCTTGCCCTCGGTGGCGGCGACCCAGTCGTCCATGAGCCGGTTCATGTCGTCGTACCGGCGCGTCTTGCAGTCGATCACTTGTACGAATGTCATGGCGCCTCCCGGGTGATATGTCCAGGCTAGTCCTGAATCGGCCCACCCGAGAGGCGCGCTACGGCGTCGGCCAGGGCTCAGTTCGGCCCGTACCGGCGGCCCGTCGTCGCGCTCGCGCGCGAGACCGCCCGGCGCGGGGCCAGCTTCATCAGGCCCGTCAGCGCCTTGTACCGGGGATCCGGGATCGACAGCGACTTGCCGCGCGCCAGGTCCTTCAGCGCGGCCTCCACCAGCTTGTCCGCGTCCAGCCACATCCAGCCGGGCACGTTGTCCACGCCCATGCCGGCCCGCTGGTGGAACTCCGTCCGTACGAAGCCGGGGCACAGCGCCATCAGCCGCACCCCGCTCCCCGCCAGGTCCCGCGCGGCACCCTGGGTGAACTGCACCACCCACGCCTTGCTCGCCCCGTACGTCCCACGGGGGACGAACGCCGCCACCGACGCGACGTTGACCACCCCGCCGCGTCTGCGCTCGCGCATGCTCGCCGTCGCGGCCGAGGTCAGCCGCAGCACCGCCTCGATGTGCACCTTCAGCATCATCAGCTCGTCGGCCATCGGAACCTCGAGGTAACGGCCCTTGTTGCCGAAGCCCGCGTTGTTGACCAGCAGGTCCACCGGGTTCTTGCGGTCCGAGAGCCGGGCCTCGACCGTGGCGATGCCGCTCTCCTCGGAGAGGTCCGCGCGGAGCACCTCCACCTCCACCCGGTGGCGGTCGTGGAGTTCGGTCGCCTGCTCGCTCAGCCGCTTCTCGTCGCGGGCCACGATGACCAGATTGTGTCCATCGGCCGCCAGCCGCCGTGCGAAGGCCGCGCCGATGCCGGCCGTGGCTCCCGTGATCAGTGCAGTCGTCATACAGGAACGTTAGTGCTCCGCACCCCGTCCTGGCTGCCGTCCCCGGCCTCTCGCCGCCCCTGCGGGCGCCCCTCGGACGCTTCCTGACGCTCCCTGTACGCGAGGGCCTTCGCCCGCGTCTCCGGGTGCAGCGCGTCCCCGGCGGCCAGCACGCCGGGCAGCAGGGCCCGTTCGGTCGTCAGGGCACGGAAGACCTGGGAGACGCTCACGTCGTGGGCCGGGCGGTGGACGACGGTGACGGCATCTCCCGCGCGGATCCGCCCGGGCTCGATGACACGCAGGTACGCACCGGGCGCCGCCTCCTGGGTGAACCGGCGTATCCAGCCGCTCTCGCCCAGCCAGTCGGCGAACGTACGGCAGGGGATGCGCGGCGCGGTGACCTCCAGCAGCAGATCCGTACCTATGCGCCAACGCTCGCCGATGCGCGCGCCGTTGACGTCGATGCCGCTCGTGGTGAGGTTCTCCCCGAACGCGCCGTCCGGCAGCCGGCGGCCCAGCTCCCGCTCCCAGCCGTCGAGGTCCTCGCGGGCGAACGCGTACACCGCCTGGTCGTCCCCGCCGTGGTGACGCAGGGAGACCACCGCGTCCCCGGCGAGGCCGCTGCCCGCCGTGCCCTTCGGGCCCGGGGCCGCCACCTCGACGGGCCCCTCCACCGGGCGCTTGTCGATGCCGCTCTCCAGGCCCTCCGCGAAGGCGCCGGGGAAGCCGGGACGGTCGTCGGCGGTACGGGGGCGGCCCACATTCACGGAGATCAGGTGCATGGGCACCAAGAGTAAGCGGGCGTGGCTCAAAGGAGCCAGCCAATATTCATCATCCGCCCCAAGGTGGGCTTATGCTCGGTTCTATGATCGAGGCTCGTCATCTGAGGGTGCTGCGTGCGGTGGCCGCCACCGGTTCGTTCTCGGCCGCGGCGCGCGACCTGGGCTGCACCCAGCCCGCCGTCAGCCAGCAGATGAAGGCCCTGGAGCAGTCGACGGGCACCCCCCTGCTGATCCGTACGGGCCGTGAGATGCGCCTGACCGAGGCGGGCGAGGCCCTCGTGCGGCACGCGACGGGCATCCTGGCCGGCCTGACCGCCGCCGAGGAGGAGATCGCGGCGATCGCGGGCCTGCGGGCCGGGCGGGTGCGGCTGGTGTCCTTCCCCAGCGGCAGCTCCACCCTGGTGCCCTCCGCGCTCGCCGAGATGCGGGCCGCGCACCCGGGCACCCGTGTCTCCCTCGTCGAGGCGGAGCCGCCGCGCTCGGTGGAGATGCTCCGCGCGGGCGACTGCGAGATCGCGCTGGCCTTCCGCTACCCCGACGTGCGCGGCGCCGACCCCGCCGCGGGCGCCGAGTGGGACGACCTCGTCGTACGACCGCTGCTGACCGACCGCCTCATCGGCGTGGTGCCCGAGGGGCACCGGCTCGCCGGCGCGGAGCGGATCGGGATCGCCGAGCTGGAGCGCGAGCCCTGGATCGCGGGCTGTCCGCGCTGCCGGCGGCACCTGGTGGAGGTCTGCGAGAGCGCGGGCTTCACCCCGCGCATCGACTTCGCGACGGACGACTACCCGGCCGTGTTCGGGCTGGTCGGGGCCGGGCTCGGGGTCGCCGTGATGCCCGAGCTGGCGCTGGAGTCGGTGCGCCCCAAGGGCGCGCGTACGGTGCCCGTCGAGCCGGTCGTGCAGCGCGAGATCGTGGCCCTCACGCTGCCGGATCTGGCCCGGGTCCCGGCGGTCGCGGCCATGCTGGACCGGCTGGTGGAGGCGGGGCGCCGCTGAGCGCCGCCGGCTGAGCGGGCCCCGCTCAGCTGAAACGTTTCACCACTCCCGTGGTGCGCCCCGGGCGTTCAGGCGGTCATCGCGCCGGCGCCCGCGCTGCTCGCCGTGATGGACCGATGCCGCGCGCGCCCCATGAGCTCCTCGCGCTCGTCCTCGGTCAGGCCGCCCCACACGCCGTAGGGCTCCCGTACCGCCAGCGCGTGCGCGGCGCACTCGGCGCGCACCGGGCAGCGCATGCACACCTCCTTCGCGGAGGTCTCACGGGCGCTGCGGGCCGCGCCCCGCTCGCCCTCGGGATGGAAGAACAGCGAACTGTCGACCCCTCGGCACGCCGCCAGGAGCTGCCAGTCCCACAGGTCGGCGTTGGGACCGGGAAGGCGGGAGAAATCTGCCATTGCTTATCCCCTCGAGACGATCTGTCGAAGCGATGTGTCGATGTGACCTGTCGAAGCAATCTGCCGGAGTGCCCGGATCGATCCGATCCGGAGTGATCCGTTGCAGTACCCGTCCATAGCTCTGCCATGCATCTGTCGTGTGAGCAGATGAAAATATGACTCATTGCGAATCTAGCCACAGACACCAGCAAATGGGAAGAAAAACAGGCCCGACTGGGCAAATGGGGCATAGCTTGGCTGGTGGGCAGGGCGCCCCCTGTGCGCCCTGCTCCGTGTCCGCGCCCTCACGTAGAGTGCCGAACACGGCCGACCGAGCCCGTAACTCTTTCGGGTGACCGTCGTTGAGAGTGCGGAGGCGGTTGACGCATGAAGCAGTCGGGCGGGTGGCAGGTGCCCGGGCGTCGTCAATCGCACAGGTGACGATCAGTACCAGCCTCTGGAGGCTCAAGGTGACGCGCATCAGCTGCGGAGGGCGGCCATGACATCCGTCCTCGTCTGCGACGACTCCCCGCTTGCCCGAGAAGCGCTCCGTCGCGCGGTGGCGACCGTGCCCGGCGTCGAGCGCGTGACCACGGCGGCCAACGGCGAGGAAGTCCTCCGCCGCTGGGGCGCCGATCGTTCGGACCTCATTCTGATGGACGTACGCATGCCCGGACTGGGCGGCGTGGAGACGGTCCGCCGGCTGCTCTCCGCGGACCCCGGCGCCCGCATCATCATGCTCACGGTGGCCGAGGACCTCGACGGTGTCGCGCTCGCGGTCGCCGCCGGGGCGCGCGGCTATCTCCACAAGGACGCCTCGCGGGCCGAGCTGCGCGCCACCGTGACCCAGGCGCTCGCCGACCCGACCTGGCGGCTCGCCCCGCGGCGGCTGCGCTCGGCGGAGATGGGCGCGGCGCCCACGCTCACCGCGCGCGAGATCCAGGTGCTCGAGGGCATGAGCCACGGCCGCTCCAACGCCGAGATCGGCCGTGAGCTGTTCCTCTCGGAGGACACGGTCAAGACCCACGCCCGCCGGCTCTTCAAGAAGCTGGGCGCCTCGGACCGGGCGCACGCGGTGGCGCTCGGCTTCCGCTGGGGCCTGGTCCGCTAGGGCGGCGGCGGGCAGTTCCGGACGGTAGTTGCCGTGCGTCGACGCGGGGGACTGACGTACCCCGCCCGCCGGGGAGCGGGCGGGGCGGGCCGCTGTGGCCGCCCGCCCGGGAGCCGCCGTTTCCCGGCCCGCTGCACGTTTCCCGCGCGCTGCCGCATCCTTGGAGTATGGAGTTCCTCGGGGACGGCTCGGGCAGGCGTGATGGGAAGGTGCGGGAGATGACCGCCGGCGCACCCGCTCATAACGCTTCGGTGCACAACTACGGATGCGGTGCCACGGACAATCCGGCGTCAAGGCACCATGGACCGATGCGCGACGACGACACCACAGCTATTGGCGCGCTCGTCGCCCGCGCGGTGGAGGGTGACCGGCAGGCCACCCACGACCTGCTCGCCCTGGTGCACCCGCTCGCGCTGCGCTACTGCCGCACGCGCCTGTCGCGGCTGCCGGGCGACGCCCGGCACTTCGTGGACGACCTCGCACAGGAGGTCTGCCTCGCGGTGCTGTGCGCCCTGCCGCGCTACCGCGACACCGGGCGCCCCTTCGAGGCCTTCGTCGTGGCCATCGCCGCGCACAAGGTCGCCGATCTCCAGCGGGCCGCCATGCGGCACCCGGGCAGCACGGCCGTGCCCTCCGACGAGATGCCCGAGCAGCCGGACGACTCCCTCGGGCCGGAGGAGCGGGCGCTGCTCAGCAGTGACGCGGAGTGGGCCAAGAAGCTGCTCGCCAACCTTCCGGAGAACCAGCGCGAGCTGGTTCTGCTGCGGGTCGCCGTGGGGCTGACGGCCGAGGAGACGGGGCAGATGCTCGGCATGTCGCCGGGCGCCGTGCGCGTCGCCCAGCATCGTGCGCTCAGCCGGCTCCGTGCCCTCGCGGAGCAGTGAGCGGGCGGCGCGGGGCGGACCGGGCGGCGATCCTCGGACGTATTCATACGAACCTCCAAGTGACGCGAGCCTCAGTGCTCGTGGAATGGGACACCCGTGACGGCCGTTAGCATGGGAGTCCTCGCCGGTGCAAGACCATTTGGGAAGGTGTCATGACTGACAACGTCGACGGAATGCCCGGGAAATTCGCGATGCTCGGTCTGACATACGACGACGTCCTGCTGCTGCCGGGCGCCTCCGAGGTCCTGCCGAACGCCGTGGACACCTCCTCCCGCGTCTCGCGGAACGTACGGGTCAACATCCCGCTGCTGTCCGCCGCCATGGACAAGGTCACCGAGGCGCGCATGGCCATCGCCATGGCCCGCCAGGGCGGCGCGGGCGTGCTGCACCGCAACCTCTCCATCGAGGACCAGGCCAACCAGGTCGACCTGGTCAAGCGCTCCGAGTCCGGCATGGTCTCGGACCCGATCACGGTCCGCCCGGACGCCACGCTGGCCGAGGCCGACGCCCTGTGCGCCAAGTTCCGCATCAGCGGTGTGCCGGTCACCGACCCCGCGGGCAAGCTGCTCGGCATCGTCACCAACCGTGACATGGCCTTCGAGCTGGACCGCAGCCGCCAGGTGCGCGAGATCATGACCCCGATGCCGCTGGTGACGGGCAAGGTCGGCATCTCCGGCGAGGACGCCATCGAGCTGCTGCGCCGCCACAAGATCGAGAAGCTGCCGCTGGTGGACGACGCCGGCGTCCTCAAGGGCCTCATCACGGTCAAGGACTTCGTCAAGGCCGAGAAGTACCCCAACGCCGCCAAGGACTCCGAGGGCCGCCTGGTCGTCGGCGCCGCGGTGGGCGTCGGCGCCGAGGCCTTCGAGCGCGCCCAGGCGCTCGTCGAGGCCGGTGCGGACTTCCTGGTCGTCGACAGCGCCCACGGCCACAGCCGCGGCATCCTCGACATGATCTCCAAGGTCAAGTCCAACATCAACGTCGACGTCGTCGGCGGCAACGTCGCCACCCGCGAGGGCGCCCAGGCCCTGATCGACGCCGGCGTGGACGGCGTCAAGGTCGGCGTCGGCCCCGGCTCGATCTGCACCACCCGCGTCGTCGCCGGCATCGGCGTCCCGCAGGTCACCGCGATCTACGAGGCCGCCCAGGCCTGCCACGCCGCCGGCGTGCCGCTGATCGGCGACGGCGGTCTGCAGTACTCCGGCGACATCGCCAAGGCGATCGCCGCCGGTGCCGACACGGTGATGCTCGGCTCGCTGCTCGCGGGCTGCGAGGAGTCGCCGGGCGAGATGGTCTTCATCAACGGCAAGCAGTTCAAGTCGTACCGCGGCATGGGCTCGCTCGGCGCGATGCAGTCGCGCGGACAGGCCCGCTCCTTCTCCAAGGACCGCTACTTCCAGGACAACGTCCTCTCCGAGGACAAGCTCGTGCCCGAGGGCATCGAGGGCCAGGTGCCCTACCGCGGCCCGCTGGCCTCGGTCGCCCACCAGCTCATCGGCGGTCTGCGGGCCTCCATGGGCTACGTCGGCTCGGCGGACGTCCAGGAGCTCAAGGACAAGGGCCGCTTCGTGCGGATCACGTCGGCGGGTCTCAAGGAGAGCCACCCGCACGACATTCAGATGACGGTCGAAGCGCCGAACTACTCCCGCCGGTAGTAGTCGGAGCTTCGCACAGCGCCACCCGAGCCCGCGACCGAAAGGCCGCGGGCTCCGCCGCGTCGGGGATACTGGATGCGGCAGACGGAGCGCCAAGGAAAGTGAAAGGCCACACACGTGACTGAGATCGAGATCGGGCGCGGCAAGCGCGGCCGCCGGGCGTACGCCTTCGACGACATCGCCGTCGTCCCGAGTCGCCGTACCCGCGACCCGAAGGAGGTCTCGATCGCCTGGCAGATCGACGCCTACCGCTTCGAGCTGCCGTTCCTGGCCGCCCCGATGGACTCGGTCGTCTCGCCCGAGACCGCCATCCGCATCGGTGAGCTGGGCGGCCTCGGCGTGCTCAACCTCGAGGGCCTGTGGACCCGCTACGAGGACCCGGAGCCGCTGCTCGCCGAGATCGCCGAGCTGGACGAGACCGCCGCGACCAAGCGTCTGCAGGAGGTCTACGCCGAGCCGATCAAGGAAGAGCTGATCGGGCAGCGCATCAAGGAGGTCCGCGACTCCGGTGTCGTGACCGCCGCCGCGCTCTCCCCGCAGCGCACCGCGCAGTTCTCCAAGGCCGTCGTCGACGCCGGCGTGGACATCTTCGTGATCCGCGGCACGACCGTCTCCGCCGAGCACGTCTCGGGCGCCGCCGAGCCGCTGAACCTCAAGCAGTTCATCTACGAGCTCGACGTGCCGGTCATCGTCGGCGGCTGCGCCACCTACACGGCCGCCCTGCACCTGATGCGCACGGGCGCCGCGGGTGTCCTCGTCGGCTTCGGCGGCGGCGCCGCGCACACCACCCGCAACGTCCTGGGCATCCAGGTCCCGATGGCCACCGCCGTCGCCGACGTCGCCGCCGCCCGCCGCGACTACATGGACGAGTCCGGCGGCCGCTACGTCCACGTCATCGCCGACGGCGGCGTGGGCTGGTCCGGCGACCTGCCGAAGGCCATCGCCTGCGGTGCCGACGCCGTGATGATGGGCTCCCCGCTCGCCCGCGCCACCGACGCGCCGGGCCGTGGCTTCCACTGGGGCATGGAGGCCGTCCACGAGGACGTGCCGCGCGGCAAGCGCATGAACCTGGGCACGGTCGGCTCCACCGAGGAGATCCTCACCGGTCCCTCGCACACCCCGGACGGCTCGATGAACATGTTCGGCGCCCTGCGCCGTGCGATGGCCACCACGGGCTACAGCGACCTGAAGGAGTTCCAGCGGGTCGAGGTGACGGTCGCGCCGTCGCAGCACGACAACCGCTGACCCCTCGTCGGCTCGAAGGCCCGGACCGCCACGGCGGTCCGGGCCTTTCGCATGTGCCTGTCGGTTCTCTCAGCCCTGTTAGCGCCGTATAAACATTCGATCGTAGGGAATACTGGCGACTTATGGCGCAAAGCAAGTCGTTCAGCGGCAGGGACATGGGTATCGACCTCGGCACCGCGAACACGCTGGTGTACGTACGGGGGAAGGGAGTGGTGCTCAACGAACCTTCGGTCGTCGCCGTCAACGCCGAGGACGGCAGCGTGCTGTCGGTCGGCTTCGAGGCCAAGGAGACCATCGGGCGCACCCCCTCGACCATCGTCGCCATCCGCCCCCTGCGCGATGGCGTCATAGCCGACTTCGAGATAGCCGAGCGGATGCTGCGGCACTTCATCAAGAAGGTGATGGGCAACCGTCTCTTCTCCCGGCCGCGCGTCGTGGTGTGCGTGCCGTCCGGCATCACGGGCGTCGAGCGACGGGCCGTCATCGAGGCCGCCTCCTCCGCCGGTGCCCGTCAGGTGCACCTGGTCGAGGAGCCTATGGCGGCGGCGATCGGCGCGGGCCTGCCGGTCAGCGAGCCCACCGGCTGCATGGTCGTCGACATCGGCGGCGGCACCACCGAGGTCGCGGTGATCTCGCTGGGCGGCATCGTCACCGCCCGCTCGGTGCGTACGGCGGGCGACGCGATGGACGCGGCGATCATGTCGTACATCAAGAAGAAGTACGCCCTCGCGATCGGTGAGCGCACCGCCGAGGAGATCAAGATGAGCATCGGCTCCGCCTCGCCGGGGGGCTACTGGTCGGAGGCGGGGCTCGCTGCCCTCGCCCGCCGGGTGGCCGAGCAGGACGAGGCGGCCGGCGATCCGGAGGAGACCCAGGGCCTGCGGCCCGGGGACCGCTGCACCATCCGCGGCCGGGACCAGGTCAGCGGTCTGCCCAAGACGCTGGAGTTGACGGCCGACGAGATCCGGCACGCGCTGTCGGAGCCGGTGGACGCGATCGTCATGGCCGTGCGGCAGACCCTGGACGAGACGCCGCCGGAGCTGTCGGGCGACATCATGGACCGCGGCATCGTGCTGACGGGCGGCGGCGCGCTGCTGCGCGGGCTGGACGTGCGGCTGAGCTCGGAGCTCGACATCCCGGTGCTCATCGCGGACGACCCGCTGGACTGTGTGGCCGTCGGCACCGGGCGCTGCGTGGAGAACTTCGCCTCCCTGCGCACCGTGCTGGACGCGCAGCCGCGGCTGCTGTCGACCGGGCGGCTCTAGGGCCCGTGGGGTGGGTGCGGGAAGCGGTGCGCTAGAGACGGTGCGCCGCTCCCGCCGGGCTCGCCCCGCGGGTGTCCAGCAGCAGCTGGGCCTTGACCGAGAGCCCCTGCAGGTCGTACTTGCGGTGGTGCTGGAGAAGCACCGTCAGATCCGCGGCGGCCGCGGCCTCGTGGGGGCAGTCGGCGCGGGGCACGGGGTGGCCCAGGACGCGCCACTGGGGGACGTAGGGGTCGTGGTACGTGAGCTGGGCGCCCATCTCCATCAGCCGGGAGGCGATCTCGCGGGCGGGTGAGCCCTCCTGGTCGCCCAGGTCGGGCTTGTAGCTGACGCCCAGCAGCAGCACGCGGGCGCCGCGTGCCGACTTGCCGTGTTCGTTGAGGAGCGCGGCGCAGCGCTGGATGACGTAGCGCGGCATCCGTCCGTTGACCTCCTGCGCCAGTTCCACCATGCGCAGCGGATAGCCGAGGCTGCGGCCCTTGTAGGAGAGGTAGTTGGGGTCGATGGGCACCCCGTGGCCGCCCACGCCCGGTCCCGGGCGGAAGGCCTGGAAGCCGAACGGTTTGGTCTCGGCACAGCGCACGACGTCCCAGAGGTCGACGCCGATGTCGTGGCAGAAGACCGCCATCTCGTTGGCGAGCGCGATGTTGACGTGCCGGTAGTTGGTCTCCAGGACCTTGACCGCCTCCGCCTCGCGGGGGCCCCGGGCGCGGACGACCCGTTCGCAGACGCGCCCGTAGAAGGCGGCCGCGGCCTCGGTGCAGGCGGGGGTGAGGCCGCCGATGACCTTCGGGGTGTTGGCGTAGGCGTGCTGGCGGTTGCCGGGGTCGAAGCGGCTGGGGGAGTAGGCGAGGTGGAAGTCCTGCCCGGCGCGCAGTCCGGAGCCCGATTCGAGGAGGGGGCGCAGGAACTCCTCCGTGGTGCCGGGGTAGACGGCGGACTCCAGCAGCACCGTGGTGTGCGGGCGGAGCCGGGGCGCGAGGGTGCGGGCGGCCTCGGCGATGGCGCTCAGGTCCAGGGCCCGGTCCTCGCCCAACCGGGTGGGGGCGCAGATCACGGCCGTACGGACCCGGCCGAGCTCGGCGTCCTCGGTCGTGGCGCGGAAGCCGGCGGAGAGCATGCGGCGGATCCCGGCGGCGGTGAGACAGCCGTCGGCGCCCTCGGAGGGCAGCCGCCCGGCGCGCAGGTCGGCGATGGTGCGCGGGTCGGGGTCGTAGCCGACGGTGGGGATGGCGGCGGCGGTGGCGGCCTGGGCGAGGGGGAGCCCGAGGTGGCCGAGGCCGATGACGGCGAGATCTGCGGGCATGACGGGATGCGGTCCTTCCCGGAGGGGATTCCGGCGGGGATCGGCCGTTACATCAGGTTAGGCGGATATATGACTGATATCCGGTATTGCCTCGGCGTGGCCTGCCTTCCGGCGGGGCCCCGGTGGGCTCCGGCGCGGCCGAAGCGGCGGATCTGGGGCAGCATCGAAGGGGAACGGGTGCCCGCCCGGCGCGGCACCGGTACGGCGTAGGGCGCGACGCCGGTGCGGTGCGGGCACGGCCGGGCGGGAAGGGACCGGCGGCACACCGGCGACAGTGGTTCACCGGCAACGGCGGCGAGAGCGGCCAGGCGGGAGGCAGTGGTGAGGACAGCGACACTCGGGCCGGCCGAGCGCGGAGCGGCGCTCGCCCGGATGGCGGAGCGGGAACTGGACATCCTGGTGGTCGGCGGCGGAGTGGTCGGCGCGGGCACCGCGCTGGACGCGGCCACGCGCGGGCTGGCGACCGGGCTCGTCGAGGCGCGGGACTGGGCGGCCGGCACGTCCAGCCGGTCCAGCAAGCTCATCCACGGCGGGCTGCGCTATCTGGAGATGCTCGACTTCGCCCTGGTGCGCGAGGCCCTCAAGGAGCGCGGGCTGCTGCTGGAACGGCTCGCCCCGCACCTGGTGAAGCCGGTGCCCTTCCTCTATCCGCTGCAGCACAGAGGCTGGGAGCGCCTCTACGCCGGCTCCGGCGTGGCCCTCTACGACGCCATGTCCGTCTCCTCCGGCCACGGCCGCGGCCTGCCCACGCACCGTCACCTCACCCGCAAGAGGGCGCTGCGCGTCGCGCCCTGCCTGCGCAAGGACGCGCTGATCGGCGCCCTGCAGTACTACGACGCCCAGATGGACGACGCCCGCTACGTCACCACCCTCGTGCGCACCGCCGCCGCCTACGGCGCGGACGTCGCCAACCGGGCCCGCGTCGTCGGCTTCCTGCGCGAGGGCGAGCGCGTGGTCGGCGCCCGGGTGCGCGACCTCGAACAGGGCGGCGAGTTCGAGGTCCGGGCCCGGCAGGTCGTCAACGCCACGGGGGTGTGGACGGACGACACCCAACAGCTCATCGCCGAGCGCGGCCAGTTCCACGTACGGGCCTCGAAGGGCATCCACCTGGTCGTGCCGAAGGACCGCATCCACTCCACGACCGGGCTGATCCTGCGCACCGAGAAGAGCGTGCTCTTCGTGATCCCCTGGGGCAGGCACTGGATCATCGGCACCACGGACACGGACTGGGACCTGGACAAGGCCCACCCGGCCGCGTCCAGCGCGGACATCGACTATCTGCTGGAGCACGTCAACTCCGTGCTCGCGGTGCCGCTCACGCGCGACGACGTCCAGGGCGTGTACGCCGGGCTGCGCCCGCTGCTGGCCGGCGAGTCGGACGCCACCAGCAAGCTCTCCCGCGAGCACACCGTGGCGCACCCGGTGCCGGGGCTGGTGGTCGTGGCGGGCGGCAAGTACACCACGTACCGGGTGATGGCGAAGGACGCGGTGGACGAGGCGGTGCACGGCCTCTCCCAGCGCGTGGCCGAGTGCGTGACGGAGGACGTGCCGCTGGTGGGCGCGGAGGGCTACCGTGCGCTGTGGAACGGGCGGGCGCAGATCGCCCTGCGCACGGGACTGCACGTGGCGCGTGTCGAACACCTGCTCAACCGGTACGGCTCGCTGGTGGACGAGGTGCTCTCCTACGTCACCGCCGATCCGGCGATGGGCGAGCCGCTGGCCGGCGCGGAGGACTATCTGCGGGCGGAGGTCGTCTACGCCGCCTCGCACGAGGGCGCGCGCCATCTGGACGACGTGCTCACGCGGCGCACCCGGATCTCGATCGAGACCTTCGACCGGGGCACGCGCAGCGCCCGTGAGGCCGCCGCGCTGATCGCGCCCGTACTGGGCTGGGACCCGGCGCAGGTCGACAAGGAGGTCGAGCACTACGAGAAGCGCGTGGAGGCGGAGCGCGAGTCCCAGCGGCAGCCCGACGACCTGACGGCGGACGCGGCGCGGCTGGGAGCGCCGGAGATCCAGCCGATCTGACCGTGACGACGACCGGTACGACGGGACTGGTAGGACGGGACTGGTACGACGACCGGATCGCCGGGTCGGTATCGCCGGGTCAGTCGCAGAACTCCTCGCGCAGGAGTCTGGCTTCCGTCTGCGGCGGGAGGCGGGAGTCGCTGTTGACGCGGTAGCTGACCAGGTGCCGGCCGTCGGCGGTGGCGAGCGTCTGGACGTACGAGCCGTTGATCTCGCCGTTGTGGCCCCACACCGTGCGGCGGCAGGGCAGCCGTACGGGGAACACGCCCATGCCGTAGCGGCCTCCGGTGGCCCGGGTGTCCAGCATGGCGCGCAGCTGGGACGGGGGCAGCAGCGCTCCCGAGAGCAGGGCCTGGAAGAAGTGGTTGAGGTCGGGGAGGGTGGAGATCATCTCGCCGGCCGCGCCGGCGGCGGACGGGTTGAGCTCGGTGACGTCGCCGGCGGGGCCCGGCCCTGACGCGCTGTAGGCCCGGCCGTGCGGGGAGGGCAGCGTGGTGCGGGTGCCGGGGAAGCTGGTGCCGGACAGGCGCAACGGGGCGATGACGCGGCGGAGGGCCTCGACGGCGTAGGAGTGGCCCGTGACCTGACGGATGACCATGCCGAGCAGGAGGTAGTCGGTGTTGGAGTAGCGGTAGCGCGCCCCGGGCGGCGCGTACGGCGGGTGCGCGAGGGCGGTCCGTACCAGCGCCTCCGGGGAGTGGGACACGAAGCGGTGGGCGGCGAAGCCCCGGCCGAAGAAGTCGCGGCGGAAGGTCCCGTCGTCGGTGTAGGAGAACAGGCCGCTGGTGTGGGTGAGGAGTTGGCGGACCGTGACGGAACGGCCGTACCGGGCCCGCGCCAGGGTGGCCGCGGTGCCCGGCGGCAGGTGCTCGGTGACCGGATCGTCCACGTTCAGCCGGTGTTCGGCCGCCAGCTGGAGGGTGACCGTGGCGACGACCGTCTTGGTGACACTCCCGGCCCGGAAACGGTCCGTGAGCCCGATGCCGCGCCCGGTCCGCAGGTCCGACACGCCGGCCGCGGCGAACCGGACCTCCCCATGAGCATCTTGTGACAGCTCGGCGGCACCGGGAACCGTCCGTCGCGAAACCAGGTCCTGTAGAGGGGAGCGGGTGGCGACGCCGCCGCATCCCGAGGTCACCGACGCCGCTACGGCGCAGCTCAGCGCGGCTATGGTCGCGGTGAGGCGCGGGAAGGCGGCGCACGTCGGCATGCGCCCATCATCCATGGCCTCTCGGACCCTGGCCTTCCGCTGGTCTGCGGATGAGAGACAATGGTCGCTCTGCCAGGGTCGGTTGGTCGCAGAGCTGATTGCCATGAGGGGACGCATGTCGGAGGCGGAGCAGACGCAGGGCACGACAGGGCGCCTCCTCGCCGGGCGCTACCGCCTCGGGGATGTCCTCGGGCGCGGTGGCATGGGCACGGTCCACCGGGCGACGGACGAGACGCTGGGCCGTGTGGTCGCGGTGAAGGAGCTGCGCTTCCCGGCCAACATCGACGAGGACGAGAAGCGCCGCCTGATCACGCGGACGCTGCGTGAGGCGAAGGCCATCGCCCGCATCCGCAGCGCCGGTGCGGTCACGGTCTACGACGTCGTGCACGAGGACGACCGTCCGTGGATCGTCATGGAGCTCATCGAGGGCCGCTCGCTGGCCGACGTCATCCGCGAGGACGGGCCGCTGAAGTGGCGCAGAGCCGCCGAGGTCGGCGTGGCCGTCCTCGACGTCCTGAGCGCCGCCCACCGCGAGGGCATCCTGCACCGCGACGTGAAGCCGTCCAACGTGCTCATCGCGGACGACGGCCGCGTCGTCCTGACCGACTTCGGCATCGCCCAGGTCGAGGGCGACCCGTCGGTCACCTCGACGGGCATGCTCGTCGGCGCCCCCTCGTACATATCCCCCGAGCGGGCGCGGGGCCAGAAGCCCGGCCCCCCTGCGGACCTGTGGTCCCTGGGCGGCCTGCTCTACGCCGCCGTCGAGGGCGCCCCTCCGTACGACAAGGGGTCGGCCATAGCGACCCTCACGGCCGTCATGACCGAGCCCCTCGGGCCGCCGCGGAACGCCGGTCCGCTGGAGGGCGTCATGTACGGGCTGCTCGCCAAGGACCCGCAGAAGCGGCTCGACGAGGCCGGTGCGCGGGCCCTGCTGACGAACGCCGTCAACGCCCCGGACGAGCGGCTGCCCCAGCCGCCCGCGCCCACCCCGGACCTGGACGCGACCCAGGCGCTCGCCATCCCGTCGATACCCGAGAAGCCGACCCGCCCGGCGCCGTCGGCCGCCTCTTCCCCGTCTTCTTCGTCCTCTTCGTCCAAGGCGAAGAGGAGCGGCTACGGCTACGGCGGCCGGTCGTCGTCCTCGGACGCCGCGGCGTCCTCGTCCTCCTCGCGCTCCTCCGCTTCGGCGGCTTCGGCCAGGGGCTCGCGTGCGGGCGACGGCCGTTCGGCCACGCAGCGGACGCCGGGTGCCTTCAGGCCCCTGCGGGACGACACCCCGGGGTCGGCCACCGCTCAGTCGGACGTCTCCGCGCAGCAGGTGAAGCTGCGGGTGGGCAGTGTCGCCGCCAACGCCCGGGGCCGCGCCGGTTCGCGGACCGGCACCTACGGCCGGGCGTCCATCACGGACGTCGTGCCGCGCCGCGTGCTGCTCATCGCGGCGGTCGTCGTCGTCCTGGCCGTCATCGGCACCGTGCTCGCCCTGTCCCTGGGCGGCGACGAGAAGGACGGCAAGAGCGGTTCGTCCCCTTCGCACAAGAAGGCCGAGGTCGTGAGCACGTCCGTCTTCGACGCCCCGGACGGCTTTCCCCGCGCACACTGACGCGAACGGCGCGCGCCGGACCGGCCCGCGCTCCACTTCAGGTGCATAACGGGCGGCGTGCTGGGGACGTACTGAGCCGTACGGGCCCGAAGGGGCGGGTTCGGCACGTATCGTGAGTCGTCGTGGACGGTAAGCAACCGCAATAAGCAGTCGAACGACCGGCTTTGATGGTTGTTCGGGGCAATGGTGCTGCATCGCACGATGGGTCGGATCGCACGATTGGGGAGGCGTCGTGGACGACTACGCGGGCCGGGTGCTCGCCGACCGTTACCGCCTGCCGTTGCCCCCGTCGGACGCCTTCGAGCTCGTGGAGACCCGGGCCTTCGACACGTACAGCGGCCAGGAGGTCCTGGTCCGTCAGATCCCGCTGCCGGAGGTCGTGGACGCCGAGGTCCTGGGCGACGACGCGGCGCGGGGAGCCGTCGCCGGATCCGGGGCGGGGTCCGGGGCCGGGAGCGCGTCCGGGAGCGGGGCGGCGGGCGGGTCCGCCGCGGGTGGCAGAGCCATGGGCGGTGGCGCGGGGCGTACGGGCCAGGGCGCCGGCGACCCGGCCGTGCGGCGTGCGCTGGTGGCCGCGACGGCCGCCGCGCAGGTGCCCGACCACCCCCGGCTCGACCAGGTCTTCCACGTCTTCGCCGAGGCGGGCAGCCTCTGGATCGTCAGCGAACTCGTCTCCGCCCGCCCGCTCGCCGCGCTCCTCGCCGAGCGCACCCTCTCCCCCCACCGTGCCGCCGAGGTGGCCGCGGACGTCCTCACCGCCCTGCGCGCCCTCCACTCCCAGGGCTGGACCCACCGCAACATCACCGCCCGCACGGTCCTCATCTGCGACGACGGCCGCGCCATCCTCACGGGCCTGGCCGCCGGCGCGGCGGAGGAGGCGCTGTGCGGATACGACCCGGTGCCCGCGGCTCCGGGGGCTTCGGGTGCTTCGGGAGGCGCTGGGGCTCCGGGGGCTCCTGGGGCTTCGGGCGCGGGGCATGTTCCCGGGCCACGGGCTGCGGGTGGCGGCGCCGGTGCCACCGGTGCTGCCGGCGGCCCTGCGGCGCGGGGGGCCGGCGTGCCGGCACAGGGCGGTCCCGCGTACCGCGACCAGGGCCCCGCGGGCGGGTTCGTACGCCCGGACACCGCCGGCGCGACCGAGCAGAGCGGAACGCGGAACCCGAGAGCGGTGCGGTCCGGGGCGATCGCCGCCTACCACGCGGCCGCCCGTGCCGCCGCCGCGCGCGTGGCGGCCGACGCCAAACCCCGCCCCCCGGCCGGGGCGTCCACCTGGGGCGGCGGCAGCGCCGCCAGCGGCACCGCACCGGCGCCCGGCTCCACTCCGCCGTGGAGCGCGGACGCCCTGATGACCGGCGCCGCCCCGGGCCGTGCGGCGGGCCAGGGCGCTGCCGCACCGCAGAGCGCTCCCCCCGCCCAGGGCGAGCGGAAGGCCGACGCCGGCACGGCGCCCGCGGCCGGCGACCCCTCGGGCGGCTGGGCGCAGACGGGCGGCCCCGGCAGCGCCGTCGCCGCCGAACGCGCCCGGCAGGCCCGCATGGTCGTGGTGGGCGCCGTCACCGAGCGCTGGGCCCCCGAGCAGGCCTGGCCCGTGCAGGAGAACTGGCAGCTCGCACCCCCCGTGGGCCCCGCGGCCGACCTGTGGGCGCTGGGTGCGCTGCTCTTCCGCGTGGTGCAGGGGCACGCCCCCTACCCGGAGGACAGCACGGCCGAGCTGGTCCAGGTCGTCTGCGCCGAACCGCCCGCCTACGCCGAGGAATGCGGCGCGCTGCGGCCCGTCGTCGAATCGCTGATGCGCAAGGACCCGACCGAGCGCCCGGAATTCGAGGAGCTCCGCGGCTGGCTGCGCTCACTGATCCGGTCCGCGCCGGAGCCGGACATCGGCAGCCGTACGGTCACCGTGCCCTCGATCGGGGCCCCCGCCCCTGCCGACCCGCGCCGGCTGCCCGTCATCCGCCGGCGCGGCGAACTGGTCCGCCGCCGTCGCGCCCGCACCTCCGCCTCCTCCGCCGCGTTCGCCGAACCGGCGGCGGCAGTCGGCCATGGGCGGCACAAGAAGCCGGTCAGGGAACGCGGCAGGGCGCCCCAGGCCCATGAGCAGACCGGCTTCCACAGCACGGGACATCTGCAGGAGCAGCGCGTCGCCACGGCGCCCGCCCCGCAGCGCCTGGGCCGACTGCTCCTCGGTCTGATCCTGCTCGCCCTGATCGGGGCCGTGCTGTACGCCCTGCTGTTCATGCCGGGCGCGGAGGAGAGCGCCGGCCGGACGCCGTCGGACCGTACGGGCTCCGCGGGGGCGCTGAGCGCGGCACCCAACAACCCGGGCTCCAACGGCAGGGTGGGCCAGACCGCCGCCACCGGCGCGCAGACCGACCGGGTGGAGGAGCGCGGCGATGCCAGGGGGGACGGCAAGGGTGACGCGAAGGGCGACGCCAAGGGGTTCGTCTCCCGCAAGGACGCCAAGGGCTTCACTGTCGCCGTCGCCGAGGACTGGCAGCGCCGCGGCGAGAACGACCGCGGCCAGGTCGTCTACGTCGGCGGCGACTACGAACTGATCGTGGTCCCGGGCCGCGACAAGACCGCGGAGTTCGGTAGCGACCCGATGGCCTACCAGCAGGACAAGGAGCCCGAACTGGCCTCGTACCGCACCTCCTCCTGGTCGGGCGCCTCCGGCCTGCGCCGCACCGACGTCGGCGGTACGGCGACGGCGGAGGGCACGTTCCACTGGAACGACAGCAGCGGTCGCCAGCTGTATGTCCGCAACGCGGCGATGATCCTCGGCGGTCGCTACCACCTCATCCAGGTGCGCGGTCCGATGAACGAACAGCGCTCGGTGGACCGCTTCTTCGAGCAGGCCACGGCCACCTACCGGACGCACGGCTGAGCCGGCTGATCAGTCGGAGAAGCGTTCGCGCAGCTTGTACTTCAGTACCTTGCGGAGCGTGTCATTGCGCGGCAGCGCGTCGACCAGCTCCAGCTGCTCGGGCAGTTTGTGCACGGCCAGTCCCGCGTTCCGCAGATGGGCCGTCACGGTGTCAAGGGTCAGTGCCACGGCTCCGGCGGGCTGCTGGACCACCGCGCACACCCGCTCCCCGCGGGCGGCGTCGGGGAGGCCGATGACGGCCGCGTCCTCGACACCCGGGTGCCCGTAGAGCAGCTGTTCGATCTCCTGCGCGGAGATGTTCTCTCCCTTGCGGATGATGACGTCCTTCATGCGCCCGGTGAGCACCAGATAGCCGTCCTCGGTGAGATGGCCGAGGTCGCCGGTGATGAGGAAGCCGTCCGTGTCGAACGCCTCGGCGGTCTGGGCCGGGTCGAGGTAGCCCCGGCACACCGCTTCGCCGCGCAGCCGTATCTCCCCGTCCGTGCCGGCCGGGACGGGCCGGCCGTCCGCTCCCACGACGCGTATCTCCATGCCCGCCGCGGGTCTGCCCTCGGTGCCGGCCAGCTTCTCCTGCGGATCCTCCGGAGACCCCATGGTGATCATGGGCGCCTCGGTCATGCCGTAGCCGTGGGTGAGCCGGCACCCCAGTTCCTGGACGACCTCGTAGTAGAGCTCTGGCGGCTTGGGCGCTCCGCCGCCCGCCATGAGCCGGAGCGCCGGGAGGAGCCTGCGGGCGGGGTCCTTGCGCTGCTCGGCGAGGAACATCGCGTAGAAGGCGGTGGACCCGCCCGCGACGGTCACGCCGTGCCGCCGGTAGGCCTCGAGCGAACCCGGCAGCGTGAAGTGCTCCAGGAGCACCGCCGGGAAGCCGCACAGCAGGGCCATCACGGTGTAGTCGGGCCCGGCCACGTGCGCGTACGGGAAGGCCATGGAGCCGACGTCGCCGGGCGTCAGGCCGAGCGCCTCGGCGAGGCACGCACCGGCGGCGATGAGGCTGCGGTCGGTGTGCAGGGCGCCCTTGGGGTCGGACGTCGTGCCGGACGTCCAGTAGACCCAGCGCACGGCCGTGCCGTCGGCCGGTGCGGGCGGAAGTCCGGCGGGATCCCCCTCCGGAAGGGCGTCGTACGCCGGGAACACCAGGGGCGGGTGGGGCAGGGTCCGGGCGAGTCGATGGGCCATGGCGGTGTGGTCGAAGCCCCGCCAGACGCCCGGTACGGCGAAGAACCCGGCCTCGGTGGCCCGCAGCACGTGGCCGACTTCGCGGTCGCGGTAGTGGGGGATCAGGGGTGTCTGGACGGCCCCCAGGCGGGCCAGGGCGAGGGCCAGGACGACGGTCTCGATGCGGGTGGGCAGCTGCCAGGCGACCCGGCTGCCGGGCCGGACGCCGAGGGTGTGCAGCCAGGCGGCCACCCGCTCGGCCCGTCCGTGCAGCTCGGCGAAGGTCACCCGGCGGTCGGCGCCGCCCGGCCCGGCGGGTTCGTCGGCCTGGATGAGCGCGGGGGAGTCCGGTGTGAGGGCCGCCCGGCGTTCGAGGAGCTCCCACAGGGTGCGCGAGCGGGCCGGTTCCCCGGAGACGGTGGCGGGCTGCATGGCGGTCCCCCTGCAAGCTGACGATGTGTCATGTGCTGCGGGAGCGTAGGCCCGGCGTGCTTGTCGGTCCAGGGGGCCGGGGCTAGCCTCCTCAATGAACTGACGGGTCGTCAGAATAGCGAGGGAGCCCCATGGACCTGCCGCGCATCGTCAGTGTCGACGACCACGTGATCGAGCCCGCCCACCTCTTCGAGACCTGGCTGCCCGCCAAGTACCGCGACCGCGGCCCCCGCCCCCTGACCACCGGCATCGGCGAGCTGGCGTACGTCGGCGGGAAGTACCGCATCACCATGGATCCGGACGGCCCGCCCGCCGACTGGTGGATCTACGAGGACCTGCGGTTCCCGTACAAGCGCAACATCGCGGCGGTCGGCTTCCACCGGGACGACATGACCCTGGAGGGCATCACCCGGGCCGAGATGCGCCGCGGCTGCTGGGACCCGGCCGCGCGCCTGAAGGACATGGACCTCAATCACGTCGAGGCCTCCCTGTGCTTCCCGACGTTCCCCCGGTTCTGCGGACAGACCTTCGCGGAGGCGCACGACAAGGAGGTCGCCCTCGCCTGTGTGCGGGCCTACAACGACTGGATGGTCGAGGAGTGGTGCGGCGACAGCGGCGGCCGGCTGATCCCGCTGTGCATCATCCCGCTCTGGGACATCGACCTCGCCGTAGCGGAGATCGAGCGCAACGCCGCGCGCGGGGTACGGGCCATGACCTTCAGCGAGCTGCCCACCCACCTGGGCCTGCCCAGCATCCACACCGGCTACTGGGACCCCCTCTTCGCCGTCTGCCAGGACACGCGGACGGTCGTCAACATGCACATCGGCTCCTCCTCGCAGATGCCCGCCGCCTCTCCCGACGCCCCACCCGCCGTCCAGGCGACCCTGTCCTTCAACAACGCCATGGCCTCGATGTCGGACTTCCTCTTCAGCGGCGTCCTCGTACGCTTCCCCCGCCTCACCCTCGCCTACAGCGAGGGGCAGATGGGCTGGATCCCGTACGCCCTGGAACGCGCGGACGACGTCTGGCGGGAGCACCGTGCCTGGGGCGGGGTGCGCGACGTCATCCCCGAACCGCCCTCCACCTACTACTACCGGCAGATCTTCTGCTGCTTCTTCCGCGACAAACACGGCATCGCCTCACTCGATGCGGTGGGCCGCGACAACGCCACCTTCGAGACCGACTACCCGCACGTGGACTCCACCTTCCCCCACACCAAGCGCGTCGCCCTCGAGCATGTGCGGGGCCTGGACGACGAGACCACCTACAAGCTCATGCGCGGCAACGCCATCCGGATGCTCGGCCTGGACCTCGACGACCCGGCCGCGTGACCCCATGGACCTCAGCAGCACCACGGAAGAGGACGACTTCCGGCACCGGTTGCGCTCGTGGCTGCACGAGACGCTGCCCAGCCTGCCCGACAAGCCGGCCGCGACGGACTGGCCCGCCCGCCGCGCCTATGACTGCGCCTGGCAACGGGCGCTGTACGACGCCGGATACGCCGGCCTGCACTGGCCCGCCGACGCCGGCGGGAGGGGCGCCACGCCCACCCAGCACCTGATCTTCCTGGAGGAGACCGAGCTGGCGGGCGCGCCGTACGTGGGCGCCAACTTCGTCGGCCTGCTGCACGCCGGCCCCACCATCGCGGCGGAGGGCACGGCCGCCCAGCGCGCCCGCTGGCTGCCGCCGATCCTGCGCGGCGAGGAGGTGTGGTGCCAGGGCTTCTCCGAACCCGAGGCGGGCTCCGACCTCGCTTCCTTGCGCACCCGCGCGGTCCGTGACGGCGACGTGTACGTCGTCACCGGCAGCAAGATCTGGACGTCGCACGCCGAGGTCGCCGACTGGTGCGAGCTGCTCGTGCGTACCGACCCCTCGGTCCCCGGCCACCGCGGGATCTCCTGGCTGGCCATGCCGATGGACGCGCCCGGAGTGAGCGTCCACCCCCTGCGGACCCTCGCGGGATCCACGGAGTTCGCCGAGGTGTTCCTCGACGGCGTGCGGGTGCCGGTCGGCAACCGTGTGGGCGCCGAGAACGACGGCTGGCGCGTCACCATGGTCACCCTCTCCTACGAGCGCGGCACCGCGTTCGCCGGAGAGGTCGCCGCCTGCCGCCGCACCCTGGCCCGGCTGGCCCGGGCCGCACGGGAGAACGGCCGGTGGGACGACGCCGTCCTGCGCCGCCGCCTCGGGCACCTGAACGCCGTGTTCGGGGCCCTGTGGCGCCTCGTCCAGTGGAATGCGAGCGAAGCCGAGGCCTCACTCCGCTCGGGAGGCGACGGCGTGCCGGGCGTCGGCGGGTCGGTCTTCAAATTGCGCTATTCCCAGGCACGGCAGGAGCTGTACGACGCTGCCGCCGAGATCCTCGGCCCTCTGGCCCTGGACGCCGATCACGAGTGGACCGCCGAGCGCCTGTCGTCCCTCGCGTACACCATCGCCGCGGGCACCTCCCAGATCCAGCACAACATCATCGCCGAGCGCATCCTCGGCCTGCCCCGGGGACGGTGAAAGGGACCATGGATTTCCGGCTCAGCGACGATCAACGCGCCCTGCGGGAAGGAATGCGCGAACTCCTCGCGGCACGCTTTCCGCGGGAGAGGCATCGCGCGGCGGTGGATGCCGAGGAGCCGGGAACCGGCGTCGACCGCGCGCTCTGGCGGGAGTTGGGCCATGCCGGTCTCTTCGCCTTGAGACTGCCCGAGGAGGCCGGTGGCGTCGGTCTCGGGCCGGCGGAGGCGGTGCTCGTCTTCGAGGAGGCGGGGCGTGCCCAGCTGACCGGCCCGCTGGTCGCCACGCATCTGGCGGCCGGCCTCGTGCCCGGCGCCGCCGAAGGCGCGGCCGTGGTGACGGCGCTGGACCGGCCCGGCGCGGTGGAACACCTCGCCGCGGCCGACGCCGTGTTGCTTCTCGACGGCCCCGCGCCCCGGATGCTGGAGACGAGCGGTGGCAGGGGCCCGCGCCGGCTCGCGGCGCGGAGCATACGGTCGGTCGACCCCACGACGCCGCTGCATCTCGTACAGCGGCTGCCCGCCCCCCAGGAGACGAAGTCGGTCGCCGGAGCCGGCTGCACCGCCGGCCTGCGCCAGGTGGCCATGCTGCTGACCGCCGCCCAGCAACTCGGCAGTGCCGCTCGCACCCTGGAAATGGCGGTCTCCTATGCGAAAAGCCGTACCCAGTTCGGCCGCCCTATCGGGGCTTTCCAAGCGGTGCAGCACCTGTGTGCACAAATGCTCGTCCGTACGGAACTCGCACGCACTAGCGTGTACGCCGCGTCCTTTCTTATGACGCTCCGTGACATATCTGAGGCCAAACTGCTCGCTGATGAGGCTGCCGTCCGTAATGCCCGTGACTGTTTGCAACTGCATGGAGGCATGGGATTCACATGGGACGGTGACGTCCATCCACACCTGAAGAGGGCATGGCTGAGGGTCGAACAGTGGCAGCCGAGGGCGGAGGCCGAGGAGGAGTTGGCGGCCGCGCTCCTCGTCCGTCCGGAAAATTGCTCGATGGAAATCGCGAATCACCCGAATGGCGCTGCGTAATCGGTGCGGGTGAAATATACGCCTTACGGCCGATAACTGATCACGCTGCGTCGATATCGAGTTGTGTTCTTCGCGTTACTCGTCACAGTGCGGAGTCGGGCCGAGCCTCGGGTACTCTCCGTGGGATGCGAGTGGTTCAGGGGCTCAACAAAACCGGCGTCGCGGAAGCGATCGTGCCGGGCGCGGGAATGCCCTTCGCTCATGTCCGTGCGGGGTTCGAAAGACCCTGCTGTTCGAGTCCCAACAGCGCGCGTCGCACAGTATGCAGCACGCATACTCCTTTGCGCCGGAATATGCCTGAAGCGCTTGTTGGGGTAACTGTACGTCAACCATGCTGTCTCGGACGGGGCTCACGTTCCGTGATCCCCCTGAGACGCGAGGCGTTGTGTCCGCCGGTTCGGATGGTGTGAGCGGTGCAGGTGCTTCAGATGCAGATGGAGGTTCGGGCCGACCCCGCGGAGGTGGGGCGGGCTCGCAGGTGGGCGCGGTCGCGGCTCGCCGGATCGGGCATAGGGGCCGATGAGCCCCTCGCCGAGACGCTGGTCCTGCTGATCTCGGAGTTGGTCACCAACGCCGTCGTCCACACCGGCTGTCCGGCCGTCCTGCGCATGCTCTTCCCTGGCGCGGGTGCCACCGTCGGCGCGGCCGCGGGGCCGCGCATCGACACCGTCCGGGTCGAGGTCGCCGACATCAGCGCCCGCCCGCCGCGGCGGCGGTGCGCCGAGGGCGACGACACCGGCGGCAGGGGTCTGGAGCTCGTGGACGGCCTGGCCGACCGCTGGGGGTGGCACCGGGAGGGCGCCGGCAAGCGCATCTGGTGCGAGGTCGATCGCGGGGCTCCCCTCTGGAGCGGCGCTTTTGAGCCACAACACGCCGTGACAAATCGGGCTTAGTCGACAAAGTCCAGACCAGGTGTTGACGTGAAGTGTTCACGTGATCACCCTTGGATGCAGCGATTCGTTGCGAGGGGACGTCGAGAGGCCCATGTGCCCAGGGCTGCCTTGGCGAGTGCGGGTCGCGGCCCGGCGCGACAGCAGGGCTCAGGCGCCGGAGCTGGGTGGCGGCGTACGGTGCCGTGCTCGGGGTGCGCATCTGTACGCCGCCGCCCGCCCGAACCGTTGACGGGGTCCAAGCGCCCGCCTGTCGGAGGGGTGTGACGCGCGGTGGCCTCCCTTCAGAAAATCGCCACGGGCGAGACCGGTGTCCCGACCCCGCCGACGAACGGCTCGGGCATGGCCACCAGTAAGAACGCGTAGCGTCGCTCCTCCGCACAGGCTTCCGAGAGCACTTCCAGGTTCCAGTTCTGGCCTTGCGGCATGCCCATTTCCACGAGGTCCAGCGCGTGCACGGGCAGCCAGAGGTCCTCGATCTCCGGCGGGAAGATCTCGAAGGTCAGGGTGTCGTTGGCGACGGCCGCGACATCGCGGGCGTGGAACCACTCGGGAGTGCGGATCGACAGGCCGGGCGAAGGGTAGGCGTACGCCTGTTTGTCACCCGTCAGATACCGCTGGATCTGGCCAGTTCGCACGAGCACGATGTCGCCGGACCCGACCGTGACCCCGGCCAGTTCCTCTGCTGCCTCGAGATCCTCGGGCGTGACGGCATGGCCGTCCTGGAGCCGGTCCACGCCCCTGGCGCGCGCTACGTCGAGCAGCACGCCGCGTGAGGCGATGTGTCCCGCCTTCTCGATGCCGCTGAAGGCGGCGCGCCCGCGTGCGGTGATCGAGTCCGCGGGGCGTCCGTTGTAGAGCTTCCCGCCGTGCGAGACGTGGCAGAGCCCGTCCCAGTGGGTGCCCGCCTGGAGGCCCATGGTCACGGTGTCATCGCTGGTGGCAACCGTCCCGGGCCCGAACAGCTCCACATTGATCGCGACCATGGTGTGCAGCGGATTGACCCTGCCGGGTATCACCCCCGTCTGCACTCCGTCCTGCTGCAGCGGAAGGGCCAGTGGGACGCGTCGTCCGGTGGTGACGGTCGCGGCCGCCGTGCGGACGACCGTGTCGGTGATGAGGTTGAGGGTGCCGATCTCGTCGTCCGCCCCCCAGCGCCCCCAGTTGTTGACTCGCTTGGCCAGCTCATGGAACTCGCCCGGCAACGGCATGGAATCCTCCCGGATCGCGATCTTTCGTCGTTCGCCTTTGCTTGCCTACAGGTCTTGTGCTCGCGCCCGCGCTGCCCAAAAATCTAACGGGCCGTCAGAAACTGCGGGAAGGGGCACACCGTGGGGAACTTCTTGGCCGGCAAGGTGGTCGCCATCACCGGTGCGGGGCGCGGCATCGGCAGAGCCGTCGCCCTGGCCGCCGCCGCCGAGGGCGCCAAGGTCGTCGTGAACGATCACGGCGTGTCCCTCGCGGGCGACAAGCCCACCAGTGAGGTCGCGACCGTCGTCGCCAAGGAGATCGAAGCCGCGGGCGGCGAGGCGACCGCGCTCGCGGACGACGTGTCGACCATGGCCGGCGGACAGCGGATCGTCGATACGGCACTGGCGCGGTACGGGCGCCTGGACGGCGTCGTCTGCGTCGCCGGAATCCTCCGCGAACGCATGCTCTTCAACATGACTGAAGAGGAGTGGGACCCGGTCATCGCCACCCACCTGAAGGGCACCTTCACCGTCTTCCGCGCCGCCTCCGCCGTCATGCGCCGACAGCGGAGCGGCACCCTCATCGGCTTCACCAGCGGAAACCACCAGGGCAGCGTGGCGCAGGCCAACTACGCCTCCGCCAAGGGAGGCGTCATCTCCCTCGTCCGCAGTGCCGCACTGGGCCTGCACCAGTACGGCGTCACCGCCAACTGCGTCGCGCCCGTGGCCCGTACCCGCATGTCCGCCAACGTGCCGATGGAACTCAAGGAGATCGGCGAGCCGGAAGACGTGGCCGCGCTGGTGGTCTACCTGCTCAGCGAGCGCGCCCGCGAAGAGCGGATCACCGGACAGGTCTACACGGTCGCCGGCCCCAAGATCGCGGTCTGGGCGCAGCCGCGCGAACTGCGTGCCGCCTACGCGGAAGGGCCCTGGACCCCCGAGCGGATCGCCGACATCCTCCCGGGAACGGTGGGCACCGACCCGATGCCGATGCTGGACCGGCTCCAGGCCATGGCCGACGCGGCCGCCGCCGGACAACGCCCCAACGCGTGACGCGCCGAGCGCCGACGGGAGAGGGCATGGACTTCGCATTCGGACCGGAGGACGAGGCGTTCCGCCAGGAGGCGCGGGCCTGGCTGGCCGAGCACACCGCCGGTGAGCCGGCCCGTGCCGCCGGCCGCGCCTGGGAACGCGAGCTCGGCGACGGCGGCTGGATCGGCCTCGGCTGGAACCCCGCCCGCGGCACCTACGGCAACCGCACCACCACCCTGACCGGGCAGGTCGTCTGGGCCGAGGAGTACGCCCGCGCCCAGGCGCCCGCCCGCCTCGGCCACTTCGGCGAGAACCTCCTGGGCCCCACCCTCCTCGCCCACGGCGACCACGCCCAGTGCGCCCGCTTCCTCCCCGCCATCGCCCGGGGCGAGGAGCTCTGGTGCCAGGGCTACAGCGAACCCGGAGCGGGATCCGACCTGGCAGCCGTGCGCACCGCGGCCGTGCGTACCGACGGCGGCCGCACGTACCGCATCAGCGGACAGAAGATCTGGACTTCCCTCGCCCATGAGGCCGACTGGTGCTTCGTGCTGGCCCGCTCCACCGAGGGGTCCCGGCGCCACCACGGACTCTCCTTTCTCCTTGTGCCGATGGACCAGCCCGGCCGGATCGAGGTCCGTCCCATCCGGCAGATGTCCGGGGCCGCCGACTTCAACCAGGTGTTCTTCGACGGCGCCGAGGCCCGGGCCGAGCACCTCGTCGGCGGCGAGGGCAACGGCTGGCGGGTGGCCATGGGACTTCTGGCGCGGGAGCGCGGGGTGTCCACCCTGGCCCAGCAGATCGGCTTCGCCGCCGAGCTGGCCCGCGTGATCCGTGTCGCCGTGGAGGGTGGAGCCGCAGCGGAGCCGGCGGTACGGGACCGGCTCGTACGGCAATGGGCCGACCTGCAGATCATGCGCTGGAACGCCCTGCGGACCCTGGGAGCGACCGACGACCCCGGGGTGCCCAGTGTCGCCAAGCTGCTGTGGGGCGGCTGGCACCGACGGCTCGGCGAACTGGCGATGCAGGTGCGGGGCGCGTCCGCCGCCCTGGGACCGGACGACTGGCGCGCCGACAGGCCGTACCGACTGGACGCCCTGCAACGCCTGTTCCTCTTCAGCCGGGCCGACACGATCTACGGCGGCTCGGACGAGATCCAGCGCAACATCATCGCCGAGCGCGTCCTCGGCCTGCCGAAGGAGCCACGACCATGACGGCGTACGGGCACTGGATCGCCGGCGCCTGGCGCGCGCCGGAAAAGGGGCACTATCCAATTGTCAATCCGGCGACCGAAGAGGTCGTCGGGGAGGCCCCGGAGTCGACTCCCGCCGAAGTCGCCGACGCCGTGACCGCCGCACAGGCCGCACAGGGCGGCTGGTCCCGTACCGATCCGCGCGAACGCGCGGCCGTGCTGGACCGGATCGCCGATCTGCTCACCGAACGCAAGGGAGACCTCGTCCCCCTCCTCCAGGCCGAGACGGGCGCGACCATGCGCGTCGCCTCGTCCCTGCAGGTGCTCCCGGCGGCCGACCGCTTCCGGCGCTACGCGCGCGGTGCGATGGAGCCGCAGGTCATCCCCCTCGCGCCGCGGGCCGTCGCCTCCGGCCCGCTCGCGCCCGGCGGCCTGATCGGTGCCGCCGCGGTCCGTCGCCCCGTGGGCGTCGTGTGCTGCATCACCTCCTACAACTTCCCGATCGTCAATCTCGCGGGCAAGGTGGCCCCCGCCCTGGCCATGGGCAACGCGGTCGTCGCCAAACCAGCGCCGCAGGACCCCCTGTGCTGCCTGGAGCTGGGCCCGCTGTTCCGGGAAGCCGGCCTCCCGGACGGGGTGTTCAACGTGGTCACCGGCTCGGGACCGGCGCCCGGCGAGGCGCTCGTGGCGCACCCGGCCGTCGACATGATCAGCTTCACCGGCTCCACCGCCGTGGGAAAGAAGATCGCCGAAGCCGCGGGGAGGTCGATGAAGCGCACCCTGATGGAGCTGGGCGGCAAGGGCGCGGCCATCGTCCTGGGGGACGCCGACGACACGGTGCTCAAGTCGGCGATCACAGCCGTTGGTTCGGTCTGGTCGTTCCACAGCGGGCAGATCTGCACGGCGCCGACCCGGGTGCTCGTCCACCGATCGCTGTACGAGCGGGTCGTCGCCGGTCTCAAACAGTACGCGGAGTCACTGACAGTCGGGGACCCTGTGGATAACTCCACGATCGTCGGCCCGTTGATCTCCGCCGCGCAGCGCGACCGCGTCGAGGCGCACATCGCCGGAGCTCGCGAGGAAGGGGCCCGCATCGTCGTCGGCGGCGCCCGCCCCGGCACCCGGACCGGGTTCTACGTCGCTCCCACCCTCATCGCCGATGTCGCGCCCGGCATGACCGTCGCCCGTGAGGAGCTCTTCGGCCCCGTGGTGGCCGCCATGGCCTTCGACGACGAGGACGAGGCGGTCCGTATCGCCAACGGCACGTCCTACGGCCTCTACGACTACGTCTTCAGCGCCGATACCGCGCGGGCCTGGGCGCTCGCAGCGCGCCTGCGCAGCGGGAACGTCGGCATCAACACCGCCCAGCGCCACCCCGAGACGCCCTTCGGCGGTTTCAAGGACAGCGGGGTCGGCCGCGACGGAGGTTCCTTCGCCCTGGAGGCGTACAGCGAGCTCCAGTCGGTCGTCTGGCCGTCCTGACCGCCCCATCCCCGCTGCCGGAGAGGACCACATCATGAGAGGCGTCATCTTCGACGGGAAGCGGCCGCAGGTCGTCGACGACCTGGACGTCCGCGCTCCCGGCCCCGGCGAGGTGCTCGTCGCCGTCGTCGCCGCGGGACTGTGCCACAGCGACCTGTCGGTCATCTACGGCACCATCCCCTACCCCGTCCCCGTGGTCCTCGGCCACGAGGGCGCCGGGATCGTCGAGGCGATCGGCTCAGGCGTCACCCACCTCACTCCCGGAGATCATGTCGCACTGTCCACTCTGGCGGCCTGCGGAGTCTGCGCGGACTGCGACCGTGGCCGGCCGACCATGTGCCGCCAGTCGATCGGCAGGCCGGGCCGGCCCTTCTCCCGCCGTGGGGAGAAACTCTTCCACTTCGCCTCCAACTCCGCCTTCGCGGAGCGCACGGTCGTCAAGGCCGTCCAGGCGGTGAAGATCCCCGACGACGTTCCGCTGGTCTCGGCGGCACTTATCGGCTGCGGCGTCCTGACCGGCGTCGGCGCCGTCCTCAACCGTGCCCGGGTGGGCCACGGCGAATCCGTCCTCGTCATCGGCGCGGGAGGCATCGGGCTCAACGTCCTGCAGGGGGCCCGGCTCGCCGGCGCTTCCACCGTGGTCGCCGTGGACGCCAATCCGGCGAAGGGCGCGACGGCGCGGCGCTTCGGCGCGACCCATTTCGTCGACGCCTCCGTCGTCCCCGATATCCGGGCCGCCGTGCGGGAGATCCTCCCGACGGGCGTCGACCACGCCTTCGAGTGCGTCGGCGACACCCGCCTCATCCGGACGGCGGTCGATCTCCTCGACCGGCACGGTCAGGCGGTGCTGCTCGGCGTCCCGCCCGCCGACGCGGAGGCGTCCTTCCTCGTCTCGTCCCTCTACCTCGACAAGTCGATACTCGGCTGCCGCTACGGCTCCTCCCGTCCGCAGCGCGACATTCCGCTCTACACGCAGCTCTACCGCGAAGGACGGCTCTTGCTCGACGAGTTGGTCACCAGGGTCTATCCGGTCGAGGATTTCGAGCGGGCGGCGAGCGACGTGAACAACCGTACGGTGGCTCGCGGCGTCCTTTCGTTCGATCGGTGACCCGGTCCGCCCCTTATGTGATCCCTGCCGTAGGTCTTGCGCCGGCCGCTGCCTGAGTGTGGGGTTGGCGTGGCGGTATGTCCGGACCTCGTTGTCGATGGATTCGGTGGACCGGTGGGGTGAGTGCGGTCTTGGGCCTCTCACGACGGAACCTCTCGGCCTCCGGGGGACTCATTCTTGGAGAGAGGGGCGCAAATGACACAGAAGGCTGAGCCGCACGCAATACCGGACGAGGCGACCGACGCCGTACCCGAGAGGTCCGCCGCGACGCCGAAGCGGCTGACGAACGGCGACGGCTTCGGCGCCGCGTTCTGCGCGTCGATGGCCACGCTCTGTGCGGAGGTCTTCATCGCCGGCACGGCCGGTGTGCTCGTCCTGCTCTCGCGTGAGCACGACGGCATCCCCAGCAGCCCCCTCCTGATCACCGCGCTCGTATGCGGTGTCCTTCTCCTGACCGTTCTGGTCAGCGGCTTCGTAACCGCTGCCGCCGTGATGCCGGGCCTGACGCTGGCCCGCCGGGCCGCTGCGGCCAGGTGGCGGGGCGAGAGCCGGCTGTGGGTCCTCGCCGCCGTTCCGGTGGTCGCGGCGGCGGCGGTGGCCGTCTTCGGCGCCGTGGCGGCGCTGGGCAGCCTCTCTTTCGCACCCGTCCTCAGCTACCTGCTGTGGTGGGTGTTCCTCACGGTCGGCCTGTTGCCCGCCACCCTGGCGGGTCAGGCGGCGGCGCGACGGGTCCGCGAGGCCCGCCAGGGGAGCGTGGCCCGGAGAGTGACGCGCGTCGGGGCGATCGCCTGGCTGGCCGTCGCGACACTGGGCGGCGGGGCCTACGCCACCGGCCTGGTGAAGGTGTACGAGCCGCCGCGGCTGACCAAGTCGGACCTCGCCGGCACCTGGACCGACGGCCGCGGGGGCACCGTCCGGCTCGCCACCGACGGCAACGCGGTCGCCGACGGGCTCGACAACTTCATCTGGGACGGCACCGGCAAGGACAAGCCCAAGGACTGCGACGGCTCCGGCACGTGGAAGGCGGTCAAGGAGGACGGGCGGGTGCAGGGCGTCTCCCTGCGGATCAGCGCCTGCGAGCTCTCCCGGGACTGGAGTGTCATCGGTTCGGAGAAGGAGCCGCGGATCTACCACGAGATCGGCAAGCCCGGCTCCGGCAAGCGCTACACCTTGACCAAGGTGGTCAAGCACAAGCGGTGAGGCCGCCCTCGCAGCTCGCCCCTCAGTCGCCGGACGGGCCGAACCCGTCGAACGTTCCGAAGGCCCCACGGTGGAAGAGCAACGGCCCGGCGCCCGCCGCGCTGTCGTCCACTCCGAGGGCCTCCACGCGTCCGACGACGATGAGGTGGTCCCCGGCCGTGTGGACCGTGTGGATCGTGCAGTCGACCCAGGCCGGTACGTTCGCGATCCTCGGCGAACCGGTCACCGGAGCCCCTTCGTAGGGCACGTCGGTGAACTTGTCGGCTGTTTGAGAACTTCTGACCGCGAAACCCCGGCAGAGCGACCCCTGCCCGGAGCCGAGGATGTTGGCGCAGAACACTCCCGCACGGGCGATGCGCGGCCAGGTGGTGGACGTACGGGCCACCATGAAGACGACCAGCGGCGGGTCGAGGGACAGCGAGGAGAAGGACTGGCAGGCGAAGCCCGCGGGCGGCTGTCCTTCCATGCCCGGAGCGGTGATGACGGTGACCCCGCTGGCGAAGTGGCCGAGTACGTTCCGGAACTCCTCCGGGGCGGGCGGCGGCCGCTCGTCCGCCCTGACGGCGCGCAGTCGCGGTCGAGGCAGCGGGTCGAAAGGCGGAGCGGTGGCCGGCGCGCCCGTCGAGCGCAGGCGGCGCACGGCGATGGCCGCCATCCCGGCGTGTCCCATCATGAACCCCATTGAATCTGATGCGCCGTCAGATCGGAAGGGTTCGCGCGTACACCGCCGGCGCCGAAGCCGTCACCGCCCCCGGAAGGCGGGGCTCCGGCGCTCGACGAAGGCGAGCACGCCCTCGGCCGCGTCCGCCGTCGTCGCGTTGATCTCCTGCGCGGCCGCCTCGGCGGCGAAGGCGGTCGCCCGATCGGCCTCGAGCGAGGCGTTGACCAGCTGTTTCGTGAGGGCGAGCGCGCGCGTGGGCCCTGCCGCCAGTCGCTCGGCCCACGCCCGTGCCGTCCCGCTCAGCTCCGCATCCGCCACCACGCGATTGACCAGGCCGAACCGTTCCGCCTCGGTCGCCGAGAGCGCGTCGCCGAAGAACATCAGCTCCTTCGCCCGCTGCGGCCCGGCCAGCCGGGCCAGCAGATACGCGCCGCCGCCGTCGGGCACCAGACCGCGGCGGGCGAACACCTCGATGAACCGCGCGGATTCGGCGGCCAGGACCAGGTCGCAGGCCAGCGCGAGATGCGCGCCGAGCCCCGCCGCGGCGCCGTTCACGGCGGCGATCACGGGCTTCTCGCAGTCCAGCACCGCGCTGATCAGCCGCTGCGCGCCGACGCGGATCGTGCGGGCCACATCGCCCGGAACGCGCGCGGCGGCGGCCGCTGCGGGGGCCGCCCGCAGGTCGGCGCCCGAGCAGAATCCCCTGCCCGCGCCGGTGAGGACCACGGCCCGGACGGCCGGGTCGGCGGAGATCCCGATGAATTCCGAAACAAGACGTTCGCGCAGGTCAGGGGTGATGGCGTTGAGCGCCTGGGGCCGGTTGAGGGTGATCAGGACGACGCCGTTGTCAGTGGCGTGCCGTACCAATGAGTCATCGGAGCCGCTGGGCGCGACGGAGCCGTCCGGCTCGCCGTGCCCAGCGGGCTCGGGGGATGTCTCACGGGGGGAGAGATTCATGGGGGAGCTCCTTTTCCTACGGGCGCCTCGCGCGCGGTCGGCCGGCCGGGGGAGGGGCCGGGGCACGGCTGCCGCGTCAGCGGCAGAAGGCCAGCGCGTCGAGCGCCACGGCCCCTTGGCCGCGCTCGAGGACCACCAGCGGGTTGAGATCCACCTCGACGAGGTCGTCGCCCAGTTCCAGGGCCATGCGCTGGACGCGCAGGACGGTCTCGACGAGGGCGTCCACGTCGGCCGGGGGAGCCCCCCGGACCCCGTCGAGCAGGGCCCGCCCGCGCAGTTCGCCGAGCATCGCCCGCGCGTGGTCCTCGCCGAACGGCGGTACGCGCACGGACGTGTCGTCCAGGACCTCCACGAGAACGCCGCCCAGGCCCACCGTCACCGTGGGACCGAAGAGAGGGTCGTGGGTGATGCCGACGGCCATCTCCACACCGCGCCCGACCCGCTGGCAGACGAGGATGCCGTCCAGGGGGAGCCCTTCGTAACGGGCGATGTCGGTGAGCTCGCGATAGGCGTCGCGGACCTGGCTGGCGGAGGTCAGCCCGATCTTGACCAGGCCCAGTTCCGACTTGTGGGCCAGGTGGGGGCCCGAGGCCTTCATGACGACCGGGTAGCCGATCTGGGCGGCCGCGCGCACGGCCGCGGCGGCACTGGTCACCAGGTGTTCGCGGGGCACGCGTATGCCGTACGCGCGCAGGAGCTGCTTCGCCGCGTGCTCGCTGAGCTGCTCACCTGGGCGCAGCAGTGCCTGGGCCTTGCGGGCCGAGGGGGACAGGGCGCGGGGCGCCTCGTCGAAGGGGGAGCGGTAGCCGGCGGTGAAGCGGTGGTGGCCGAGGTAGGCGCGGATGGCGGTGACGCAGTTGGCGAAGGTGCGGAAGGTGGCCACGCGGGAAGAGCCGAGGAGGGTGCTGCGATAGGCGTCCTCGGTGCCGACCGGGGAGCCCCAGACCACGCAGACCAGCTTGTCCGTCTTCTCCGCCGCGTCCACCAGGTCCTGGGCGAGCTTGTCGCTCAGCGGGGGAAAGGGGCCGGTGATCGGGCAGACGAGGATGCCGACGGAGGGGTCGGCGAGGACGGCATCGATGATCTTGCGGCCGCGCCAGTCGCCCACAGGGTGACCGCCGTTGTCGATGGGGTTGGCGGTGCTCAGATAGTCGGGAATCCACTGGTGGAGTTCGGCCTGTTTGGCGGCCGGCAGGACGGGGAGCTCGAGCCCGGCCGCCGTGGCGAGATCCGCGAAGTGCGCCCCCGTGCCGCCGGAGATCGAATACACGGCGATGCCCTCGGCCCGGGGCGGGCGGGCGCGGGCGAGCAGGGCGGAGGTGTCCTGGAGCTCGTCCAGGCCGTTCACGCGGATCACGCCGAACTGCCGCATGGCGGCGTCCACCACGTCGTCGGCGCCGGTCAGCTTGCCGGTGTGGGTCGCGGCGGTGCGGGCCCCGACCTCGGTCCTGCCCACCTTGACGGCGACGACCGGCACGTGGTGGCGGGCGGCCCGGTCGGCGGCGAGCAGGAAGGCGCGGCCGTCCTTGAGCCCTTCCACATAGGTGGCGATGGCTCCGACCTCGGGCCGGGTGGCGAAGTAGGAGATGAAGTCGGCGCACTCCAGATCCGCCTCGTTGCCGGTGGGGGCCCAGTGCGAGAGCCGGATGCCCAGCTCCTGCAGGCTGAAGACCGGCCGGCCCTGGTGGCCTGACTGGGTGATCAGCGCGATGGCCGGTCCGTTGAGGTCGTCGCGGACGGGCTCGAAGGCGTTGAGGTTGGTGTTGGGCCCGAGCAGACGGGTGCCGGTGCCCTGGAGGGCGGCGGCGAGCCGGGCCTGTGCCGCGGCCCCCTCGCTGCCCGTCTCGGCGAAGCCGGAAGCGAAGACGACGGCGAACGCCACGTCACAGTGGGCCAGTTCCTCGACGACCGGGACCGGGTCGCCGACGAGGACGACGGCGACGTCGATCCGGCCCGGCACGTCGCGGGCCGACGCATGACAGGGGAGGCCGAAAACGGTGGCACGGGTGGGGTGCACGGGGTGGACGCGGGCGCCGACGCGCTTGGCCCAGGCGATGAGCTGCTGGGTGATCCGGGTGTTGGGCCGGCCCTCGGTCTCCGAGGCGCCGATGACGGCCACGGTCTCGGGGCGGAAGAAGCGGTCCAGGTCGGGGACGTCGGAGCGCAGGGGGCGCCCGCTGACGTCCAGGTCGTCGCCGGCGGGAGAGGCCGTGCCGTGGACCATGGGGCCTGGTCGTCGGCCACAGGCCACTACGCGGGCCGGACGGGAGGTGGTGGTGAGGGTGCCGTGAGTCGATCCGAGCATCGTTCTCGCCCACTCCTGCTCAATGGCCGATAAGCTGACGTGGAGTCAGATTACCGATCTGACAAGCCGTCAGGAATGGTTGTGCGCCGGAACCACGCCGCTGTCGGGAGGTGGGATCGATGCGAGGGCTGCCGCGCTTCGACGTTCCGGAGGTCGACGACTTCACGCGGCCCTACTGGGACGCCGCGACCCAGGGGAGGCTGCTCATACGCCGGTGCCGTGCCGGCGGGTGCGGGAAGGCGCATCACTATCCGCGGGAGTTCTGTCCGCGCTGCTGGAGCGAGGACGTCGTCTGGGAGGAGGCGAGCGGCCGCGCCACGCTCTACACCTGGTCCGTCGTCCACGTGAACGACCTCCCGCCCTTCGGTGCGCGCGTCCCCTACGTCGCGGCGGTGGTCGACCTCGAGGAGGGGCCGCGCATGATGACCGAGGTGATCGACTGCTTGGGGAGCGAGCTGCGGATCGGCATGCGGTTGCGGGTCGCCTACCGCGGTGAACCTGAGGGCGTCCTGCCTGCGGTGCCGGTCTTCCGGCCGGCGGCGGAAGCCGGATAGCCGCTTGTCGGCGCGGGACCGCATCGCCTGCGCCGGCCTTGCGGCGGTCCCGGCACCCCGACGCGGCCCCCGACGCCAGGCATGGCCCTCGCATGTGTCAGTCGCGGGCCAGGATCACCGTTCCCGACGAGCAGAACCAGCCTCCCGTGCCCGAGGCGACGGCCAGCCGGGGCGGCCGTCCGCCTGCCGTGCGGACCTGGCGGCCCTCCTCCGCCTCGCCGCGGAGCTGGCGCACGGCCTCGACGAGGAGGAACAGGCCCCGCATGCCGGGGTGGCAGGCGGAGAGGCCGCCACCGTCGGTATTGACGGGCAGATCGCCTCCGATGGTCAGCCTGCCCCGGGCGGCGAAGGCGCCGCCCTCGCCCTTGGCGCAGAAGCCGAGGTCCTCCAGCGTCACCAGGGTCATATAGGTGAACGCGTCGTACAGCTGCGCCACCTCGATCTCCTGCGGCGTGACTCCGGCGCGCCCGAAGGCCAGGCGCCCGGAGACGGCCGCCGGGGTGGTGGTGAAGTCCTCCCACTCGGACATCGTGGTGTGCGAGACGGTGGTACCGGTGCCGGCGATCCACACCGGTGGTTTGGCCGTGTCCGGGACGTACTCCTCGGCGGCCAGCAGCACGGCGCAGCCACCGTCGGAGCGTATGCAGCACTGGAGCCGGGTGAACGGGTCGGCGATCACCGGGCCGCCGAGCACCTCGTCGACCGTGAGGGGGGTGCGGTACATGGCGTGGGGATTGTGGGCGGCGTTGGCGCGGGTTTGAACGGCGATGTCGGCCAACTGTTCAAGCGTGGTGCCGTACTGGTGCATGTGGCGCCGGGCCGCCATCGCGTACTTGGCGATGAGGGTGTGCCCGTACGGAGCCTCGAACTGGGCCGGGCCGCGGGTGCCGAAGGACAGGCCGGCGGTGCGGCGGCCGGCCTTGATGTCGGCGCGGGCGGTGGAGCCGTACGCGAGAAGGACGGCGTTGGCGTGACCCGCCGCGATGGCGTCGGCCGCGTGGGCGGCCATCACCTCCCAGGTCGAGCCGCCGACGGACGTCGAGTCCACCCAGGTGGGCCGCAGCCCCAGGTACTCCGCGACGTCGATGGGGGCGAGCGTGCCCAGCCCGGCCGAGGCGAAGCCGTCCACCAGGGATCTGTCGAGCCCCGAGTCGGCGACGGCACGGCGGGCGGCCTGTGCGTGCAGGGCGTACGGCGTGACCGTGTCGAGCCGGCCGCAGTCGGAGAGGGCGACGCCGACGACAGCGACCTTGCGCTTGCCTGGAGTCATGGAGCTGACGGTACATCAGATCAATGCGGCACCGGCCGTGCCCAACTTGCGCCCGCCTCTGGGAAACCCGATCCCCTGAACCTAATATGACGGCCCGTCAGTAGTGCTGAAGGAGAGGCTGCCGATGGACGCCGCGTTCAGCGTGGAGCAGGGGGAGATCCGGCGCACCCTGCGCGAGGTCCTGCTCAAGGAGGCCGGTCCGGGCGAGAGCAGGGCGGCCGTACTGACCCCCGCCGGTTACGACGGGAGACTGTGGCTCCGCCTCGCCGATCAGCTGGGGCTGCCGGGCCTGGCGGTGGAGCGGCGGTACGGCGGGGTCGGCTGCGGCCTCATCGAGCTGGCCCTGGCCGCCGAGGAGGCAGGGCGGGCGCTGCTTCCCTCGCCCCTGACGGCCACCGCGGCGGTGGCCGTGCCCCTCGTCGCCGCCCTGGGCACGCCGAAGCAGCGCGCGAGGCTGCTGCCCCGCCTTGCCTCGGGACGGCTCACCGGCACGTTCGTGGTGCCGGACGGCACACTGCCGGACGCGTTCGCCCTGACCGGCCCCGACAGCGCCCACTGGTCCGGTGGCGGCCGGGCCGGTGGTGTGCAGGCCCGCCGGACGAGCGACGGCTGGCGGCTCTACGGAGAGGCCGGGCAGGTGCTCGACGGGCACAGTGCCGGTCTGCTGCTGGTCGCCGCGCACACCGGCGGCTACGCGCGCGGCCGCACCATGGTGTTCGCCCTGCACCCGGAGACGTCGCGCGGGGTGACCCGTACGCGGCTGACCGCACTGGACGAGACACGGCCCCAGGCGCGCCTCGAGCTGCGCAACGCCGAGGCGGAACCGCTCGGCTCGCCGGAGGCCGACGTACGGGCCGCGCTGGCCGCGCTCGGCGGCCGGGTGGCCGCCGTTCTCGCGGCCGAAGCGGTGGGTGCGGCGGAACGGGTGCTGGAGCAAACCGTCGAGTACGCGCGCGTGCGGGAACAGTTCGACAGGCCGATCGGCTCCTTCCAGGCCGTCAAGCACCGCCTGGCGGAGCTGTACGTGTCCGTGCAGGCGGCCCGTTCGGCGGCGTACTACGCGGCATGGTCCGCTCGGGCCGCCGTGGGAGGGCTCGCGCTCGCACAGGCCCTGGAAACGGCCCGGACGGTCGCCGGGGAGGCGATCCAACTGCATGGAGGCATCGGAGTGACGTGGGAACACGATGTGCAGAGGTACTTCAAACGGGCGGCGTCGGACGAGCTGCTGTTCGGGCCCGTACACCGGCTCCGGGAGCGCTCGGCAGGCGTGTCGGGGCTGTTTGACGCCACCGGGTCCCGGGAAGCGGTGGTGCTGTGATGGCAGCCGTCGAGCGCCTGGTGCGCTCCGTCTCCTCGACCCGTACGTTCGCGCGGATCGCACCGCACTTCGTGCCCGCGGCCGACCGGGCGATTCACCGGATCACGCACGGCAAGGTGCTGCTGAGCGGGTACATGCTCCCCTCGGTGCTGCTGACCTCGACGGGAGCCAAGAGCGGCCTGCCGCGGCGGACACCGCTCGCCTGCATGCCGGACGACCGCACCGGCAACGCCTGGACCCTGATCGGCAGCAACTTCGGACGCCCCGGACACCCCGCCTGGACGGCGAACCTGATGGCGCACCCGGATGCGGAGATCAGCTGGAAGGGGCGGGACATTCCCGTACGGGCGCGGCTGTTGCGCGGAGCCGAGCGGGAGGAGACGTGGGCGGCGGTGCTCACCTTCTGGCCGCCGTACGCGCGCTATCAGGCGCGTGTGGAGCGTGAGATCCGGCTGTTCCGGCTCGAGAGGCGGTAGGGCCGGCGGACGCGTCGCGGTGCGCCGCGGCGGGCCGCCCGGGGCCGAGCCCGAGCGGCCCGCCGCTGCGATGACAGGACGTGCGAGTGGTGCGATGTGGTGCGCGGTCGCGCTGTGGGTTACTTCGTCGGCTTCTTGCCGGTGATGCCCAGATGCACGAGCAGTGCGAGGTTGGGCTTGAGCTCGGCCTGCTTGACGCCCCAGCTCTGGAAGCCCTTCTGGTGCGAGGCCACGGCCGCGAGCATCGCGACGAGCGAACCGGCCACCGCGGCCGGGCTGACGTCCTTGTCCACCTTGCCCTTGGACTGCAGTTCCTTGACCGACTCCGTCAGGGAGTTGGTGACGGCGTTGAGGATCTTCATGCGGATCTTGTAGAACCGCTTGTCGCCCTCGGCCGCTCCCAGGTCGACGACGCGCAGGATCGCGTCGTGCTTGCGCCAGAACCCGAGGAAGCCGTCGACCAGTTCTTCGGCCGCCTGCGCGCCGGACTTGCCGACCCAGGAGCGCCCGGCGACCAGGTCGGTCAGGCTCGCGCCCTCCTTCGCCATCTCCTCGGCGATCTCGAGGACGGCACCCTCGACGTCGGGGAAGTACTGGTAGAAGGTCGCGGGGGAGGTGCCGGCCCTGCGGGCGACATCGATGACCTTGACATCGCGGTACGGGGATGAGCTGAGCATTTCGCTGAGGCAGTCGAGCAGCTTCTGCCGCGTCGCCTGACCGCGTCGACCGGCCACGCGGCCGTCGACGGTGCGTACTTGTCCTGTCATGCCGTCAGCTTACCGAGGGGTGATCGGAGCGCGATTCGGCCGCATGCAAATGGGGGCGGGGGTGTTCGATGGGGTGTAAGCGCAGGTCAGAGGGGGTGTGAAGGGGTTCGTAGACGGTAGGAGCGGATTGGCCCGTACCGGTGAATTGTCCTATCAACGAGCTGTGGACGGCGGTCCCGCCGAGGCGTCCGGGGGTCGTCCGCGAGGCCGCCCGGCGGTTATCCACAGGCCGCGCGGGATCCGCGTTCCGCCTCTACCGTGGCAGCGAGAACACTCCGAGCGGACAGGGCGCCGTGCCCACCCGCGGAAGGAGGGCGGACCATGAGCACAGCCACGGACGCATTCCCGGAAGGCGCCCCGTGCTGGGTGGACGTCATGCTGCCGGACGTCGCGGCGGGCAAGCGCTTCTACGGCGAGATATTCGGCTGGACGTTCGAGGACAGCGGAGGGGAGTACGGGCACTACACCCACGCGTTCCACGAGGGGAAGAACGTCGCCGCGCTGGCGCCCAAGCCGGACGGCCGGATGCCGACGACCTGGTCCGTCTACTTCGCCTCGCCGGACGCGGCGGCCACGGCCGACCGCATCCGGGCCGCGCACGGGCAGATCGTCATGGGCCCGATGGCCATCGGCCCGTTCGGCACGATGCTGATGGCGGCCGACCCCGGAGGCGCCGTCTTCGGGGTGTGGGAGGCCGGCACCCACAAGGGGTTCGAGAAGCGGGGCGAGCCGGGCGCGTACGGCTGGGCCGAGGTGTACACGTGGGACGCCGCGGCGATCGACCCGTTCTACGAGGAGGTCTTCGGGCTCAACGTCCACGACCTGAGCGAGGAGGCGGGTATCGAGTTCGCCATCTGGACGCCCGCCGGGACGCCGGCCACGCCCGAGCACGCGGTCGCGGGCCGTGCCGTCATGGACGACCGGTTCCCCCGGGAGATGCCCGCCCACTTTCTGGCCTATTTCGTGGTCGACGACTGCGACGCCGTCGTGCAGGCGACGCTGCGGCTGCACGGCCGGCTCCGCTGGGAGCCCCAGGACACCCCGTACGGGCGCTTCGCGGTGCTCGCCGACGACCAGGGCGCCGACTTCGCCGTCATCGACGTCTCGCAGCCGGTGCAGGCGTAGCCGGCAGGGCGGGGGCGGGCAGGGCGGGAGGGGGTAGGAGGAGGGCATGAGGCGGGTGAGTCCGCGTATAGCGGGATATGCACCTATTTGGCGGAGACACGGCGAAGCGCCCCCGGGTTCGCAACCGCGGGCTTCGCCAGGAAGAATCAGGGTGCGTACCCCGGGATAATTCGCGGTGACGCGCTGCACGGGGCTGAAACCCTTCAAGCCCCCACGGGGAGGTGGCAGGTCAGTGGTGGAGCAGCTTACGCAGCACGACCCGAGACGGATCGGCCCGTTCGAGGTGCTCGGCCGGCTCGGTGCGGGCGGCATGGGGCTGGTCTATCTCGCCCGCTCGGCGTCCGGCCGACGGGTCGCGATCAAGACGGTGCGCACGGAGCTCGCGGAGGACCAGCTCTTCCGGGTCCGGTTCACCCGTGAGGTGGAAGCGGCCCGGGCGGTCAGCGGCTTCTACACGGCCGCGGTCGTGGACGCCGACCCGAGGGCCGCCGTGCCGTGGCTCGCCACCGCCTACGTTCCCGCGCCCTCGCTCGAGGAGATCGTGAACGAGTGCGGGCCGCTGCCGGCCCAGGCGGTGCGCTGGCTGGCCGCGGGCATCGCGGAGGCGCTGCAGTCCATCCACGGCGCGGGGCTCGTCCACCGCGACCTGAAGCCGTCCAACGTGCTCGTGGTGGAGGACGGCCCCCGGGTCATCGACTTCGGCATCGCCTCCGGCGTCTCCAACACCCGGCTGACCATGACCAACGTCGCGGTCGGCACGCCCGCCTACATGTCACCCGAACAGGCGCGCGACTCCCGCAGTGTGACCGGGGCCAGCGACATCTTCTCCCTCGGCTCCACGCTGGTCTTCGCCGCGACCGGGCACGCGCCCTTCCACGGCGCGAATCCGGTCGAGACCGTCTTCATGCTGCTGCGGGAGGGCCCCGATCTGAGCGGCCTGCCCGACGAGCTGCGGCCCCTGATCGACTCCTGCATGCAGATGGCGGCGGAGAACCGGCCGAGCCCGGCCGACCTGCAGTCGCAGCTGGCACCGCACCTGTTCGCCTCCGGCGGGGGCGACGACAGCGGTACGGCCTCGGCGTGGCTGCCCGACAACGCGGTCACCCTGATCGAACAGCGCCGCGCCGGACACCGTCCCCCGGCCGCCGCCGGCGGCCCCCGGGGCGGCGGGCGCGGCCGTTCGGCCCCCCCGCCCCGCCCCGTCCAGCCGCCCGCCCCGGAGCCGGCTGCGGGCTACGAACCGCCCTCGGGTGCCCGCAGCGGCACCGGCTGGGGCGACGGCCACGTGGGCTCGGGCGCCGGGCGCTCCGGCGTCGTGGCGCCCGATCCGCGGGGTGGCCTGAGCGGCCCGCACGGTGTACGGCCCGCGGGCGCCGCCGCTGCCCAGGGGCGGCACGCCGGGGCTCCCGCCGCCGCGCCCGAGGGCACCGTGCGGCTGGCCGGATCGCAGGTGCCGATCGGGCCCGGGCCGCGGGTCGCCGACGCGCGGGAGCCGCACGCCCAGACCGGAGCCGGCCCCACCACCGGCTGGGTACGGCCCCCGGCCGGGGCCTCGGCGGCCGTGGTGCCCGGGCAGGCGCCCGCTCCGGCGCCGGCGCCCGACGGCGCCACCGGCGCCCACAGCGACCCGGGCCGCTGGCGGCCGTGGCGGTTCCGCATGTCCAACGACGTCTGGGGCACGCCCGTCGTCTCCGAGGACCTGCTGTACGTCACGTCCTTCGAGGTGCACGCGCTCGACGTGGCGAGCGGGCGCCGGCAGTTCAAGACCCGGGACGTGGCCTGGGCGATGGCCGTCGCCGACGGCCGCATACACGCCTCCGACGGCCCCACGCTGTACGCGCTCGACGCCGCCGACGGCGCCGAGCGGTGGCGCCTGGCCACGGACGGCTGGGTCTACTCGCTCAAGGCCGACCGGGGAACGATCGTCACGGGTACGCGCGGCGGCGGCGTCCAGGCGTGGGAGGCCGCCAACGGCGAACTGCTGTGGGAGATGACCGGCGCCCAGACCGACTTCGAGACCCCCGACTGCGGTCCGGCCGTCCATGACGGCACGGTCTACGTCTGGGCCGACGCCCGGCTGCGCGCGCTCGAGGCCCGTACGGGCGTGGAGCGCTGGTCCTACCCGGTCGGCGACGCGGCGTCCTGCGGAGGAGTGCCGGTACGGCTGCTGTCCGCGCCGGACGGGATGGTCTACGTCGCGGCCGGGACGCGGGTGCTCGCCATCGACGTGGCGCGCGGCGACGTGCGCTGGCGGTTCGAGGCGCCGGCGGTCTTCCTGAGCCCGCCCGCGTTCGCCCCCGGGCCCGCGGTGACGGGCGGCGGCGTCTACATCGCCGACTATCTGGGCACGGTGTACGCCCTGGACGCGACGACCGGCCGCGACCGCTGGCGCATCGCGACGGAGGCCCGCCAGTCGACCGAGCCCGTGCTCGTCTCGTCGGGCGCCGTGCATCTGGGCAGCGGCGGGGCGCTCTACACGCTGGACGCGGTCACCGGCACGCCCAAGTGGCGCTTCGCGGCGGGCGGCGACATCGTCGGCGCCCCCGTCGTCGCCGACGGCCGGGTCCACTTCGGCTCCGCGGACCACTGCCTCTACACGGTGGACGCGGCGGGCGGTCAGCTCCGCTGGAAGCTCGCCACCGGTGGCGAGATCACGGGCTCGCCCGTGGCCGTGGCCGGTGTGGTCTACGCCTGCAGCAAGGACCGGTGCGTCTACGCCCTGGACGCGGCCAAGGGCACGGGGCACTCGCGGCGCTGACGTCCGGCCGTCACACGCCTTCGGCCCCCCGGCCCCAGGCCGGCGGTCAGCGCAGCCGGTGGTCGTGGGAGCGGTCGCGGGCGGCGAAGAGCGCCGCCTGGTCGGCGGGGGGCAGGTTCCCCAGCGAGACCAGGTGCGGCGCCAGGGCCAGGGCGTGCGCGCGGGCGGCCTCCTTGGCCGCCCACAGGGCCCGGACCGTGCCCTGGACCGCTTCCGTGGGGTAGGAGGCGATGACGGCGGCCGCGCGCAGGGCGGCGGCCGTGGCCCCGCCGGGCGGCGTCAGCTCGCAGACCAGGCCGATCTCGTGGGCCCGGCGCGCCGAGAGGCGTTCCGCGGTGCCCATCAGGGCCATCCGCGCAGCCTCGCCCGACGGCATGCGCTGCGCCATGAGCACGGACTCGTACGCGCTGACCATGCCGTAGGAGGTGTGCGGGTCGAAGAAGGCGGCGTTCTCGGAGGCGACGATGAACTCGGCCTCGCCCAGCAGGTAGAACGCCCCGCCGCACGCCATGCCCCCGACCGCGGCCACGACGGGCTTCCACAGATCGGCGGCCTTCGGCCCGACCGTGCGCAGCGGGTCGTCCACGGAGTACGGGGAGCGCGGCTGCGGGACGTCGGCGGAGCGGTCGATGCCGGTGCAGAAGGCGCGGTCCCCGGCGCCGGTGAGCACGACGGCCCGTACGGTGTCGTCGCTGCGGAAGTCCCGCCAGGCGTACTGCAGTTGGCGTGCGGTGGCCAGGTCGATGGCGTTGTGCCGCTCGGGCCGGTTCAGGGTGACGAGCGCGACGCCGTCCGGGCGTCGCTCCGTGTGCAGGGTCATGGGCGCTCCAGAAGCCAGCGGGGCACGGTGACACCCGGCGCGATCTCGGTGAACGCGACCTGGACGGGGGCGCCGATCCGCAGTGCGGCCGGGTCGACGGAGTCGAGCGCGGCGTCGGCGTGGGCCACGAGATTGCCGACGAGGCGGATGCCGGGGGCGTCCGCGAGCTCGACGACGATGACGTTGTACGGGGCCTGTTCGGCGTAGCCGGGCAGCAGGGGCGGGTGGGGCACGACGTACGACCAGATGTGGCCGCGCCCGGACATCCGGCGCCACTCGCCGGCGAAGGACTGGCAGTGCGGGCAGCAGGGCCGGGGCGGGAAGCGGAGCCGGTGGCAGTCCGCGCAGGCCTGAACGCGCAGCTCACCGCGGGCGGCGAAGTCCCAGAAGGGCTGCCCGTCCTCGTCCGCGACGGGCAGCAGGAGGCCATTGTCAGTGGTGCCCCTCATCATGGGGGACATGAGCGGTCAACTCCTCAGCAGCAGTGCCGACGTGGGGACGCCCTCGCCCGCCGTGACCAGGCAGGTCGAGGCGCCGGGCACCTGCGCCGTGGAGGTGCCGCGCAGTTGTCTGACCCCCTCGTTGATGAGGTTGAAGCCATGGACGTAAGCCTCGCTGAGTCCGCCGCCGGCCGTGTTGATCGGGAGCCGGCCGCCGAGTTCGAGCGCGCCGCCCTCGGAGAAGGCCGCGCCCTCGCCGCGTCCGCAGAAGCCATAGCCCTCGAGGGACAGCGGGATGAGCGGCGTGAAGGCGTCGTAGATCTGCGCGACGTCGATGTCGTCGGGGCCGAAGTCGGCCCTCTTCCACAGCTGCCGGGCGGCGGTCCAGGAGGGGCCGGACAGCGGGTCGTCCGTCCAGTAGTTGACCATGCCGTGGTGCTGGGACGGCAGCCCCTGGGCCGCGGAGTGCACATAGACCGGGCGGCGCCGGCAGTCGGCGGCGCGTTCGGCCGTGACGAGGACGCACGCCAGCGCGCCGTCGGTCTCCAGGCAGTTGTCGAAGAGGCAGAGCGGCTCGCTGATCCAGCGCGAGGCCATATACGCCTCGCGGGTCAGCGGGCGCTCGTACATCATCGCGGCGGGGTTCTGGTTGGCGCGGTTGCGGCAGGCCCGGGCGACGTTGAAGAAGTGGTCGCGGCTCGCGCCGTACTCGCGCATATAGCGCCGTGCGAGCAGGGCTATCTCGTCGGCCGGGCGCAGGAGCCCGTAGGGCCGGGTCCACTGGCCGGGGATGGGCAGCTGTGTGTGGGTGTCGCGCCATGGGCGCGGGCCCGAGCCGCGCTTGCGTGAGCGCCAGGCGACGCCGACGGTCGCCTGGCCGGTGGTGAGCGCGGCGGCGAGGTGGGCGACGGTCGCGCAGGAGCCGCCTCCGCCGTAGCCGACCCGGGAGAAGAAGGTCACGTCGCCCGCGCCGATGGCCTTGGCGATCTCCACCTCGTCGGTGGTCTCCATGGTGTACGAGGCGAAGGCGTCCACTTGGGAGGGGGAAAGGCCCGCGTCGTCCAGGGCGGCCAGGACGGCGCGGCAGGCCAGGGTTTTCTCGGATTCGGGGAGTTGGCGGGCGAAGGGGGTCTGACCGATGCCGACGATCGCAGTGGTGTCCTTGAGCGTTGCCGTCATCGCCACCTCCGTGCTGTCGGTGCTGACAGCGCGGAAGGCTATCGCTAATCTGACGCCACGTCAGCTAGTGGGCGCGATGCGGCGCCGGCCGCGGGTGGGGGAGGACGTGCCATGCGCGGTGATCTGGAGTTCGGCTCCCTTCCGGGCCTCGTCCGTGCGGCCGCCGAGCGGCACGCGGACCGCGAGGCCGTGGTCGACGGCCGGGTCCGGATCACCTACCGGCAGCTCGGCGAGCGGGTCGAGCGGGCCGCCGCCGCGTGCCTCGCCACCGGCGTCGAGGCCGGTGACCGGGTCGCCGTCTGGGCCCCGAACACCGCGGACTGGATCGTCTCCGCCCTGGGCGCCGTTACGGCCGGAGCCGTGCTCGTGCCGGTCAACACCCGCTTCAAGGGCGCCGAGGCGGTCCGGGTGCTGGAGCGCACGCGGGCCCGGCTGCTCTTCGTCACCGGCACCTTCCTCGGCACCTCCTACGTGGCCGCTCTGCGCAGCGCCGCGGCGCAGCCACCCGCCGGGGGCGCGGCAGCGGCTGGGGAAGTGGGCCCGCTGCCCGGACTGCCGCACCTGCGCGACGTGGTCGTCCTGGCGGACGACGCGCCCGCCGACTTCCGTACGTGGAAGGAGTTCCTCGGTGCCGGGGACGCCGTGCCCGCCCGGGCCGTACGGGCCCGCGCCGACGCCGTCGGGCCGGGGGCGGCCTCGGACATCCTCTTCACCTCGGGCACCACGGGCGAGCCCAAGGGGGCCGTGATCACACACGCCCAGACGCTGCGCGCGTTCGGCGTCTGGAGCGAGCTGGCCGGGCTGCGGGAAGGAGACCGCTATCTGATCGTGAACCCGTTCTTCCACACCTTCGGCTACAAGGCGGGGATCATCGCGTGCCTGATGCGGGGCGCGACGATGGTGCCGCAGTCCGTCTTCGACCCCTGGGCCGCGCTGCTCACGATCGCCGGCGAGCGCATCTCCGTCCTGCCCGGTCCGCCCACGCTCCTGCAGTCGCTGCTGGACCACCCGGCCCGGGCGGCGCACGACCTCTCGTCGCTGAGGGTGGTCGTGACGGGGGCCGCGGTGGTGGACCGGCGGCTGATCGACCGGCTGCGGGGCGAGCTGGGCATCCCCACCGTGCTGACCGCGTACGGCATGAGCGAGGCCACGGGGGTGGTCACGATGTGCCGGCGGGGCGATGCGGCGGAGACGGTCGCGGGCACCTCGGGCCGGGCCCTGCCGGACACCGAGGTCAAGGTGGCCGGGCCCGGCGGGGCCGCACTGCCGCCCGGCGAGCCCGGAGAGATCCTGGTGCGCGGCTACCAGGTGATGTCCGGCTACTTCGAGGACCCGCGGGCCACGGCACAGGTGCTGGGCGCCGACGGGTGGTTGCGCACGGGCGACATCGGCGTCCTGGACGCCGAGGGAAATCTGCGCATCACCGACCGCGTCACGGACATGTTCATCGTGGGGGGTTTCAACGCCTACCCCGCCGAGATAGAGCAGGTCCTGCTGCGGCACCCCGGTATCGCGGAGGTCGCCGTCGTGGGCGTGCCGGACGCCCGGCTCGGCGAGGTCGGCAAGGCGTTCGCGGTGCGGAGCGCGGGGACGGCAGGGGAGGCCGGGGTGACGGCGGAGGAGCTGATCGCCTGGGCCCGCCGGGAGATGGCCAACTACAAGGTGCCGCGCGAGGTGGAGTTCGTCCGGGAACTGCCGCGCAACGCCTCGGGCAAGGTACGCAAGACGCTGCTGCGGGGGCAGGCCCCCCGGTAGGGCCCGGTGCGAGGCCGCGGCCGCCGCTCCCGGCGGGCCGCGGCCTCGCGGGCGGGGGTGCCGTGCGGCACGCCTCCGCCGTACGGCCGCCGGGTCAGCGCAGGCGCTGCAGCGCGGTGGCGCCGGTGATGTGGTCGTCGGCGCCGCCGTTCAGCCGGTCCATGTCCGTGGAGTGGTCGTCGAATATCTCCACGGCCGACGTGGGCGCCTGCAGGGACGGTACGGAGGTCGAGTGGTCGTCGGCCGCCGCGGGGAACGCGCCGAGGATGGCCGCGGCCGCCGCGACGCCGAGTACGGCGAGGGCCTTGGCGCCCCGGCCCTTGGTGCGGTGCGTCATCGTCTGGTTCATTGCGGCTCCTCTGCTCGGGGGGATGGTGCATGGGTTGGTCGTGGTGCTTTGTCAGTGAAAGTACCGGTTGACGGGGCGGGCGTACGGGGTTTTGGCCGAAAACTTCCGGGCAGCCGCAAGGGCCGGCGTCGACGGCTCCCCCTCCGCGCCGTCGTCGCCGGCCCCTGTCGATCCCCCGTTGCGGGTACCCCCGTTGGACCGTGTCCGTCCCCCCGGGCAGTTCGTGCTCCCCCGTTGGACCGTGTCCCCCGTTTCCCGACGGGCCCCCGTTGCTACCCCCGTAGCACTACCCGTCGGCTTTCCCGCTGGGGCCGTTCCCCCGTTCCCCCGTGGCCCCCGGGATCCGGTGGGTCCGGGAGCTTCCGGCCGATGTCTGGCGGAAGCTCCCCGACACACAGGCCGGATCGATCAGAACGGCTTCTCCGTCGTGGCGTGGTCGTCCTTCATGACGAACGCCGGTGCGCCGGTGGCGTGGTCGTCCTTCATGACGAACGCCGGAGTGCCGGTGGCGTGGTCGTCCTTGAGGGCGAACGCCGGGGCGCCCGTCGCGTGGTCGTCCTGCGGCGTGAGCGGCGCTTCGCCGGCGGCGGCCACGGACTGCGCCACGGTGAGCGGAGTGCCGGTGGCGTGGTCGTCCTGTGGCGTGGCCACTACGGGCGACGTGAGCTTGTCATCGCTCATGGTGTTCAACTCCGATGCAGTGCGAGTCGTTCGGGCTAGTGGGGACTGCAGAACCCGCCCGGCGACTCCCCCGAGGACCGCCGGACGGGCACATTAGGGTTGTTCACCCTAGAGGTGAGGCCTCACCCACGACCCGCCTGCCCCCCGACGCGACGGATCGACATCCCTAAGAGTGAAGGATCGCGATAAACGATCGATGAACGGGCACGTGAAAGGGTTTTTACGGGCCTTCGCACGGGAACGGGCCGCGGTTTCACGGGCTCCGCGTGCGGGCGCGGCGCGCCCGTGCGGACCACTGTACGGACCTTCACGCGGGTTCCACGGGAAGCCGCCGCCGCGGATTCGCGGGACGCTACGCGGCCGCCACCGGCGCCAGCAGCCCGCGCACCTCGGCCGCCTCGGACGAACCCAGCTGCTCGAAGATGGCCAGCGCCTCGGTCCAGCAGGCGTGGGCGCGCCCCGACTGCCCGAAGGCGTCCAGGGAACGGCCCAGGACCGTCAGGATGTTGGCCCGGCGCCATTCGCCGCCGATGCCCCGCAGCTGTGCCAGCGCCTGCTCGGCGGCGGCCGCGGCCTTGGCGGGCTTGCGCGTGGCGAGGTACAGCTCGGCCATGCGGAAGAGCGTCATGCCCTCCCACAGCCGCTGCCTGTTGTCCCGGAAGACCGGCAGGGCCTCCATGAGCCGCGCCATGGCCTCCTCGTGGCGCCCGGCGTGGGTGAGGGCCACCGCGTAGGCGTACAGGGCGTTGGCGAGCCGCCAGGAGACGTTGGACTCGCGGTAGAGGTCGATCGCCTGCTCGGCGAGGTGCACCGCCGACTGGACGCGTCCGGTGGCCAGGTGCGTGCGGGAGAGGTTGCTCAGCGCGCTGGCCTCGCCCGGCCGGTTGCCGTCGGCGCGGAAGGCGGCGAGCGCCTGGCCGATGTAGGCCTCCGCGTCCTCGTGGCGGTGCTGGTAGATGGAGATGATGCCGCGGTTGTTGGCGGCGTAGCAGCAGGGGATCGGGTCCTCGCAGGCCCGCCCCAGCAGCACCGCGTGCCGCGCCTGCTCGTCGGCCTGGGCGAACCGCCCGGCAAGGCTGTGCACGTGCGTCAGGACCGTCCGCGCACGCCCCTCGGCGCGGGTGTCCCCGGCGGCCTGCGTGGCGTGCAGCAGGGCGGTGGCGGCCTGCTCGTACTGCCGGGAGTCGGCGCCCGACTCGGCCAGGTCCTTCGCCGCGAGCAGCAGGTCCACGGCGCGGCGCAGCGTCTCGCCCGCGGCGCCGGAGTGCTGGCGCACGCACGCCAACAGGCAGCCGGCCTCCGCGAACAGCCAGTCGCCGGCCGCGCTGCGGTCGGTGAAGGTCAGACCCGGGTGGGTGGTGGGCGTCAGGTGGGCCAGGAGCTGGTCGCCGGGGCGTTCGAGGACGTACACGCCCGCGGCCGTGGCGAGGTAGAAGTCGAGCAGGCGCGACATCGCGGCGGTCCGCTCGGCGGGCGGCTGTTCGTCGCGCTCGGCGCAGGAACGCGCGTAGAGGCGTACGAGGTCGTGATAGCGGTACCGGCCCGGTGCGGCGGACTCCAGGAGCGAGGTGTCGACCAGGGACTCCAGCAGCTCCTCGGTGGCGTCGGGGTCCAGGTCGAGGACGGCGGCCGCGGCGGCCAGCGAGATGTCGGGGCCGTCGGCCAGGCCCAGGAGGCGGAAGGCGCGGGCCTGGCCGGGCTCCAGCTGGCCGTAGCCGAGCTCGAAGGTGGCCTTCACGGCGAGGTCGCCGGCGCGCAGCTCGTCCAGGCGGCGGCGTTCGTCGCCGAGCTTGCGGGCCAGGACGGAGACGGTCCAGGTGCGCCGGGCGGCCAGCCGGGAGGCGGCGATGCGGATGGCGAGCGGCAGGAAGCCGCAGGCGGCGACGACGTCCATGGCGGCGTCGCGCTCGGCGCCGACGCGCTCGGTGCCGACGATGCGGGTGAACAGGACGAGCGCCTCTTCCGGGCTCATCACGTCCAGGTCGACCAGGTGCGCGCCGGCGAGGTCGACCATGCGGGAGCGGCTGGTGACGAGGGCGGCGCAGCCTTCGTTGCCGGGCAGCAGGGGGCGGACCTGGGCGGCGTCGCGGGCGTTGTCCAGCAGGGCCAGGACGCGGCGGCCGTCGAGCGTGGAGCGGAAGAGGGCGGCGCGCTCCTCCACCCCGTCCGGGATGCCGGAGTCCGGTATGCCCAGGGCGCGCAGGAAGGAGCCCAGGACGGCCTCGGGCTCGGCGACCACGGGCCCGGTGCCCTGCAGGTCGACGTAGAGCTGGCCGTCGGGGAAGTGGTGCCGGGCGGCGTGGGCGACGTGCACGGCGAGGGTGGTCTTGCCGACGCCGCCGATGCCGGCGACGGCGGAGACCGCCATGACGCGGCCCTCGGATGTGGCGAGCTGGTCGCTGAGCTCGTCCACGAAGGCGGTCCGGCCGGTGAAGTCGGAGACCGTCGCCGGGAGCTGGGCGGGCCGGATGAAGGTGGGCCCGGCGGTGGGGCGGTCGGCGGAGAAGTGGACGTTGAGGTCGGTGTCGGCGTTGAGGATGCGCTGCTGGAGCTCGGAGAGCTCGGGGCAGGGGTCCACCCCCAGCTCCTCGGCGAGCAGCCGTCGCGTATCGGCGTAGACGGCCAGGGCCTCGGCCTGGCGGCCGCTGCGGTACAGGGCGAGCATCAGCAGCTCGCGCAGCCGCTCGCGCAGCGGGTGGGCGGCGGTCAGCGCGGTGAGCTCGGAGACGGCCTCGGCGTGGCAGCCGACCTCGAGGTCGAGGTCGAGCCGGGTCTCCAGCAGGCTCAGGCGCCACTCCTCCAGGCGGGCGCGCTGGGTGTCGGCGTACGGGCCGGACAGGCCCGCCAGCGGCTCGCCGTCCCACAGGCCCAGCGCCTGGTTGGTCAGGTCACGGGCGCGGCCGCGGTCGCCCGCGCCGCGGGCCTTGTCGGCCTCGGCGGCCAGCCGCTCGGCGGTGTCGATGTCGAGTCCGTCGAGCCCGACCCGTATGGCATAGCCGCCCGACTCGCTGACCAAGGCGTCGGCGTCGGGGCCGAAGGCCTTGCGCAGCCGGCTGGCGTAGGTGCGCAGCGCGGCCAGCGCCGCGTGCGGGGGTTCCTCGCCCCAGAGGGCGTCGACCAGTTCGGGCGCGGTGGCGGTGCGTCCGCCGCGCAGCAGCAGGGCGGCGAGCAGTGCCCGCTGCTGGGGCGATCCGGTGTGGAGCGGTTCGTCTCCGCGCCAGGCGCGGACGGGGCCGAGCACGGTGAAGCGCAGCTGCTGCCCGTGCCCTGTGTCGCCGGCCATCGTGACCCCCTGCCTGTCCTGCTCGGTCGCACCGGCCAGTCTGCCTTGTCCAGGGCCTCTGCGTCAGCAGGGGTCCGGCCTCTCGCAAGGGCCTTTCGGGGGCCGCTCCACCAGTTTGCTGACGACTCGTCAGATCGGCGCTACCGTGTCGGCCATGGTGAGCTTCCCCAAGATAATCTCGGTGGACGACCACACGGTCGAGCCCTCCGACGTCTGGCGGAACCGGCTTCCGGCGAAATTCCACGATGTCGGACCGCGGATCGTCAGGGCTCCCGTGAAGGACATGACGTTCGCCGGCGGACGCTTCGCGCCCGTCATGGGCGCCCCCGGGGACGACGGTCCGGTGGCGGACTGGTGGGTCTATGAGGATTTGTTCCGCCCTCTCACGCGGCTTGATACCGCCGTCGGATGCTCCAGGGACGAGATCCGGCTCGAAGGAATCACCTACGAACGGATGCGGCCGGGTTCGTACAGCGTTCCCGAGCGATTGGCCGACATGGACCTCAACCACGTCCAGTCCGCGCTCTGCTTCCCCACGTTCCCGCGCTTCTGCGGCCAGACCTTCACCGAGGCCGCCGACCGCGAACTGGCCCTGCTGTGCGTGCGCGCCTACAACGACTGGATGGTCGAGGAATGGTGCGGGCCCAGCGCGCAGGGCCGGCTGATCCCGCTCATCATCGTCCCGCTGTGGGACGCCCGCCTGGCAGCCGACGAGGTGCGGCGCAACGCGGCGCGGGGCGTGCGGGCGGTGTGCTTCTCCGAGATACCGCCGCACCTGGGCCTGCCGTCGGTCCACAGCGACGACTGGGACCCCTTCCTGGCCGCCTGCGAGGAGACCGGGACCGTGATCGCCATGCACATCGGCTCCTCGTCCCGGATGCCGTCGACCTCCGCCGACGCGCCGCCCGCCGTCGGTTCCGTGCTCACCTTCGCCAACTGCTGCTTCTCCCTGGCCGACTGGCTGATGTCGGGCAAGTTCGACCGCTTCCCCCGGCTGCGCATCATGTACGCGGAGGGACAGATCGGCTGGATCCCGTACGTCCTGGAGCGGGCGGACGTGGTGTGGGAGGAGAACCGCGGCTGGGGCGGCATCGCGGACAAGGTGCGCACCCCGCCCTCCGAGCTCTTCGCCCGGCACGTCCACGGCTGCTTCTTCGACGACGCCACCGGCCTGCGCAACCTCGACGCCATCGGAGCGGGCAACGTCCTGTACGAGACCGACTACCCGCACTCCGACTCCACCTGGCCCAGGTCCCGGCAGGTCGCCGAGGAGCAGATGGCCCATCTGGAGCCGGCGACCGTCGAGCGCGTCGTGCGCGGCAACGCCATCGAGCTGCTCGGCCTGACGCCGGAAGGGCTCTGGCCCGGTGCGTGAGAGCGGGCCGCCGCGGGGCCTGAGGGTCCTGCCGGAGGGGCGGCTGTCCTACGGGCTCCAGCTGCCCGTCCAGTCGCAGAGCACCCTCTACGCGGAGCCCTGGGAGGCCGCGGCCGGCCCCGCCGAGCTGCGCCGGACGGCCCGGGCCGCCGACCGGCTCGGCTTCGCCTACGTCGCCACCTGCGACCACGTGGCCGTCCCGGGCCGGCTGGCGGCCGCGATGGGCACCGTCTGGTACGACCCGGTGGCCACGCTCGCCCACCTCGCGGCCGTCACCGAGCGCGTCCTGCTGCTCAGCCATGTGGCCGTGGCCGCGCTGCGCCACCCGCTGCTCACGGCGAAGCAGTACGCGACGGTGGACCGGCTCGCGGGCGGGCGGCTGGTCCTGGGGGTCGGCGCCGGGCACGTACGGGAGGAGTTCGAGGCGCTGGGCGTGGACTTCGGGCGGCGCGGGGCGATCCTGGACGAGACGGTCGACGCCCTGAAGGCGGCCCTCGGGCCGGAGGAGTTCCCCGCGTTCCAGGGGGAGCGGTTCGCCTTCCGCGACCTGGGCCAGGCGCCGCGTCCCGTCCGCACGCCCCGCCCGCCCCTGTGGGTGGGCGGCTCCTCGCCCGCCGCGCTGCGCCGGGCGGCGCAGCGCGGGGACGGCTGGCTGTCGCAGGGCGACGCGCGCGAGAGGCTGCCGCGGCGGATCGCGGACCTCAGACAGCTGCGCGAGGAGGCCGGGCTCCGCGGCCCGTTCGCGGTCGGGGCCATCACCGAGGCGCTGTACGTCGGCACGCCCTCCTGGGACACCGGCCCGCGCACGCTCACCGGCGATCCGGACGCGCTCGCCGCGTCGCTGCGCGCGTACCGGGACATGGGAGTGGACCAGATACAGGTGCGCTTCCGCTGCCGGGGAGTGGACGAGCTGCTCGACCAGATGGCCGCGTTCGCCGCCGACGTGGCGCCGGGGCTGGGCGCGTAGGAGACACACGCGCGTAGGAAACGCACGGGAGAGATCGGCAGGCGAGGAGGAGGGGCATGGGCAAGCTGGACGGCCGGGTCGTGCTCATCACGGGCGCGGCCCGCGGACAGGGCGAACAGGAGGCGCGGCTCTTCGCCGCCGAGGGCGCGAAGGTCGTCCTGACCGACGTGCTGGACGAGGCGGGGGAGGCCCTCGCCAAGGAGCTCGGGGACGCCACGGCACGCTACTTCCCTCTGGATGTGGGCGAGGAAGACGGCTGGGACGAGGCTGTCGCCTTCACCAAGAGGGTCTTCGGCAAACTCGACGGGCTCGTCAACAATGCCGGGATCGCGCCCCGCAGCGACCTCGTGAACACCTCGCTGGCCCAGTACGAAGAGGTGGTCCGGGTCAACCAGACCGGCGCCTTCCTGGGCATGCGCGCGGCGGCGCCCGAGCTGGCGGCGGCCGGCGGCGGCACGATCGTCAACACCGCCTCGTACGTCGCCCTGTCGGGCCTGCCTCTGTGTGCCGCGTACGCGGCGACCAAGGGCGCGATCGTGGCGATGACCCGGGTGGCGGCGCTGGAGCTGGCCGGGCAGGGCATCCGGGTCAACGCCCTGTGTCCCGGCGGCGTGGACACCGCCATGATCAACCCCGGTGGGCGGGCGTCCCGGGAGGAGATGGACGCGTACTTCGGCACGCTCGTGCCCCTGGGCAGGGTCGGACGGCCGGAGGAGATGGCGCGGGTGGCGCTGTTCCTGTCCTGCGACGACTCCTCCTACATCACCGGACAGCCGGTCGTCGTGGACGGCGGCTGGCTCGCGGTGGGCCAGGTGCGCACGTGACGGCCCTTCGGGGCCCTTGACGGCCCCGGGGGCCGGTGCCAGAGTCGCCTCATCATCTGACGCATCGTCAGAAACCTCGAAGACGGGCGGTGACCTCCGTGGAATTCGGGATCTTCGTGCAGGGCTATGTGCCGGCGAGTCGCTCGCGCACCGACCCCGAGGCCGAGCACCACGCGCTGATGGAGGAGACCGAATACGTCATCCAGGCCGACCGGTCGGGCTTCAAGTACGCCTGGGCCTCCGAGCACCACTTCCTGGACGAGTACTCGCACCTGTCCGCCAACGACGTCTTCCTCGGCTACCTCGCCCACGCCACCGAGCGCATCCACCTCGGCTCCGGCATCTTCAATCCGCTGCCCCAGGTCAACCACCCCGTCAAGGTCGCCGAGAAGGCCGCCATGCTCGACCACCTCTCCGGCGGCCGCTTCGAGTTCGGCACCGGACGGGGCGCCGGCAGCCACGAGATCCTCGGCTTCCTGCCGGGCGTCACCGACATGGACGCCACCAAGGAGATCTGGGAAGAGACGATCGCCGAGTTCCCCAGGATGTGGCGCCGGGGCGAGTACCCGGGCTTCACGGGCAAGCACTGGTCGCTGCCCCCGCGCACCGTCCTGCCCAAGCCGTACGGCCCCTCCCACCCCGCCATGTGGTACGCGGCCGGGTCGCCCTCCTCGTACGCGATGGCGGCCCGCAAGGGGCTGGGCGTCCTCGGTTTCAGCGTGCAGAAGGTCGCCGACATGGAGTGGGTCGTCGACTCGTACAAGACGGCCGTCGAGCAGGCGCGGGCCGTCGGCGACTTCGTCAACGACAACGTGATGGTCACCTCGACCGCCATCTGCGCGGAGACGCACCAGAAGGCCGTCGAGGTCGCTGTGAACGGCGGGCTGCACTACCTGCAGTCGCTGCTCTTCCGCTACCACGACACCTTCCCGCGCCCCGACGGCATCCCCGAGTGGCCGGAGCTGCTGCCCGAGTACACCGAGGAGATCATCGAGCTGCTCATCGCCGAGGAACTGATGATCTGCGGCGACCCGGACGAGGTCTTCCGGCAGTGCAAGCGCTGGGAGCAGGCGGGCGCCGACCAGCTCTCCTTCGGGCTGCCGATCGGCATGCCCCGCGAGGACACCCTGAGGACGATCCGGCTGATCGGCGAGCACGTCATCCCGAAGATAGACACGGACCCGGTCCACCGCACCACGCGCTACCGCCAGGCCGCCGCCAGGGCCTGAGCCGGCGCCCCCGCACACCGGGGCGGCGCCTCCCGGGCCGCCGCCCCGGCCCCGCTCGCCGCACGTCCCCAGGCCCGTACCGCCGGAACGTCGAGTGAGAGGAAGCGACCGTGCTGGACCACCTCATCCGCCGCGCCACCGTCGTCGACGGCACCGGAGCACCCTCCTACGTCGCCGACGTCGGCATACGGGACGGGCGGATCGCCCTGATCGACCGCGGCAGGGCCACGGTCAAGGCGGGCGGCCGGCTGGGCGAGCGGGCCCGCACCGAGGAGGACGGCGCCGGGCTCGTCCTCGCCCCCGGCTTCGTCGACCCGCACACGCACTACGACGCCCAGCTCTTCTGGGACCCCTACGCCGCTCCCTCCATGAGCCACGGCGTCACCACCGTCGTCGGCGGCAACTGCGGCTTCACCCTCGCCCCGCTGAACCCCGCGCGGCCGGCCGACGCCGACTACACGCGCCGGATGATGAGCAAGGTCGAGGGCATGTCGCTGACCGCCCTGGAGGAAGGCGCGCCCTGGACCTGGTCGTCCTTCGGCGACTACCTCGACGCGCTGGACGGCCGCATCGCCGTCAACGCCGGATTCATGGTGGGGCACTGCGCCCTGCGGCGGTACGCGATGGGACCGGACGCCGTCGGCGGCACGCCCGACGAGGGCCGGCTGCGGCAGATGACCGCCCTGCTCCACGACGCCATGGACGCCGGCGCCTGGGGACTGTCCACCACCCGCTCCACCACCCACTCCGACGGCGACGGCAATCCCGTCCCCTCCCGCCACGCCCTCCCCGGGGAGCTCCTCGCCCTCGCCCGCGCGGTCGGCGAGCACGAGGGCACCCAGCTCGAGGCCATCGTGGCCGGCTGTCTGGACCGCTTCAGCCGGGAGGAGGCCGACCTCCTGGTGGAGCTGACGGCCGCCGCCGGGCGCCCGCTGAACTGGAACGTCCTGACCATCGAGTCCGCCGCCCCGGAACGGGTCCCGCACCAGCTGGCCGCGAGCGAGCGCGCCCGCGCGGCGGGCGGCCGCATCGTCGCGCTGACCATGCCGATCCTCACGCCCATGAACATGTCGCTGGGCACCTTCTGCGCCCTGAACCTCCTCCCCGGCTGGGGCGAGGTCCTCTCCCTGCCGGTGCCCGAGCGCATCGGCCGGCTGCGCGAGCCGGCCGTCCGGGCGGCCCTGCTGCGCGGCGCCGCGAGCCCGGCGGCCGCCGGCTTCCGCCGGCTCACCGACTTCGGCCGGTACGTCATCGGCGACACCTACGCCAAGGAGAACGACGGCCTCACCGGCCGCGTCGTGAACGACATCGCCGCCGAGCGCGGCACCGATCCCTTCGCCACGCTCGTCGACGTCTGCGCCGCCGACGAACTGCGCACGGTCCTGTGGCCGATGCCCACGGACAACGACCCCGCCAGCTGGGAGCTGCGCCGCCGCGCCTGGGACCACGAGGACGTCCTGCTCGGCGGCTCGGACGCCGGCGCCCACCTGGACCGGATGTGCGGGGCGCCGTACACGACGCGCTTCATCGGGGACTGCCTGCGGGGCCGCAAGCTGGTGCCGCTGGAGCGGGCGGTGCGGATGCTGAGCGACGAGCCGGCGCGGCTGTTCGGACTGCGCGGCAGGGGACGCATCGCCGAGGGCTGGTGCGCGGACCTGGTGCTCTTCGACCCGGAGCGGATCGAGGCGGCCCCGGCGACCTTGGTGCACGACCTGCCGGGGGACGGGGCGCGCCTGGATTCCCGGGCGGTGGGGGTGGTGAGCGTGCGCGTGAACGGCGTGGAGACGGTCCGGCACGACGTGGTCACCGGGGCGGTGCCGGGGCGGGTGCTGCGGTCGGGGCGGGACACGGAGACGGTGACGACGGGAAATTTTTGAACCGGGACAAAAGGGATGCCGCTGCGGATGCCGCAGGGGCGGCAGAGTCGAATACGCCTTGGTGTTACCGGCCGTAACTCCTTGGGTGACTTTCTTTGCAAGGTCAACTGGTGGCATTGGTGGGCATGTTCAAGGTGTGGGGCTCGGAGGCAGAACCTCCGGATGCGGAAACAGCAGCGCTTAACGTCCTCGCCATGGTTCAGGTGCATCCGCGGCCACAGGCCGGAGACACGGTAATGAGCGTCGCGGGCGGCGACGGCGGAGAAGTGCGCGCCAAGGGGCTCAGCGGCAATTCCGTCGGCCTGCTGGGCAGCGCCGTCATCGGGATCTCCACCGTCGCGCCCGTCTATTGCCTGACCTCCACCCTCGGTCCGACCGTCGGCCAGGTCGGGGTGCAGATGCCCGCCGTCTTCCTCGCGGGCTTCCTCCCGATGCTGCTGGTCGCCTTCGCCTACCGCGAGCTGAACGGCGCGCTGCCCGACTGCGGCACGTCCTTCACCTGGACCGTACGGGCCTTCGGGCCCCGGATCGGCTGGATGTGCGGCTGGGGCCTCGTCATCGCCACCATCATCGTGCTGTCCAATCTCGCGGGCGTGGCGACCTCCTTCTTCTATCTCCTGCTGGGCGAGATCACCGGCAGCGACGCGGTGGCGGCCCTCGACGGCAACCGGCTCGCCCACGTCGGGACCTGCCTGGCCTTCATCGCCGTCGCCACCGCCGTCAGCTACCGCGGCATGACCGCGACCAAGGGTGTGCAGTACGCGCTCGTCGGCCTGCAGCTGGCCGTGCTGGCGGTGTTCGTCGCGATGGCCATCGGCAAGGCCCGCTCCGGCGAACTGTCCGGCTCCATCGACTTCTCCTGGACCTGGCTGAACCCCTTCGGCGTGGAGTCCTTCAGCGCCTTCACCGCCGGGCTGAGCCTGTCGATCTTCATGTACTGGGGCTGGGACGCCTGTCTGACCGTCAACGAGGAGACCGAGGGCAGCGCGAAGACCCCCGGCCGCGCCGCCCTCCTCGCCATGGTCGTGCTCGTCGGCTCCTACCTGCTGACCGCGGTCGCCGCGCAGATGTACTCCGGCGTCGGCGACAAGGGCACCGGCCTGGGCAACCCCGACACCTCCGGCAACGTCTTCGCCGCTCTCGCCGACCCCGTCATGGGCACGGCTCTGGGCGTCCTGCTGTTCGTGGCGGTGCTCGCCTCGGCCGCCGCGAGCCTGCAGACCACCTTCCTGCCGGTGGCGCGCACGGTCCTGGCGATGAGCGCGTACCAGGCACTGCCGCCGTCGTTCGCCCGCATCCACCCGCGCTTCAAGTCCCCCGGCCGGGCCACGATCGCGGCCGGAGCGGCCACCGGCGTCTTCTACGCCGTGATGAGCTTCCTCAGCGAGAACGTGCTCATCGACACGGTCTACGCGCTCGGCCTGATGATCTGCTTCTACTACTCGATCACGGCGTTCGCATGTGCGTGGTTCTTCCGCGGCGAGCTGCGCACGTCCCTGCGCGACGCATGTTTCAAGGGCGTCTTCCCACTGATAGGCGGCCTGCTGCTGGCGGCCGTCTTCTGCAAGACCCTCTACGACATGTGGGACCCGGAGTACGGCAGCGGCAGCGCGGTGTTCGGGGTCGGCTCGGTCTTCGTCATCGGCGTGGGCCTGCTGGTCGCGGGTGCGGTGCTCATGGAGCTGATGCGGCGGCGCAGCCCGGCGTTCTTCCGGGGCGAGGTGCTGACGCGGTCGACGCCGGTGCTGACGGCCGACGACTAGAGGCAGAGGCGCCTAGGGGCGCTTGGCGGCCAGAGGCGCCCGGGGGCCGGTGGTCACGTTGGCCACGCCCCCGCCGGCGTCCAGAGGGAGGATGCGTCGCTGCGCGGCGAACGCGGCGGCGGGGTAGCGGGGGTCGGGCCGCAGGGCGTACTCGCGCAGGCACGCCTCGGTGAACTTGATGACGTGCTCGTCGCCGTGTTCGGCGGCCCGTGCGCCGAGTTCGTCCACGGGCGGCAGGTCCGCCACCTCCGACCGCCAGGCCGTCGTGCCCTCCCCGCGCCGGTCGACCGTGAAGGCCAGCAGGAACGCCGTCTGCACCTGCCAGATCCGGGCCAGCGTCGGCTCGTGCAGCGCCTGCGGCAGGTGCGGCAGCACGATGCGTACGGCGGCGGGCGCGGTGACGCCGTGGACCAGCGGCACCGGGTAGACCTCCGGGTGGCCCAGATAGACGTCGGCGAACTGCAGCGTCATCTCGCTCAGCAGCCGCGGCGCCTGCTCCGGGGCGAGCCAGCCCAAGGCTTCGCCGTAGACCGGGACTTCGTCGAGCGTCGCCAGGCGCCGGAGCACGGTGTCCGGACCCATCGGGCCGTCCGGCACCGTGCGGGGCAGCGTCGAAACCGCCGTGGACAGCCCGTGGCTGCCGCGCAGTGCCGGCGTGCCGGGCAGTTCCGTGTAGCGGGCGGCCCAGTAGGCCAGCCCCCGGGCCAGCTCGTTCAGCTGGAGCCGCGTCGGCGCGTCCCCGGCCGCGTACAGGCCGCGCACCGCGTGGGCGGTGCGGATGAGGCCGTGGGTCAGGCCGGAGAACAGGCCCGGCAGCAGCCGCGGCCACCAGCGGGCCAGGACGTCGCGCCAGTGCGCCTCGGCCAGTTCGCGCCCGAACAGCCGCTCCCAGTCCCCGGCCCGCCCGATCGTCCCCAGCGCGGGCCGCCAGGACGACTCGTCCGCGGCGTCCAGCGCGAAGCGCGCGGCCGGCGGCGCGTGGTGCTCCATGGCCTTGCGATAGCGCCCCACCCACCGCGCGACCTCGTCCTCCTGCCCGAGGAGTGCGAGTGCCTCGGCGGCCATGGGTCCGTGGTTGGCGAGGTCGACGCCCTGCCCGCGTTCGTACCCGAGATCGTCCATCCGTTCCAGAGCGTCGTTGACCGCATCGCTGTAGCTGACCGACGGCATGGGAAGACCACCTTTCGGATGTCCCAACAGTTTGGATATCCAAACCATCTACACTGCGCAGTATGCCGCACATCGAAGAGGCCGGGAAGGCGCCCCGGAAACCGACGCCCGACGAGCTCGCGGTCGTCGGCCTCGTGCCGCTGCTGGAGCCGTTCTTCCGCGGGGCGGTGGTACGGGACCTCATGCCGGCCCCCCTGCGCGACGCGATGGACGCCCACGGCCTGACGCCGCGCCACGGTGCGGTGCTGCCGCAGCTGCTGGCCGGGCCGCCGCTGACCGTCGGTGAGATCGCGCGGCGGCTGCACGTCTCCCTGCCGACCGCCAGCGAACTGGTCGGTGCCCTCAGTAGGGCTGGGATCGTGGTGCGCTCCGAGGACCCGGCGAACCGTCGCCGGATCCTGGTTTCGCTCGCCGACGCGTACAGACCGCTGCTCGAGGTCTTCGTCGCCGCCCGCGGCGAGCCGTTGCTGCGCGCGCTGGACGGGTTGTCGCCGGGGGAGCGTGCGGGGTTCGTGGCCGGGCTCACGGCGTGGGTGGCGGAGGTCCAGGGCTGATCCCCTCCCGGGGCGGGGGAGGGGACCGTGGCCGCACTTTCGGCTGTCAGCCGAGCCGGCCGGACCGGAGCCCGTCGGTGAACGAGGCCCAGGCCGATGCCGGCGTGACGAAGGCGGGGCCGTTCTTCTGCTTCGAGTCGCGGATGCCGACTCGCCCGGGCAGTACGGCGATCGAGACGCAGCCGCCGCCGTTGTCTTGAGTGCTGTAAGAGGACTTGAACCAGGACGTCTCATCGGCCACTTCGAGGGCCGTCAGGTAGGCGTTAATGGTCATCGATCTCTCTTGCTAGACGGTGCAGAAACTCGGCGGTCTGGGCAGGGGCCAGAGCTCCGTCGCGCATCGCGTCGAACCTGCGGCCGTACTTCCAGACCTCGCGCGTCCTGTCGGAGACGGTCATGACGGCAGCGCCCTCCTCCATGACAACCGGATCGAGGTTGTAGTCGAACTCCAGCAGGACGAAGTTCGCCGTTGCCCGGAAGGTGCTACGGGACAGGGGGACGATCTGGACTGTCACGTGATCGAGTGCTGCTGCTCGCTCGATCTCCGCGTATTGCTCGCGCATGACGTCTGGGCCGCCGACCATGCGACGCAGGGCTGCCTCGTCGAGAATCACGCGCAGTTCGACGGGATCGTCGCCGGTGAGGATGGCCTTGCGCTCCATGCGCAGAGCTACGGATTCTTCAACGAATTCACTGGTCCTCTCCTCTACGTGCTTCGCCGTCATGAACAGGGCTCGGGCGTAGCTCTCGGTCTGAAGGAGACCGAAGATCACTTGCGAGTGCCAGGCGCGCATCGTGCGGGCGTCGGACTCCAGTCCGACGTACATCGTCGTGCCTGACGGCATTACGTTCTGGTAGGGCCTGTACCAGTCCTTGCTGAGTGAGTCGCGGTGAAGCGTGAGCAGCAGTTCACGGTCGACCCGGTCTGTGACGCCATAGAGATCCAGCAGGTCCGTCAGGTCACGGACACGCGGCAGTTGATTCTGGCCGGTCTCGACCCGGTTGAGCTTTGTCTCGGAGCCCTCGATGTGTGCAGCGGCGTCCCTCGCGCTGATCCCATGCTTCTCCCGCAGTCGCCGGAGTTCCTTGCCGAGCTCCCGCCTTCTGAACGTTGGACCGCGTCGTGCTGCCACCCTTGAGCCCTCCTGGTGCTGTTCCCCGTCGGCGTGCTCGTGTACCCCGCCGGTGCGTTCCTGTTGGTCCTCGACGGGGCCCCGTTGGTGTTCAGGGCCGCCCTGTTGGCAGTGTTCCACCCCCTGTCCCTCTTCGAGCAAGCTCTGCCGAGGTTTGTCATATGCCAATGTGAGCAGCGTTTCGCTGACGCGGTTGCCGGTTAACAGGCCTGTGCGCAAGGCTGGTTGGGCCAGTTCCCCCCACGTCGCTCTCGAAGGAGCCGCCATGCCTCCCTGCCCGTACACCGGAAACACCGGCGGTGGGATCAGCTTCAAGCCGCCCCAGGCGGCACCCGGCATCGAGGCGGCCATCCACGAGACCACCGCCACAGAGCGGTGGCTCCCCGCACCCGGTCGGGTTCGGGCGCTCACCACCCGGCTGTGCGCGTTCATCAACGCGACCGCCTTCGACGTGGAGGCCGCCGCGAACCGACGGCCCGTGGGGGACCCGCTCCGCAAGGACGCCCTCGCGGCGGTGCGCGAGGCGCGGCACCGGCTCCGGGGCGGTCCCGGCAACGGCTACGTCTCCGCCATCAGCTTCGCCAGAGGCCTCGGCCGTACTGCCGAAGACCTCCTGCGGCACCAGCGGGAGCTGAGTGGGCTGCGGTCGAAGGGGGCGGCCCCCGCACCCGTGGCCCCCGCCGCCCTCGTCCTCGGCCCCGCCGAGACCTGCCCCGTGTGCCTCGGGTTCACCGCCCAGCGCCACGCGGCGGAGCGGCGGTGCGACTGGGCCGGAATGAGAAAGGCGAACGACCGGCTCGTGGAGCACCGGGAATCCGCTCACACGCGTCGCTGACGGCGACGACCCGCCGGGCGAGCTGTTTGTTCCGGTATGTGCCATCCTGGCGTCGGCTGATTCTGTTCCCGGAAGGCCTGCCCCGAAGCACGTACTGGCGGGAGGACGGACGATGATCAGTTCCAGAGAGCCGGGCGCGTGGGAGCGCCGCCCCGGAGACGAGACGACACGCCGGTCCTTCCTCGCCCGTTCCCTGGGCGTCACGGCGGCTGCCGCCGGACTGGCCAGCGGCATTCCCCTGGTCCCGGGCGCGGCGGAACACAGCTCCGCGCGGGCTGGCCCCCTGACGACGGCCGCGGCGTCGACCTGTTGCGCGCTGACTCCGGACAGGCTCCGGGCGTACCGGTACAACGGTTCCGGACAGTCCTGGAGCAAGATCAGTGGCGTTCCCATCATCCGCCTGTACGGGGGGCAGCTGGGGCTGCTGGCCACGATGCCGCCCCACGGCGACGTGTTCCGTCTCCGGATGGCCTTCGAGAACCCCGACGGGCGGGGGGCCATCTGGGATCGCATCGGAGGCCCCGGTGCGTCGTTCGTCGTCACCGGGGAGGGCATTTACGGGCTCACCCCGACCAGGAATGGCGTGTGGCGGTACGACGGCACGGGCACCTCGTGGACCCAGGTGGGCAGCGCCGCGAGCCGGATCTTCGGTGGCACCTGGGGTCTGGTGGCGAACGACCCGACGACCGGGGCGCTCTTCCACTACCTCGGCAGTCCCCACAGGTGGGAGCAGATCGGCGTCGAGGGTGCGACGTTCGCCGTCACCGACGAATCCGTCTACGGGGTGACCCCCGATCACAACCGGCTGTACCGCTACGACGGCCACGGCACGTCCTGGACGAGGATCGGCGACTGGACCGGTCAGCTGTACGGCGGGGACTGGGGGCTGGTCGTCACGGACCGCGGCGGCAACGTCTACCGCTATCTCGGCAGCCCGCACGCCTGGCAGCACATCGGTGGCCCGGGGGCATCCTTCGCCGTCGCGCATGACACCGTTTACGGCCTGAATCCGTGGAGGAGCGGCGTCTACCGCTACAGCGGCAGCGGCACCTTCTGGACGGAGGCCGGGGGGCCCGCGGACTCGATCGTCGCCAGCGCCCGGGTGTTCGCGAGCAGCCCCGGGTCCGTCCACCCCATATAGCCGTACGTCAGTGCCGTCCGAGGAAGACGGGGTTCGTCAGGGCGGCCATGGCGCCCGTCTCCACCGGTCCGTCGCCGCCCGGACGCCGGACCTCCGCCCGTACGTACGCCGAACGGGCCGCCGTCGTGCGCCATTCCACCCGGCCGTCCGGCGGCAGCGGGGTGGTGAACAGCCGTCCCTGGTCCGTGACGAAGGACGCCGAGCAGCCCGGTGCGCCCGTCACCGCCAGCCGCACCGTGACCTCCGTGTCGTGGTCGGCGCGCAGTCGTTCGCCGATGCCCGCGTGGGCGCCGCGGCCGGTCGTCGCCGTGAGGGTCAGCCGGACGGCCGAGGACTCGGCGATCCAGCTGCGGCCGGCCCGGATGCCGGCCAGGAGGGCGTCGCGGGAGAGGTCGTCGGCCAGGACGACCGTCTGGGGGAGGCCCACGACCTGGGGTTCGCGGTGGGCGTCGCTGTTGCCCATGGCGGGCAGCCAGCGCCTGCCGCCGGAACGGGTGGCGGCGACCAGCAGGGCGTCCCACGCGGCGACGGCCATCTCGTCGTCGGCGGTGTACGGGCCGTTCCAGACCTCTACCGCGTCCGCCTCGGCGAAGCCGAACCTCCAGCCGCAGCCGACACAGGTGGCGTACGGGTGGGCCGGGACGACCAGTCCGCCTGTTTGCCGGATTCTGCGCGCGAAACGTCCGAAGGCGTCGTCCCGGGCGCGGTAGCGCCAGTCGACGAAGACGCCGGGGTCCGTGCCGAGGGCCAGGACGTGGCCGTTGCGGGTGGTGACCTCCTCGCCGGTGAGGATCAGCAGATCGTCACCCCACAGTCCCTGCCACGCGCCGTGCGAGGAGGTGGTGTTGTGCTCCGTCGTCGTGATCCAGTCCAGGCCGGCCGCCCGTGCCGCGGCGGCGATCTCCGCGGGGGTGCGTCTGCCGTCGGAGTGGACGCTGTGCAGGTGGTTGTCGCCCCGGTACCAGGACCGGCCCCGCCCCTTGGCGCGCTGCGGGGGGTACGCGGGCGCCGGCGTCGCCCCCTGGCGCCCGTACCGCAGGGTGACCGTGACCTCGTAGGCCATGCCCTGCGGTGCCACGGTGTACGGGCCCAGGACGACGTGCCAGGTGCCGGGTCGGACGGGGCCGGCGAGATAGCCGGGCGTGGCCCGCTCGGCGCTGATGGCGAACTCCGAGCGCGCACCGCCCGACCAGCCCCGGAAGCCGGAGCCGCCCGGCTCGGTGCCGCGCTCGTCGAAGATGCCGATGTCGCAGGCGTTGCCCTGGGTGCCCGGCGGGACGGCGGGCCGGTCGTAGGTGTAGGAGACGGCGATCTCGCGGACGCCGCGCGGTACTTCCACGGGGAGGTGGACGTAGTCCGGAGCGCCGGCCGGCAGTCGGCCGGTGACCTTGCGGGTCTCTTCGCCGTCGGCCCCCTCCGGGCCGCCGGCACGGGCGAAGCTCACGCCTTCCAACGTAAGCACACCCGTCGCCGCGGCGATAGCCGTCAGTCTCAGTACGTCGCGCCGGTGCATCGTCGCCCCCTCGCCCGTGCCGCTGGAGACACCGTTGTACGCCCGGGTGGCGGGCAGCGGAACGTGTGCGGTCGCCCTTCTGTCCATCTGTCGTGTGTCGGCCGATTGTCGCGGGGGCCAAAGTGGAACTTCAGGGCATACCTTTGGTCCCACGCGACGACGGAGGTGCCCCCGCATGCGCATCGCCACCACGATCTTCCTCACCGATGAGACGATCAGCCCGGTCCGGCTCGCCCGCGAGCTGGAGCAGCGCGGTTTCGCCGGGCTCTTCCTGCCCCAGCACACCCACATCCCGGTCAGCCGCGAGACGCCGGCGCCCACGGGCGACCCGCTGCCGCCCGAGTACGGGCGGGCCCTCGACCCGTTCGTCGCGCTCGCGCAGGCCGCCGCGGTCACGCACCGGATCGTGGTCGGCACGGGCGTCGTGCTGGTCGCCCAGAACGACGCGATCGTGCTGGCCAAGCAGGCGGCCACGCTCGACTTCCTCAGCGGCGGCCGGTTCACCTTCGGCATCGGCTACGGCTGGAACGTGGAGGAGGCCGCCGACCACGGCGTCGACTGGCACACGCGCCGCGAACTGGTGCGGGACCGGATGTCCTTGATGCGCGCCCTGTGGGCCGGGGAACCGACGGCCTACGAGGGTGAGTTCGGCGACGTCAGCGCCAGCTGGGCGCATCCCAAGCCCGTGCACCCGCCGCGGGAGCGCAAGGGGGCAGAGCCGCTGGTGGGGCCGCGCACCCTGATCGGCGGGGCGGCCGGGCCCAAGCTCTTCGCGCACGTCGCGGAGTACGCGGATGGCTGGATTCCGGTGGGTGGCAGCGGACTGCGGGAGACACTGCCCGAGCTGCGCCGGGTGTGGACGGAGGCGGGGCGTCCGGGAGAGCCGGACGTCGTGCCGTACGCCGTGCACCCCTCGGCGGGCAAGCTCGCGCACTACGCCGAGCTGGGCATCGAGGAGGTCGTGGTGGGGCTGCCGTCCGCGCCCGAGGCCGAGGTGCTGCGCGCCCTGGACGCGCACGCCGAGTTCCTCTAGGCCGCCGCCGGAGAGGGGTCCGGAGGGTGCCTCCGTATGACGTGATGAGAGGCACACCGAACCGGTGCTTCCCGTACGTGGCGGTGTCAGTGTGCGCTCGTATGCTCGGACAATGACTTCGAGCGCACAGCGACCCGAGCAGGCTGCACCGACCGCCAACGCCATGCGGCGCGCGCTCAAGCGGGCCCGTGACGGCGTCGCGTTGGACGTCGCCGAGGCCACCGTGCTGCTCCAGGCCCGCGGTGACGACCTGACGGACCTGTGCGCCTCGGCGGCCCGGGTGCGCGACGCCGGCCTGGAGGCGGCGGGCCGCCCCGGCGTCATCACGTACTCGAAGAGCGTCTTCATCCCGCTCACCCGCCTGTGCCGCGACAAGTGCCACTACTGCACCTTCGCCACCGTCCCCGGCAAGCTGCGCCGCGCCGGCCACGGGATGTTCATGTCCCCCGACGAGGTCCTCGACATCGCCCGCCGCGGCGCCGAACTGGGCTGCAAGGAAGCCCTGATCACGCTCGGCGACAAGCCCGAGGAGCGCTGGCCCGAGGCCCGCGAGTGGCTGGAGGCCGAGGGGTACGACGACACCATCGCGTACGTACGGGCCATCTCCATCCGCATCCTGGAGGAGACCGGGCTGCTGCCGCACCTCAACCCCGGCATCATGACCTGGACCGACTTCCAGCGCCTCAAGCCGGTGTCCCCGTCCATGGGCCTGATGCTGGAGACCACGGCGGAGCGGCTGTGGAGCGAGCCCGGCGGCCCGCACTACGGCTCGCCCGACAAGGAGCCCGCGGTCCGGCTGCGGCACCTGGAGGACGCGGGCCGCAGCTCCGTACCGCTGACCAGCGGGCTGCTGCTCGGCATCGGCGAGACGTACGAGGAGCGCGCCGAGTCGCTGTTCGCCCTGCGCCGCGTCTCCCGGGCCTACCACGGCATCCAAGAGCTGATCATGCAGAACTTCCGCGCCAAGCCGGACACGGCGATGCGCGGCATGCCGGACGCCGAGCTCGACGAGCTGGTCGCCACCGTCGCCGTCGCCCGGCACATCATGGGCCCCTCCGCCTGTCTCCAGGCCCCGCCCAACCTCGTCGACGACGAGTACGCGCGGCTCATCGGCGCCGGCATCGACGACTGGGGCGGGGTCTCCCCGATCACCCCCGACCACGTCAACCCCGAGCGCCCCTGGCCGCAGATCGAGGAGCTGGCCGAGCGGTCCGCCGCGGCCGGCTTCAGCCTGCGGGAACGCCTGTGCGTCTACCCGGAATTCATCCAGCGCGGCGAGCCCTGGCTGGACCCCCGTCTGCTGCCGCACGTCCGGGCGCTGGCCGACCCGGAGACGGGCCTGGCCCGCGAGGACGCCGTGGTCGAGGGCCATCCCTGGCAGGAGCCCGAGGAGGTGTTCGTCCCCTCGGGCCGCACCGAACTGCACCGCACCATCGACACCGAGGGCCGCACCGACGACCGGCGCGAGGACTTCGACGAGGTCTACGGCGACTGGGAGGCGCTGCGCGAGGCGGCTGCCCCCGGCATGGTCCCCGAGCGCATCGACGCCGACGTGCGCCAGGCGCTGAAGCAGGCCGCCGAGGACCCCACCGGGCTCACCGACGCCCAGGCCCTCGCCCTCCTGCACGCCGACGGGCCCGCGCTGGACGCCCTGTGCCGCATCGCCGACGACCTGCGGCGCGACGTGGTGGGCGACGACGTCACCTACATCGTCACGCGGAACATCAACTTCACCAACGTCTGCTACACCGGCTGCCGCTTCTGCGCCTTCGCGCAGCGGCGCACGGACGCCGACGCCTACACCCTCTCCCTCTCCCAGGTCGCCGACCGCGCCGCGCAGGCGTGGGACGTCGGCGCGGTGGAGGTGTGCATGCAGGGCGGCATCCACCCCGACCTGCCGGGCACGGCCTACTTCGACATCGCCCGCGCGGTGAAGGAGCGCGTGCCGGGCATGCACGTGCACGCCTTCTCGCCGATGGAGGTCGTCAACGGCGCCACCCGCACCGGCATGAGCATCCGCGAGTGGCTGGCCGCCGCCAAGGAGGCCGGGCTCGACTCCATCCCGGGGACGGCCGCCGAGATCCTGGACGACGAGGTCCGCTGGGTCCTCACCAAGGGCAAGTTGCCCACGGCGACCTGGATCGAGGTCGTCAAGGCCGCCCACGAGCTCGGCATCCGCTCGTCCTCCACGATGATGTACGGCCACGTGGACCAGCCCCGGCACTGGCTGGGCCACTTCCGGCAGCTGGTGGAGGTCCAGAAGTCGGCCCTGGCCCATGGGGTGGAGGGATTCACGGAGTTCGTCACCCTGCCCTTCATCCACACCAACGCACCCGTCTACCTCGCGGGCATCGCGCGCCCCGGCCCGACGATGCGGGACAACCGCGCGGTCACCGCCATGGCCCGGTTGCTGCTCCACCCCTACATCCCCAACATCCAGACCAGCTGGGTCAAGCTGGGCGCGCAGGGCGCGGCGGAGATGCTGCGCTCGGGTGCGAACGACCTGGGCGGCACGCTGATGGAGGAGACCATCTCCCGCATGGCGGGCTCCTCCTACGGTTCGTACCGCTCGGTCCAGGACCTGATCGCCATAGCGGAGTCGGCGGGCCGGCCCGCACGGCCGAGGACGACGACGTACGGTGAGGTGCCGCGGGAGCGGCAGGAGGCGGCGATGGCCTCGGACGGCCATCTGCCGGACCTTCTGCCGGTACTGGAGAACGACTGACCGCTTATCGGACAAGTGTTGCCGATCTGTCGCCTGCCCCCGATCCGGCGGCGACAGACGGCGCATAGGGTGTCCCGCATGTCTTGGCCCCAGAACCCTCACCAGCCCCAGCAGCCCGAGCAGCCGCAGAACCCTCCGACGCCCCCGCAGGGCGGCTTCGGGCCGGCGCCCACATGGGGCCCGGACGGTTCCGGCCATGCGCAGCCCACCGTCGTCTCGCAGCCGGCGGTGCCCTCGCCGCCGCCCGCACCCGCCCCCGGGCACGCCCAGCCCACCGTGCTCTCCCAGCCGGCGGTGCCCGCTCCGGGCGCGCCCGGCCCCGGCATGCCGCCGCCCCCGCCGCCCGCGCCGGGCCCCGCGGCCGGCCCCGTACCGCCGTCGGTTCCCGCGCCCGGCATGGTGCCGCCGCCGGGGGCGACCCCGCCCGGCATGAACCCGCCCGGCATGGCGCCGCAGTACGGCATGGCCCCGGCCCCCGCACCGGCCCCGCAGCAGCCGAAGAAGAACACCACGCTCCTCGCCATCATCGGCGGCGTCGTGGCGCTGGCCGTCATCGGCGGCGGCGCCGTGTTCTTCCTCAAGGGCGGTGACGACGACAAGAAGGCCGACGACGCCAAGGGCGCCTCCCAGGCCCCGGCCGCCCCCGGCCAGGACCAGAAGCCCGACCAGCCGGCCCCGCAGGGCAGCGGCCAGGCGAGCCCCGGCGCCGCGCAGCCGATGGTCGCCGGCTGGCAGACGCAGGTGCGCGAGGAGCACGCCTTCCAGTACGACGTGCCGGGCAAGGACGACAAGTGGCGGGTCTTCCCGAACACCACGGCCGTCTCGTACACCGAGGACGGCAAGCCGGTCGTCGTGATGACGGGCACGGCCAACTTCCGTGAGGGCGGCTGCTCCTCGAAGGCCAACCCCGACTCGATCGGCGAGGCGGGCTCGGGCCAGCTGGCCACGGTCGGCACCACCGGCGGCGGCAAGGACGGCGACCTCAAGGAGAACGCCCGCAACTGGGCGGGCAACTGGGGCTTCATGGCCTACGGCGGCAAGAGCAACAAGCCCAAGATCGAGATCACGGACGAGAAGGCCTGGAACAAGAACGGCATCGACGGCTGGACCGCCACCGCCAAGGTGACGGTCAACAACCGCCCGAGCCCCTGTGTGCCGCCCACCGCGATCGTGAAGAGCATCGCCCAGAAGTTGCCCGACGGCACCTTCCACGGCTGGGTCATCTACGCCGACCAGGGCGTGCCGGACGCGCTGTCCACCGAGCAGATCGACAAGATCATGAACACGGTGCGGCCGGCGAAGAAGTCGGACTGACCGGACGGCCCGCCGACGGCCCGGTGCCCGACCGGCGGTAGCCGATTACAGTGCTGTGCCGACCGCGGACGCGGGGCGAAGGCCCCGGGCCGCACCCACTTCGATGCCGGGAGGCCGGACGACGTGACCACGACCGCCGGAACGGGAGGCGCGGGGTCCGTCCTCCGGGGCCGCGCCCAACAGCAGGACTTCCGCAGCCGCGTGCGCGGCTGCCTGCTCGGCGGGGCCATCGGGGACGCGCTCGGCGCGGGAATCGAGTTCGACTCCCTCGACGCGATCCGCGCCGCCCACGGGCCCCGGGGCGTCACCGACTACGTCCCGGCCTACGGGCGGCGCGGTGCCGTCACCGACGACACCCAGATGACGCTCTTCACGGCCGAGGGCCTGATTCGGGCGCACGTGCGCCGCGACACCGGCGCCTGGCAGCCGCAGGCCGATGTGCACCGCGCCCATCTGCGCTGGGCCGCCACCCAGCGCGGCTGGGGGCCCGACGAGCGCGTCCGGGACGCCGGCTGGCTCGCCCGCGAGGAGTGGCTCTACGCCCGCAGGGCGCCCGGCAACGCCTGCCTCGGCGGGCTCGAGGACGACCGGATGGGCACCGTGCAGGACCCCAAGAACCCCGGCTCCAAGGGCTGTGGCGCGGTCATGCGCTCCGCGCCCTTCGGGCTGCTGGCGGACTGGGACGCGGAGGCCGTCTTCCAGCTGGCCACCGAGTGCGCCGCCCAGACCCACGGCCACCCCTCCGGCCATCTCGCGGCGGGCGCCTTCGCGGCCATCGTGCACGGCGTCGTGCGCGGTGAGGCGCTCGAGGTCTCCGTCCACCGGACCCTGGGCATGCTGGCGGGCCGCCCCGGCCACGAGGAGACCAGCGAGGGGCTGCGGAAGGCCCTGGTCGCCGTGCGCCAGGGTGTGCCGACGGCCGAGCGCGTCCAGTCGCTGGGCGAGGGCTGGGTGGCCGAGGAGGCCCTGTCGATGGGCCTGTACTGCGCGCTCGTCGCCCAGGACGTACGCCACGGCCTGCTGCTCGCGGTCAATCACGGCGGCGACTCCGACTCCACCGGGTCCATCTGCGGCAACCTCCTCGGCGCGGTGCACGGCGAGACCGTGCTGCCGCCGGGGTGGCTGGCCGAACTGGAGGGCCGGGCGACGATCCTCGAACTCGCCGACGACTTCGCGATGGAGCTCGCCCACGGTCCGGGCGACCGGTCGGCCGCCTGGCTGGCGCGCTACCCGCGCGCCTAGGTCGACCGAACGGGCTATCCACGGCCGGCGGGGTGCGTTGACACCCCGACCCGGCTCCGGACATGACCGAGCCCTCTCGGCCGGGACGGCGTACCAGGCGAGAGGGCTCTGTGCGGGAGTATCGATGCGGCGGCGCTGCTATCGCCATTGCCGGGCGATCCGCGGTCAGTCCAGAGGTCAGACGGCGTGGGTGCCGTTGTCGACGATCGCCACGAACGCGGACCACGACTGCGGGGTGAAGGCGAGGGCCGGGCGCTCGACGTCCTTCGAGTCACGGACCGCGATGGACTGCTGGGCCGGGGAGGCGACCTCCACGCAGTCGCCGTTGGCCAGCGAGTAGGAGGACTTCCGCCACGTGGTCTTACCCTGCTGAATCGCCATGATTTCTCCGATGTATGTGAGTACTGAACGTCGGTTCCTCGAGGTGCGATCGACGTTACGCGCCAACATCAGCTGATGAATTGGCCCTTCACTCGACCGGATGGCGTATTCCGATTACCCCTTCCCCGCAGGGTGGGAGGGGTGTACTTTTCCGCCCCCACAGCACCGGCGTCCGGTACGTCAGTCCCCTTCGGCCGCCTTCGCCCAGTCCTCGGCCACCTGAAGGACGAACCGCCGCGAGTCCTCCGCGTTGAGCGCCTGCATCCGCAAATGCTCGTACATCACGCTGTACGCCTGGACGTCGTTCGGCTTCTCCAGATAGAGGTCGCTGGTGATTCCCTCCAGATAGACCGTGCTCGCGTCCTGCGGGTCGTGGAATTCGAGGATGGAGAACTTTCCGTACATGCCCGGATGCGCGCCCACGGCATAGGGCAGCACCTGAACGGTGATGTGCGGCTGCAGGCTGAACTCCACCAAGTGCTCCATCTGCTCGCGCATGATGGCGTTGTTGCCCACGATCCTGCGCAGCGCGGACTCGTCGATGACCGCCCACAGGCGCAGCGGGTTCTCCGGGTCCGTGATCCGCTCCTGGCGCCGCATGCGCACCTGGACGCGCCGCTCCACGTCCGCCGCCGTGGCCTCCGGCCACGACCCCTCCGTCACGGCGCTGGCGTAGTTCGGCGTCTGCAGCAGCCCGGGCACGAGCGAGGCCTCGTACACGCGCAGGGACGCGGCATCGGTCTCCAGACCGATGTAGACGCTGTAGGGGATGTCGCCGAAGGCATGCCACCAGCCTTGCTGTCGTGACTCCTTGGCCATCTGCATCAGCGAATCGACGATGCGATGGTCCTCGACGCCGTACACCCCGCACAGGTCACGGACATCACGCTGGCTGATGCTGCGGCGGCCGTTCTCCAAGCGGCTGATCTTCGATTGCGAGACCAGTAGCCGCTCGGCTACCTCCTCGGCGGTCATGCCCTTGAGTTCACGGAGCTTGCGCAGCTCCTGCCCCAATCGGCGCCGCCTTACGGTGGGGTTGACACTGGACGCCACGGGACGCACCTCCGGCTCCGTCATGCTGCTTCTCTCCTGCTCCGCAGCCTGCCACCACTGGCCGGGGCGGCGCTGGAAAATGCTTACACCAAGTCGGCTTCCGGCGCCCGGCACTTGGGCACGACTGGCGTAGCCCTTGTACGTACGTCCGCGCGCGGGACGCGTCGCGGCGGGCGCCCGCGCACACGCACGCGCGGGGCGGTGGGCCGTACCGCCGTCCGGGACGGGCCGGCCCACCACCCCGCGCGCTGCTGCGGCTCCCGAACCGGTTCATGGGGACTGCGGTGCGGTCTGTGGAGCGGAAGGTGCTGCGAGTGGTGCTCGAGGGTGCGGATGCTCCCGGCGTCCTACGTGCTTCCGGGGAGCCGTCCGCGGCTAACGGGCGTGGTCGGCGCCTCGCGTGCCGAACCGTTTCACGAAGCGCCCGCGCGGGCCATCACGCCGCTGTGGTGCGCCGTCGGCTGCGCCGCGGCGAGACCGGCCGCCTCGGCCGGAGGCCGTGCCGCCGTCCTGCGCCCCGGTCCGCCACCGCTGCCGCCGCCCGCGGAGCCGGCCGTGGCCGGTGCCCGGCGCGGCTGCGCGCCGACGCCGTTCTGCACGTCCATCACCGCGTGCGCCACGAGCCCGCCCATCGGGTCGTGCCTGATCAAGTCCCGGAGCCGGGACCGCGAAGAGCGCCCCTCATTGCCCGGGTACAGGTGCTTTCCCAGCCCGACGGCGTGCGCCAGGGCGGCGAGCGCCGCGGTCCGCGGGTCCGGCGGCACGCCGGTGCGGATCGCGCTGTCCAGCCGGGTTCTGATCTCCCGGCTGATGGCGGTGTCCGTCGCCTGGTAGCGCGTCGTCGGCAGCACCCCGCACATCTGGCCCGCCACGGCATGCACCATGCCGCACCGCTCCAGGTGCGTGAGATACGTCTGGCGCAGCCCCAGCCGGGGCCCGCCGATCCAGTGGACGGCGCGCACCGGGCTGCCGCGGCGACGCAGCAGTTCGAGCGCGGAGTCCAGGGTCGGATCTCCTGTGGGCCGTGGGTGCACCACGGCGATACGATCCCCGTCTGGGGCTATCCGTCCGGCCAGAGCCAGCTCCACTAGCTGTGCTCCGGCAAGACCGAGGTCGAGCGACTGCGGCTGCGCCGTGGTACCCGTGGCCGGGTCCAGGGCGAGCAGCAGAAGCTCCTCCGGAATTGTTCTGCGGCTCCTGCCCATCCATGCCTCCCCGCGTGGATGAGTGACAGGGTGACCCCTCTCACATTGGTCTGTCGAGAGTGCGTGGTGGCTTCGGGTGGGAACCGGTAGGTATGTCGTCTCGTCTTGCACGTGGGTGAAGGCACACAATGCCCTCCGGCTGTCCGGTCGTGCCCCGGCGCGGCGGCGGCAGAGGACACTGGTAAGACGTTGAGAGAATCGGGCAGCGGGGCGGCTTGTCGCCCCGCCTCGGCGTATGGCGCGGTAATTCGAGGAGGCATCGGTGGCGGGCGAGTCCCCCGACAAGTCGGAGCAGCTGAAGTCGTCGGGGGAGACGACCGGCACGACTGGCAGTGAACGCGACCCGCGACTTGGGGTCATCCGGAAACCGGCGACGCCGGCCGAGGCGACGGTGACGACGTCCCCGTCCGCCCCGGAGTCCGAGGACGGCGCCGAGGCGGCCACGGGCCGCGAGGGCGACCGGGCGACGGCCGTCTTCCGGACCGTACGTCCGAGGGACGGCGAGGCGAGGGCCGAGCCGGCGGCGAAGGCTGCCGCCGACGGTGATGGCGAGGGCGACAGCCCTGCCGCCGACTCGGATGTCGACGCCAATGTCGATGCGGATGCAAAGGCCAAGCCCGTCAACGGCGTCGACGCGGTCAAGGGCGACGCACGGCTGAAGGCGGCCGTGGCGGCCTGGGTGGCGAGCGCCGACGAGGACGGGGACGCGGACGAGGCGCCCTCGACCGGCGACGAGCCGAAGGTTGCGGACGCGAAGGTAACCGACGCGGGCGGCAAGAAGCCCGCTGCCCGGACGCCGGGTCAGCCGGCCGGTGAGGCCACCGATCAGACGGCCGGTCAGGCCGATGGCGAGCCCGGGAAGCCCGCCGCCGACCAGGCGACGGCCGTGTTCAAGACCGTGCGCCCCAAGGCCGACGACGCGGACGCCTCCGGCGACACCTCCGCCCGGAAGCCCGCTGCGGCGGACCGGAAGTCCGACGAGACGGACCGGAAGCCCGACGCGGGGCAGAAGCCCGCCGCCGACCAGCCGACGGCCGTGTTCAAGACGATGCGCCCCAAGGCGGACGACGCCGCCGAGGAGACCGGCGCCAAGGATTCCGGCGCCGCGAAGCCCGCCGGCGACCGGCCGACGGCCGCCTTCGGGACCGTACGTCCCAAGGACAAGTCCACGGACGAGCCCAAGGGTGAGCCCAAGGACCAGCCCAAGCCCGAGTCGAAGCCCGAGCCCAAGGCCGGCGGCGACCAGCCGACCGCCGTCTTCGGCACCGTACGGCCCAAGGAAGCCAAGGCCGAGCCCAAGGCCGGCGCCAAGGCCGAGCCCAAGGCCGACGCCGGTGACCAGCCGACCGAGCTGCTCAAGGCCCCGGCCCCCGCGCCGAAGGCGGGCGCGGGCCAGGAGCGCAAGAGCCAGTTCGTCCCGCTGAAGGACGACGCCCCGGCCAAGGCCGCCCCCGCCAAGGCCGCGCCCGCCAAGCCGGGCGACAAGCCGGCCGCCAAGCCCGGCGCCGCTCCCGCCAAGCCCGGCATTCCGGTCTCGGTCACGCCGCCCAAGGCGCCCGCGGCCCCGGCCGAGGCGGAGCGCACCAAGCAGACGCCCTTCCCCGGCCGGCCGGCGGGCACGGCCCCGGCCGCGGAGGCCGGGCGCCCCGAGGCCCCGCTCGACCTGCTCGCGCAGCTCACGAACACCCCGCCGCCGCCGGAGACCCCGGTGCGCACGGCGATGCGCCGCGTGAAGATCTGGACGCCGCTCGTCCTGCTGCTCGGGATCGTCTTCGTGGTCGTCCAGTCCTTCCGGCCGCTGCCCGACCCGAAGCTGGCGCTCGGCGCGAAGAAGGCGTTCACCTTCGAGGGCGGCCAGCCGAACTTCGCCTGGCCCGCCGAGGGCCAGTCCGCGGCCAAGGTGCTGGGCGCGGGGGACGTGGGGACGTCCGGCGCGCAGAAGCCCGTGCCCACGGCGAGCGTCGCCAAGGTGATGACCGCCTACGTGATCCTCAAGGACCACCCCCTCAAGAAGGGGGAAAAGGGCGCGGACCTCGTCATCGACGCGCAGGCGGCGAAGGAGTCGCAGTCGAAGGACGAGTCGCGGCTGTCCGTGACCGAGGGCCAGACCTTCTCGCAGTACGACATGCTGCAGATGCTGCTCATCCCCTCCGGCAACAACATCGCCCGCCAGCTGGCGCGCTGGGACGCCAAGTCCGAGGACGAGTTCGTCAAGAAGATGAACGCGGTCGCCAAGGACCTCGGCATGACGAACACCACGTACACCGACCCCAGCGGTCTGAAGGAGACGACCAAGAGCACCGCCAGTGACCAGGTGAAGCTGGCCGAGGTCGTCATCAAGAACGACGTGCTGCGCGAGATCGTCGGCAAGCCCAACGCCAAGATCCCCGGCCTCGCCGAGCCGATCTACAACAACAACGACAAGCTGCTGACCAAGGGCACCGGCGTCCTGGGCGTGAAGACCGGCTCCAGCGGTCCGGCCGGCGGTTCGCTGATGTGGGCGGCGAAGCGGACGATCGACGGCAAGGAGCGGCTGATCGTCGGCGCGACCATGGACCAGCACTTCAAGGGCGGCCCGGACATCAACGCCGAGAACAGCCTGAAGATGGTGCTGGACAACAGCTACAAGCAGACCCGTGCCATCCAGGAGGCCCTCGTCGCGGCCCTCGTGGTGAAGAAGGGCGACGTCGTCGGCTCCGTCGACGACGGCCTGGGCGGGAAGACGCCGGTCGTCGCGACCAAGGACGTCAAGGCGGTCGGCTGGGCGGGCTTCGCCACGAAGTTCACGCTCTCGGCAGGCGGCCACAAGATCCCGCACGCGGCGAAGGCCGGCACCGAGGTCGGCGAGCTGACCGTGGGCACCGGCCTGGACGCGGTCAAGGTGCCCGTGGCGCTGAAGACGGCTCTCGCGGAGCCCTCGTTCGGCGCGAAGCTGGGCCGCCTGGGCTGATCCACGGCCGCCGGCCGGCCGTCGTCGACGGCTCCCGGCCCGTACGAGTGGGTACGGACCGGGAGCCGCTTCGCGGCCGCGGCGGCGCGTGGGCGGCGTGTTAGCGTCGCGGGGGTTTGCTCGCCTCAGCCCGAGCATGCGTGAAAATGAGGGGGAAAGACCAGGGACGGGGAGAGCCGCAGTGACCACCGTGGGGCCGGCGCGGGCCGGAAAGCCGGGAGAGCCCGGTAGTGAGGGCGACGCCGCCGGTACACCGGATGCCTCCGTCCCCTCGCATGCGTCCGGACCGGCCGGCGCATCCGCCGCCTCCGCGGCGACCGGTGCCGTGAAGCCCGCGTGGCGGCGGCCCTCCTGGGCGGTCGTGCCGGGACACCGTGGCGGTGGCCGGCTCCAGGCGCTCAGCGGGACCGTGCCGGTCACCCTGTTCGCCGCGGCCGTGCTGCACGTGGTGTGGGTGTGCCTGTTCGCGAACAGCGGCGGCGACCTGGCCGCTCAGGACGCCTGGGCGGAGTTCGCGCTCCAGCACCCGGCGTCGGCGTACAACCTCGCCTGGTACGGCGGGATGCATCCCGTCTCGTACAGCGTGATCTCCCCGTATCTGATGGCCCTGCTCGGCGTGCGCACCACGATGATGATCGCGGGCACGCTGTCGGCCGGGCTGATCGCCCTGCTGCTGGTGCGCAGCCGCGCCGTGCGACGGCCGCTGTGGCCGGCCCTGTACGGCGCGTTCGCGCTCACCTGCAACGCCATCTCGGGGCGGGTGACGTTCGGGCTCGGCATGATGTTCGGGCTGGCGGCGGTGGCCACGATCTTCGCGTGGCCGGTGCGCTGGCGCTCGGACGGCCGCTACCGCTGGGCGCGGGCCGCGCTGGCGGGGCTCATGGCGGCGCTGGCGACGGCGTCGAGCCCGGTGGCGGGCCTGTACGTGGGCGTCGTGGCCGCGGCGCTGTGGCTGGGCAAGCGGCGCCCGGCGGCGTACGCGCTGGGGGTGACCCCGGTGCTGGTCGTGGCGCTGTCGGCGTGGCTGTTCCCGTTCTCCGGGCAGCAGCCGATGGCCTTCGCGTCCGCCATCCTGCCCCTCCTCGCGGGCGTCTTCGGGATGACGATGACGCCCTCCTCCTGGCGCACGGTGCGGATCGGGTCCGCCCTCTACGTGCTGGGGGTGCTGCTGGTCTGGCTGATCCCCTCGCAGATCGGCACGAACATCTCCCGGCTCGGCATGATCTTCGGCGGTGTGGTGCTGGTCGCCGCGCTGACCGAGGTGCAGGTGCCGCCCCGCGCCGAGCTGCTCCGGCGCGGCCGGGTCTGGACCGCGACCGTGCTCGCCGTGCTGACCTGCACGGTCTGGCAGATGGCCAACTCCATCAGCGACATCGTGCACACCACCCCGGCCGCCTCCTGGGCCCGTGCGCTGGCACCCCTGGTGGACCGGCTGCAGAAGGTCGACGCCGCGCGCGGCCGGGTCGAGGTCGTCCCCGCGCGCAGCCACCGCGAGGCGTCCGCCCTGGCCCCGTACGTCAACCTCGCACGCGGCTGGAACCGGCAGGCGGACCTCAAGCGCAACCCGCTCTTCTACGAGGAGGGCATGCTCACCCCGGCCAGCTACCGCGCCTGGCTCAGCCGCTGGGCGGTGCACCACGTGGTGCTGCCCACCGGTGAGCCGGACAACGCCGCCGTCGAGGAGGCCAAGCTGGTCGGCCAGGGCCTGCCGTACCTGCGGGAGATCTGGTCGGACGCCAACTGGCGGCTGTACGAGGTCAAGGACCCCACCCCGCTGGCCGAGCCCCCGGCGATCGTGGAGCGCGCGGACGCCGGCGAGCTGACGATCACCGTGAACCAGGCGGGTCCCGTGCTGATCCGCATCCCGTACTCGCCGTGGCTGGGCCTGATCGACAAGTCCGGCAAGGCCGTACAGCCGCCGAAGGCCGGGCCGGGCGGGGAGCCGCCCGTCAACGTCAACGGGTGCCTGACCAAGCAGGTCCAGCCGCCGAAGGACGGCGCGCCGGAGGACGACTGGACGCTGCTGCGCGCCCCGCACGCCGGTACGTACCGGATCGCGGCCCCGTACAAGCTGCCGCGCGGCACGGGCTGTCCGGACGATCTGGCGCGCTAGACGCCCAGGCCGAGGCCGAGACCGTGGTCGAACGGGTGACCGGGAGTAGTCTCCCGGTCACCCGTTCGCCGTCTTCCGGCGGGTCCGTCCGGATGATCTCGCCCCACCCCGGATGACCTGCTCGTTCGGCCCGCTGCCAGGCCGTGGCGGGCGTCGGTGGCCCAGGGCCGTCGGGGTGCGGAGCCCGCGGAACGCGGTTTCGCTCGGCAGAAGAGGAGCGCGGAATTCCGACTCCTGCTGCGGCACATCGGCGTGCCGCGTCCGCGCTCACGGAGGAAGCATGCGTACTGCACGAGTGCTCACCGGGGCCGCCCTGACCATAGCCGCGCTGGGGCTGCCGTACGTCCCCGCGCTCGCCGACTCCTTCGGGAAGCTGGAGATCAGCCCGAGTACCGTCCGGCCGGGCGCCACGGTCACGGTGAGCACCAGCGCCTGCGGAGCCGACGGCCGCGGCACGGGTGACGCCAGCGCCGTGGGCGGCCCGTCGTCGTTCGAGCTGCGGCCCGGCACGGGCGCCGAGGTCGTCGTCGGCCAGTTCAAGGTGCCCGACTCGGCCAAGCCCGGCACCTACGGCATCGGCGCCAAGTGCGACAACGGCAAGGAGGCCACCGGCGACCTCACCGTCTCCACCAGCGCGTCCTCCGCCCCGGCGTCGGCCCCGGCCTCCGTCATGCCGAGCACCCCGGCCTCGCCCCCCATGGGCGGCGTGAAGACGGGCGTCGGCGGTACGAGCGCGAGCTCGGGCACGATCGAGATCGTGGCCGGCGCGGCCGTCCTGGCCACCGTCGCGGTCGCCGGCACCGTGTTCCTGCGCCGCCGCGGCGGCGGCAGCAACCGGGTCTGACCGAGGGCCGTCCCCGTGCCGGCCGGTCCGCCCCTCGGTCCCCGGACGCGCGCACTGCGCCCGGGGGCCGGGGACGGCCGGGGCCACGAGCGGTGGCGGAGGCCGGGCGGGCCGCAGCCCGCGGGCGCCCGGCTGCGCAGCGCCTACCTGGGGGGTGCCGCCCCGGCGCGGTGGGCGCACCCGGCGGGTCCGGCGCACATGGCGCGGCAGGCGCGCGAATCGCGCCGCAAGAGCGTGCTCGCCGCCGTCCTCGCGGTCGTGGTGCTGGCGGCCAGCTGGCTCATCGAGCACGGAGCGAAGGACCAGGCGCCGCCCCCGCAGCCCTCCAAGGCCGAGGCCTTCCCCACGCCCGGCGAGCCCCTGCTGACCCCGCCGCGGCGCGAACGGTCCGTTCCACCCCTGCCGTCGGCCGTTCCCACACGCGTGAGCATCCCCGCCATCCGCGTCGACGCGCCGCTGACGCCCCTGGGGCTGCTGCCGGACCACAGCCTGGCCACCCCGCCGGACGCGGACAAGAACCTCGCCGGCTGGTACGCGGGCGGCCCCGCTCCCGGCGCCGCCGGCACCGCCGTCGTGGCCGGCCACGTCGACACGGAGAACGGGCCCGCGGTCTTCTACAACCTCGGCGCCCTGAAGAAGGGCGACACCGTGGAGATGGCCCGCGCGGACGGCCGCACCGCCGTCTTCACGATCGACGCCATCGAGGTCTACGACCGCGACCGCTTCCCCTCCGCGAAGGTCTACGGCGCCACCGGGCGGGCCGAGCTACGGCTGATCACCTGCGGCGGCGGCTTCTCCCAGGAGGAGGACGCCTACCTCGGCAACGTCGTGGTCTACGCGCACCTGACGTCCGTACGACAGACGCCGCAGCTGATGCGCGGCTAGCCCCGGCCCCGCTTCTAGTACTCCTCCCAGGGCGGCTCCTCGTCCCAGGAGGGCTCCTCCTCGGGCCACGGTGCCTCGTCCCCGGCGCGGGGTGCCGCGGCGGGGCGGGCGGCGGGCTGCCGGGCCGCGGGCGCCGCCGCCCTGGGCGCCGGAACGGCCGCCGCCGCGGGAGGGGCGGGCGCACCGGCCGGCGCGGGCTGCTCCTCCTGCCGGGGAGCGGGCAGCTTCGCGAGCACGTCGAGGATGGGCTGCCCGTACTTGGCCAGCTTGCTCTCGCCGACACCGCTGACCGAGGACAGCTGGTCGAGCGAGCCCGGCAGGGCCGTGGCGATCTCGCGCAGCGTCGCGTCGTGGAAGATGACGTACGCGGGCACGCCCTGCTCCTTCGCGGTCGCCGCCCGCCAGGCGCGCAGCTCCTCGAAGACCGCCGCCGCGGCCGGGGACAGATCGGCGGGGGCCGCGCGCTTGCCCGTACCCGCACCGCCCGACTTGGCCGCCCGCGCGGCACGGGCCGGCTTCTCCGGCTCGCGCCGCAGCGGCACCTGGCGCCGCGAGCCCAGCACCTCGGCGCTGGCGTCGGTGAGCACCAGCGTGCCGTACTCGCCCTCCACCGCCAGCAGCCCCTGCGCCAGCAACTGCCGCACCACGCCCCGCCATTCCGCGACGCTCAGCTCCGTGCCGATGCCGAAGACGGAGAGGCCGTCGTGGTCGTGCTGGATGACCTTCGCGGTCTTCTTGCCCAGCAGGATGTCGATGATCTGGCCCGCGCCGAACTTCTGCCGCCGCTCCCGGGCCAGCCGGAACACCGTGGACAGGAACTTCTGCGCGGCGATCGTGCCGTCCCAGGTGACGGGAGGCGTCAGGCACGTGTCGCAGTTGCCGCACGCGGCGTCCTGCTGCCGCTGCCCGAAGTAGGCGAGCAGCTGTCCCCGGCGGCACTCCACCGTCTCGCACAGGGCCAGCATCGCGTCGAGGTGGGTGGCGAGCCGGCGGCGGTGCGCCTCGTCGCCCTCCGAGCCGTCGATCATCTTGCGCTGCTGGACCACGTCCTGCAGGCCGTACGCCAGCCAGGCCGTCGACGGCAGCCCGTCACGCCCGGCGCGGCCGGTCTCCTGGTAATAGCCCTCGACGGACTTCGGCAGGTCCAGGTGGGCCACGAAGCGCACGTCCGGCTTGTCGATGCCCATGCCGAAGGCGATCGTGGCGACCATGACGACGCCGTCCTCGCGCAGAAAGCGGGCCTGGTTGGCGGCGCGCGTGCGGGCGTCGAGGCCCGCGTGGTACGGAAGCGCCTCGACGCCGTTCTGCGCCAGGAACGCGGCGGTCTCCTCCACACCCCTGCGTGACAGGCAGTAGACGACGCCCGCGTCGCCCGCGTGCTCGGTGCGCACCAGCTCCAGCAGCTGCTTCTTCGCCTCGTTCTTCGGCGCGATGCGGTACTGGATGTTGGGGCGGTCGAAGCTGGCGACGAAGTGCCGGGCCTCGCGCAGGTTCAGCCGGGCCGCGATCTCGGTGCGCGTCGCGTCGGTGGCGGTCGCGGTCAGCGCGATGCGCGGCACGTCCGGCCAGCGCTCGTGCAGCGCGGACAGGGCCAGGTAGTCCGGGCGGAAGTCGTGCCCCCACTGGGCCACGCAGTGCGCCTCGTCGATGGCGAAGAGGGAGATCTTGCCCCGGTCGAGCAGCCGCAGCGTGGCCTCCACGCGCAGCCGCTCCGGCGCCAGGTAGAGCAGGTCCAGCTCGCCCGCGAGGAACTCGGCCTCCACCATGCGCCGTTCGTCCACGTCCTGCGTGGAGTTCAGGAAGCCGGCCCGCACCCCGAGCGCGCGCAGCGCGTCGACCTGGTCCTGCATGAGCGCGATCAGCGGCGACACCACGATCCCGACGCCCGGCCGGACCAGCGCCGGAATCTGGTAGCACAGCGACTTGCCGCCACCGGTGGGCATCAGGACGAGCGCGTCACCGCCGGCCACGACATGCTCGATGATCTCTTCCTGCTCGCCGCGGAACGCGTCGTACCCGAAGACGCGGCGCAGGCAGCGCAGGGCATCGCTGCCGATCTCTGCTGGGGGCTGTGTGGGGTCGGCCATTTCAGAAGTCTACGAGCCGCCACCGACAAAGCCGGGTGGATCAAGAAAGACCACCGGTACCGGGCACCGCGGCGCCCGGTACCTCACGCCACGTCGATCCCGTACTCCCGCACCAGCGCCTCCAGGCCGCCCGCGTAGCCCTTGCCGCCGATCACGAAGTCCCAGTCGCCGCTCGCCCTCCGGCGGAACGACCCCAGCACCAGCGCGGTCTCGCCCGGCCGCCCGTCGGATACCTCCAGCTGCCCGAGCTCGCCGCCCGAGGCGTTCGCGAGCCGGATGCGGGCGCCGGTGAACCCCGAGAGATCGGCGTCCGGATCGACCGCCGGGTCTATGGCCGCGACGAGCACGAGCCGGTCGGCGGGGGCGGGCAGCGCCTCGAAGGCGACGTGGAGGGCGGCCTTGTCGGCGGGGGAGGGGTCGACGGAGCGCACGGCCCCGTCCGGGGTCTGCCGGTTGTTGTAGAAGACGAAGTGATCGTCGCTGAGGACGCGCGAGCCCTGGCAGACGAGCGCGCACACGTCCAGGGCGACGCCGCCGGTCCAGGACATGCCCAGCACGTTGTGATCACCGGCCGGCCCGGGCTCCTGCCGGGAGGCGGGCGCCGTACGGGCGCCCCCGCCCAGCCGCCCCCGCAGCCCGTGCCGCGCCAGCAGCTCCACCAGCTCCTCGCCGGACACCAGCGTCAGCGGCTTGCCGTTGGCGAAGGCGTACGAACCCGGCCCGAACCCGGAAGTCGTCACCAGGACGCCCTTGTTGGCCCCGGCGCCCTGCACCGTCCCGTACAGATCACGCACGGCCGTCGGCGGCACCGTCTTGCGGTACCGCTTGACCTGCACGATGATCCGGCCGCCGCTGATCGGGTCCGGGTCCAGGGCCTCGACGTCCACGCCGCCGTCGTTGGAGCGCTGCGTCATCACCGCCTGCATGCCGCGGGCCCGGAACAGCTCGGCGACCAGCGCCTCGAAGGCCACCGGGTCCATCTCGAAGAGGTCCGGGTCGTCGCCCCCGCCGTGCGAGACGACCCCCCGGCCCACGTCGTCGGGCTGCCGCCCCGGCCGCACGGCGGCCAGCTGGTCCGGGCGGGCGGACAGCAGCCCGCCGAGCCCCTCGGTGAGGCACTCCACGGCGCTGACCTGCTCCAGGTGCAGAGCTGCGAAGACGGCGCGGGAGACGGTGACGGAGGCCAGGACGATCCGGGCGGGCCGTCCCGTCGCCGGATCGTGGTCGTCGGCGAAGCCGTTGAGGACCACGGACTCCAGCGTCCCGAACTCGTCCGCCGCGAACAGCTCGCGCAGCGCCAGCAGCACGCACTGCGCCAGCACGTCGCGGTAGACGGCCCGCCGCTGGGTGACCGGCCGGGCGATCTCCTTGTGCTCGTCGGCGTTGACCATGTACCGCACCGACTTCGTCTCCGGGACGATGCCGAAGCCCGGCAGCTCCCAGTTCAGCACCAGCTGCCGGGCCGCCGGGTCGTACGCGGCCGATATCTGGTGCGGGAAGTCGTCGGGCCAGGCGCCGGAGGCGTACAGGGCGGCGGAGAAGTACTCCACCACCGCCTCCGGGTCCGCCTCCCGCAGCGCCGCCGCCATCTCCGTGATGCCGGCGTTGTACTCCCGCGTCTGCGCGAGCGTGGCCGCGGCCCACTGGTCGTACTGCTGCCGGTAGGCGGCCAACTGCCGCAGCCGCTGCGCCTCGGCGGCCTGTGCCGCGTGCCAGTCGCTCTCGAACTGCGGCCGGTTGCCGCGGTAGCGGAAGTCATAGGGATCCGGCATGGCCACGGGCTGCCCCAGATGGCCCGGGCCGAAAGGCTCCAGATGCTCGGAGCGCGCCAGCGCGCCCGTGCTGAACGCGGGCGCCCGGCAGCCGGCCACCAGCAGCCCCTCCAGCGCCTCGACGCGCGCCTGGAGTTCATCGGTCCGCTGCCGCGCCTCGGCCTCGCGGGCCTGCCGGTACGCGCGCTGACGCTCCCGGTCCTGCCGGGCCAAGTCCCGCTCGTACGCCCGCTGTTGCCGCTCCAGCTCGCGCTGCTCGGCCGCCGCCGCCCGCTGCCGGGCCTCGTGCTGACGCTGCTGCTGCCGCTGCGCCTCGGCCCAGATCCCCATCAGCCCACTGGAGCGGCGACTCATGGCTGCGTTCCTCCCCCGACGACGTTCGGTGCCCTGCCGACTTTAGTCGCCCGTACGACAAAACGATCACCGCATCGCAAATGTCCCCCCATGCGGAAGAGCCCCTCCGCGGGCTTCGCGGAGGGGCTCTTCGGCGGTGCCCCCGGGCAGATTCGAACTGCCGACACCCGCTTTAGGAGAGCGGTGCTCTATCCCCTGAGCTACGGAGGCGGGGCAGCCGTCAGTGTAGCGGGTGCCCTGCCCGCGGGGGCAGGGCGGCGGGTCACGGTGACGCGCCAGGCGCCGGCCGGGGTGCGGCCCAGGACGTCGATGGTGACGCCGGCGGCGGTGCAGCGCTGGCCGGTGCGGTAGGGGGCGTCGGTGAGGGCGGCGGTGACGTTGGGGTCCTTGGTGTAGCAGCCGGCGCTGGCGGGGGTGGCGTCGGAGGCGCGGATGGGGGCGGAGCCGGAGGGGAGGTCGGTGGCGACGGAGGAGACCAGGACGCCGGGGCGGCAGACGGCGTGGTCGAGGCGGCCCGGGGCGCGGGCCTCGAGGGTGATGGCGCGGGTGGGGGAGAGCGGGACGACGACCAGCTTCACGCCGCCCGCGACCGAGGTGGGTGTCAGGGTGAAGGTGCGCACGCCCAGGCCCGGCAGACAGCGGACCTGGGAGGGGGCCAGCCAGCCCAGCTTCCACTTGTGCCAGGCGAGGAAGTCGTTGGAGGGGCCCCAGTCCTCGTCCATCGGGTCCCAGTGGCCCACGGGGGTCTTCACCGCACGGCCGCGGCCCGTGTAGTAGAGGTCGGGCAGGCCGAAGCTGTGGGCGTTCTCGTGGCTGAGGACGCGGTAGGGGCTGTCACCGGTCTGGCGGCTCCAGATGAAGGACACGTTCTTCACGGGGACGCCGTCGTCGGTGTCCAGGCCCGTGGACGCGCCGGCGAAGGTGACCGAGCGGACGTCCTGGGTCGCGGGTGGGCCCGCGTTGGGGGTGGCCAGGATGTTGATGAGGTCGAAGCGGCGGAAGTCGACCATGTGGTCGGTGGCGTCGAGGATCTCCCTGGTGATGGCGTGGTAGCCGGCGTCGCTGCGCGGGTCGAAGGAGGAGCCGCGCCGGATGCCGTACGAGCGGTACGGGCGCGCCATGCGGATCCAGCCGTGCACCGGCGTGGAGCGGTAGTCGAGGCGCCCGTAGGAGCTCGCGCGGTAGTAGTTCGGGACGGCGGGGAAGAACTCGGCGTACCGCTGCCGGGTGGAGATGCGGGCCGGGGCGTCGGGGAAGTCGATGAAGAGGGTGACGGCCCGCACCGTGCCGCTGGAGCGGGCGTAGCCGCGCGGGGTGCGCGCGCCCTCCGAGACGCCCGGGGTCAGGGTGCGCAGGGCGCAGGGGCCGGAGGGGGCCCGGCCGGCGAGGGGGAGTCCGGGGGGCGCCTTGGCGGCGCGGACGGGGTCCGCCTCCCCGGCCCGCGAGGGCGGCGCGGGCGAGGTGAGGACGAGTGCCGTGGCCGCCACGGCCGCGATGGCCAGGGGTTTCATGCCGGTCACCTCCAGGGCGGGCGGCCGCCTGCCCCGGGCCGCGCATCGTGTTCACCCTGTTCCCGGCCGGCGCCGGTGCGCGTCCTGGACTGCGGCAGATGGAGGCGTCGACTCCCACGTCCGGCGGTGTGAGCCGGCTCACAGCGAGTGGCGAAATATCCGGGGAGGTTCTCCCCGTTTAACTGAGCGTTCCTGTCAAACGGGGAGCGGATCCCCGTTTATCACTTGTCTCACGGAAAGGAGCGCCGGCCGTGCCAGATACGCCGCAGCCCCGCCTCCGCGCCGACGCCCTGCGCAACCGCGAACGGATCATCGCGGCCGCCCGTGAGGCGCTGGTCGAACACGGGGCCGAATCCTCGCTCGATGAAATCGCTCGACGCGCCGGGGTCGGAAATGCCACGCTGTACCGGCACTTCGCGGACCGCCGCGAGCTGATCCATCACGTCACCCTCTCCGTCATGGCCCGCATCGCGGACCGGGCCGAGAGCGCACGAGCCGAGGAGCGCGATGCTTTCCTGGCGCTGAGGCGCTTTGTCCACGCCGCGGCGGACGAGCGGATCGGGGCGCTCTGCCCCCTGCTCGCCGAGGGCGTCGACAAGGACCACCCCGACCATGTCGAGGCACGCGACCGGCTGGAAAGCGCGATCGAGGCGTTGATGGCCGCCGCCCGTGATTCCGGGCAACTGCGCTCCGACATCGCCATCGGCGACCTGATGGTGGCCATCACCCAGCTCACCAGACCGCTGCCGGACACCGGCTGCATGGACTTCGACCAGTTCGTGCACCGGCACCTCCAGCTGTTCCTGGACGGCCTGATGACGCCCGCCCGGTCCCAACTCCCCGGATCGCCCGCCACGCTGGAGGACCTGCGCCGCAAGTTCCCGTCCTCCGCCCACGACTTGTCCCACCGGTAGTACACACCGCACTTCGCTAGGTAGGCCCACGCATGCCCGATCTGACCACGCAACCCGACCCCAGGCGCTGGAAAGCGCTCATATTCATCGCCCTGGCCCAGCTCATGGTCGTGCTCGACGCGACCATCGTGAACATCGCGCTGCCCTCGGCCCAGACCGACCTCGGCATCTCGGACGGCAACCGGCAGTGGGTCATCACGGCCTACGCCCTCGCCTTCGGCGGCCTGCTGCTCTTCGGCGGCCGCGTCTCCGACCTGTGGGGCCGCAAGCGTGCGTTCGTCGTCGGCCTGATCGGCTTCGCGGCCGCCTCCGCCCTCGGCGGCGCCGCGGTCAACACCGGCATGCTGCTGGGCGCCCGCGCCCTGCAGGGCGTCTTCGGCGCGCTGCTCGCGCCGGCCGCGCTCTCGCTGCTCGCCGTGCTGTTCACCGAGGCCAAGGAGCGCGCCAAGGCGTTCGGCATCTTCGGTGCCATCGCCGGTGCCGGTGGTGGCGTCGGCCTCATCCTCGGCGGCCTGTTCACCGAGTACCTCAACTGGCGCTGGACGTTCTTCGTGAACATCCCCTTCGCCGTCGTCGCCGCGATCGGCGCGATCGCCGTGATCCACGAGCCGGCCGGCAGCCGCAACCCCTCGAAGCTGGACGTCCCCGGCGTCATCCTGGCCACCCTCGGCCTGGTCTCGCTGGTCTATGGCTTCACCCGCGCCGAGTCCGACGGCTGGACGTCCGGTGCCACCATCGGCCTGTTCGTCGCCTCGGCCGTGCTGCTGTTCGCGTTCGTGGTCGTCGAGAAGAAGGTCAAGGCCCCGCTGCTGCCGCTGCGCGTGCTCACCGACCGCAACCGCGGCGGCGTCTACGTCTCCCTGGGCCTGGCCGCCATCGCGATGTTCGGCCTGTTCCTCTTCCTGACCTTCTACCTGCAGGTCGTCCGCGGCTACTCGCCGGTCAAGACCGGTCTCGCGTTCCTGCCGATGATCGCCACGATGATCGCCGGTTCCACGCAGATCGGCACCCGGCTGATGACCCGCGTCCCGGCGCGCTGGCTGATGGGCCCGGGCTTCCTGCTGGCCGCCGTCGGCATGGTGCTGCTCACCCAGATCGACCTGGACACCTCGTACACCTTCGTGGTGCTGCCCGGTCTGCTGCTGATGGGCCTCGGCATGGGTACGGCCTTCATGCCGGCCATGAGCCTGTCCACCTACGGCGTCCAGGCCCGTGACGCCGGTGTCGCCTCGGCGATGGTCAACACCTCGCAGCAGGTCGGCGGCGCCATCGGCACCGCGCTGCTCAACACCATCGCCGCCAGCGCCACCACGGACTACTTCAAGTCCCACATGGAGCCCGGCGCGAACCAGAAGATACTCACCTTCCAGTCGATGGTGCACGGCTACTCCACCGCGGTGTGGTGGGCGGTCGGCATCCTGGCGCTGGCCGCGCTGGTCGCGGTCGTCTTCGTCAACGCCGGTCACCAGGGCGGCCCGGCCGCCGCCTCCGGCGACGGCGAGAGCGCCGAGGAGCTCGTCCCGGTGATGGCCCACTGAGGCCCTCGCCGCGCCACCCGTGATCCTTGTGGGCCCCCGCCGTCACCGGCGGGGGCCCACGCGCGTACTCCCGCTCAGCGCAGCCAGGGCAGGTCCGCGCCGGCCGGCTGCAGGCCCGTCGCGATGATGCGGCAGGCCTCGCCGAACTGGGCCGCCTGCTCCGGCGTGAGGCGGTCGAAGACCGCCGCGCGGACGGCCGTCACATGGCCCGGCGCGGACCTGCGCAGCATCTCGAAGCCCTCGTCCGTGAGGACGGCCAGCTGTCCCCGCTTGTCGGAGGGGCACTCCTCGCGCCGCACCCAGCCGTTCTTCTCCAGCCGGGCGATGGCGTGCGAGAGCCGGGAGCGGGTGATCTTGGCGTGCTGGGCGAGCTCGGTCATGCGCATCCGGCGGCGCGGTGCCTCGGAGAGCTGGACCAGCAGCCCGTAGTAGATGTGCGGCATGCCGGCGTCGCGTTGCAGCTGCCGGTCGAGGTGGTCCTCCAGGAGCGTGTAGGCGTGCATGTACGCCCGCCAGGTGTCCTGCTCTGCTTCGGTGAGCCAGCGGGGTCCGGCCTTGGCCCCCGGGGCCTCCGCGGCTACCGCGCTCTCCGCGGGTCGGTTCGTCATGACATCCACTGTTCCACTCGCCGGTTCTCGTGCTTCCGCAAGGCTGATGCTTGAAGTTTCAATAAGATGGAGTTAAGGTCGGGGTCGAGCTTAGAGCTTGAGACTTCAAGCAATGCTCGGCAGGACCCCCACCAGCACCCCGAGGAGGCTTCCCGATGCAGGTCACCGGCGCCCAGGCCGGCGGGCGCATGCCCGCCCTCTACCTCTCGCACGGCGCGCCGCCCCTCGCGGACGATCCGCTGTGGCCCGGCCAGCTCGCCGCCTGGGCCGGGGACCTGCCCCGCCCCTCCGCGATCCTGATGGTCTCCGCCCACTGGGAGGAGGCCCCGCTCGCCCTGGGTGCTACCGAGGCGGTGCCGCTCGTGTACGACTTCTGGGGCTTCCCGGAGCGCTACTACCAGGTGCGTTACGCGGCCCCGGGCGCCCCCGCCCTCGCCGAACGGGTGCGCAAGACGCTGCGCGGCGCCGGCATGCCCGTCCAGGACCTGCCCGACCGGGGGCTCGACCACGGCGCGTACGTCCCCCTCGTGGAGATGTACCCCGACGCGGACATACCCGTGCTGCAGATGTCGCTGCCCACGCTCGACCCGCGGCGGCTGCTGGAGGTCGGGCGCAGGCTCGCGCCGCTGCGCGACGAGGGCGTGCTGATCGTCGGTAGCGGCTTCTTCACCCACAACCTGGCCGCGCTGCGGCACGCGGGCACCGCCCCGCCCGCCTGGTCGGCCGAGTTCGACGCCTGGGGGCGCGAGGCGCTCGGGCGGCAGGACGTCGACGCGCTGCTGGACTTCGGGAACAAGGCCCCGGCGGCGCGGCTGGCTCATCCGCGCACCGAGCACTTCGCACCGCTCTTCGTCGCCCTGGGCGCCGCCGAGGGGGAGTTGGGCGGCCAGCGTTCCGTCATCGACGGCTTCTGGAGCGGTCTGGCGAAGCGCTCGGTGCAGTTCGGGTAGGGCTCCGGGGCCTCCTGGACCGTGCGGCCTGTCATGCAAGTGCCTGTAGGTGCCATGCAGTTCACGCTAGGCGGGTGGGCGCGCATGCGGAACCGTCCATGGTCCTACGACCGGTCCGCGACGTTCCCGGCCGGTATGTGACCGGTCGGGGGCGGATCGGGACCGGTACGTGCCCGTCAGTGCTCGTGCTCGTAGAAGACGTAGTACGCCACCAGGCCCATGCACAGGCCGAAGACGAGCCCCATCCCGGCCGAGCGCAGCACCGAGACACCCGTCAGGCTGCGCAGGAAGCCGATGCTCGCGCCGAAGAGCGCGCCGAACGCGGCCGCCCGCACCTCCGTGATCATCCTGTCGCGCCCGCGGATCAGCACGAGGCCCAGGCCCATGGAGACCAGGGCGGCCACCAGCCCCAGCAGCCAGCCGGAGAGCTCGGAGAAGCCGTTGTCGTGGGCCAGGAAGACGGTGTAGAGGCCGAAGACGACGCCGCCGACGACGGGGACGGCCCACGTCCAGCGCTCGGCGCGCCCGCCGTAATGGACATGACCCGTACGGGGGACGGGGCCGGGGCCCTCATGGGCGTGGTGCCGCCCGGGCATGATCGAGTGCGTGGACATGAGGGCTCCTCTCACTCACCCCCGTCCCACCAGGGCACACCCGCCCCACACCCCGGGCAACTCGATCACCTGACCGGGTGGCCCGGTTCAGGCCCCGCCGAGCGTCCGCTCATAGTGCGTCACGTCCCAGTACCGCCCGAACTTCCGCCCCACCTCGCGGTACGTCCCCACGACCGAGAAGCCGAAGCGCCGGTGCAGCCGGTCCGAGGCCGGGTTCGGCTCGGTCACGCCCGCGTACGCGCGGTGGACGTCCTCGGCGGCCAGCGCCTCGAAGAGCGCCTCGTACAGCAGCGTGCCGATGCCCCGCCCTGCCGCCCCGGGCGCGCAGTACACGCTGACCTCGACGGAGGTGCTGTAGGCGGCCTTGGCGTGAAAGGGACCGCTGGTCGCGTACCCCAGAATCCGGCTTTCCGGGCCTTCCGTGGCAACCAGAAGCCGGTACGGGCCGTCTTCGGAGTAGGAGAGCAGCCACCGCCGGCGCTCCTGCGGGGTGAACGGGGTGACGTCGAATGTGATGGCCGTCTCACGGACGTAGTGGTTGTAGAGCTCCGTGAGGGCCCCGAGGTCGGCTTCGGTACCCGGCCTGACCTGCACTTCCCCTGGCTGCGACGGCATGCGACCCCCCTCTGTGGCCGGACAGGGTACTGCATGATCACAGAAAAGAAGACGCATCAGGGGAATTCTGTCCGGATTCCGGCCGTTCTTTACTTCGGATGGGGCGCCCGCCCGGGTGTCCGGTCCGTCCCGCGACCGTCTCATCGCAAGGGAGCACGCATGGCAACCCGTGCCGTCGCCCGTCGTCAGACCACCACCAAGGGCGCTGACGAGGCAAGCAGTGTTCGCGCCACAGGCGGGGAGATCGCCGATCGCGACCTGGTCGGCATGTACCTCGACGAGATCGCGCGTACGCCCCTGCTCGACGCCGCCAAGGAGGTCGAGCTGTCGCAGACCATCGAGGCGGGCGTGTACGCCCAGCAGATACTCGACGGCCTCGAGGACGGCGGCGCCAAGGCCGGCGAGGCCTCCCGCGAGGAGCTCGAGGCGCTGGCCGCCGAGGGTGCCCGGGCCAAGGACGTCTTCATCAAGTCCAACCTGCGCCTGGTCGTCGCCGTCGCCCGCCGCTACCCGCGCAGCGGCCTGCCGCTCCTGGACCTGATCCAGGAGGGCAACGCCGGCCTGGTGCGCGCGGTGGAGAAGTTCGACTACACCAAGGGATTCAAGTTCTCCACGTACGCCACGTGGTGGATCCGCCAGGCCATCACCCGCTCGATCGCCGACCAGTCCCGGACGATCCGGCTCCCCGTCCACCTGGTGGAGGAGCTGGGCCGCATCCGCCGGGTGCAGCGCGAGTTCAACCGCGAGAACGGCCGCGAGCCCGAGCACGCGGAGATCGCCGCCGAGCTGGGCACCACGCCCGAGCGCGTCGGTGACGTGCTCGACTGGGCCCGCGACCCGGTGAGCCTGAACATGCACGTGGACGACGAGGGCGAGACCCAGTTCGGCGACCTGCTGGAGGACACCTCCGCCGTATCGCCGGAGCAGTCGGTCATCGCACTGCTGCGCAGCGAGGAGCTGGAGGGGCTCATCGGGCGCCTCGACCACCGCACCGCTTCGATCATCAAGGCGCGCTACGGCATCGAGGACGGCCGCGAGCGCACGCTCACCGAGGTCGGCAAGCAGCACGGCCTCACGCGCGAGCGCATCCGGCAGATCGAGAAGCACGCGCTGCTGGAGCTGAAGAAGATGGCCCATGACACTGGTTTCGACGCGGCGGCTTAATTGGGCATAACCTAGTCATAACCCCCTAGAGCGGGCCCCGGCGCACTCCCCCCCTTGCGCCGGGGCCCTTTTTCTATTCCCGCCTTCCCGGTGGGACGGGCCCCGGCGGGTCAGGACACGGCGGCGGGGCCGGCGGCGCGGCTGATGCGGGCGCCCAGCTCACCCAGATGCTCGACCAGCTCCCGGGGCTCGTGCGCCTCGAACTCGCAGTCCACGAGAGCGAGCCGGAAGGCCACCCACTCCAGCGAGTCGGACGTGGTGACGTCCAGCCGGCAGGTGTCGTCGTCGACCCGCACCGGCGTGCCCAGCCACTGCGGCAGCCGGGCCGCCACGAACTCCACGGGAGCCCGGAACGTCGCCACGACGCGGTACGTGGGCTGGAGCCGGGCCATGGACCGCTTCAGGAACTCCGACGCGTCCGCCACCGGCAGCTCGCGCGGGGTGAAGCGCGCACCCGTGGCGAACGGCTCGCTCACCCGGTCGACCCGGAAGGTGCGCCAGTCGTCGCGGTCGATGTCGTAGGCGACCAGATACCAGCGGCGCCCGGTGCTGATCAGCCGGTGCGGCTCCACCAGGCGCTTCATCGACGTGCCGTCGCCCTTGCGGTAGGCGAAGCGCAGCCGTTCGTGGCCGGTGGCGGCCGAGGCCATGGCGGTCAGGGTGTGGGGGTCGACGGTCGCGCCGTCCCCTCCGGTCAGGGGCACCATCGCCGCCTGCAGCGCGGAGACGCGGTGCCGCAGCCGGGACGGGAGCACCTGCTCCAGCTTGGCCAGGGCCCGCACGGACGCCTCCTCGATGCCCTCCACGGCATGGCCCGCGCCCGCCCGCAGGCCGACCGCGATGGCGACCGCCTCCTCGTCGTCCAGGACGAGCGGGGGCAGAGCGGCTCCGGCCGCCAGCCGGTACCCACCGTCCGCTCCCATCGTTGCCTGTACGGGGTAGCCGAGGTCGCGGAGCCGCTCGATGTCCCGCCGGATCGTGCGCGGACTGACACAGAGCCGCTCGGCGAGCTCGCTGCCGGGCCATTCGCGAGGTGTCTGGAGGAGCGACAGCAGATTCAGCAGCCGTGCCGGGGTGTCGGTCATGCCGTCCAGGTTGCCAGCGATCTAGGACACGTACTGACCTATACGCGGGTTAGCTTTTGGGACGACCCCGGCGAACCATCAGGAAGGCAGTACCCCTGTGACCACCACAGCGACCACCGATCCGCCCCTCGAGGGCGCCGCCGACCGCCGCCGCTGGCTGGCGCTCGCCGTGGTGATGACCGCGTCGTTCATGGACCTCGTCGACGTCACCATCGTCAACATCGCCATGCCGAGCATCCAGCAGGACATCGGCGCCTCCTTCAGCATCCTGCAGTGGATCACCGAGGGCTATGCGCTCGCGTTCGCGGCCGGACTGATCACGGGCGGGCGGCTCGGTGACATATACGGGCGCAGACGGGTCTTCCTGCTGGGCATGGGCGGCTTCACGCTCGCCTCGATGCTCTGCGGCATCGCCGGCGACCCGCAGCTGCTCGTCGCCGCCCGCGTCCTGCAGGGCGCGACCGCGGCCCTGATGGTGCCGCAGGTGCTGGCCATCGTCCACGCCACCTTCCCCGCGCACGAGCGCGGCAAGGTCTTCGGCATGTTCGGCGCGATCGTGGGCCTCGGGGCCGTCTCGGGGCCGATCCTGGGTGCCCTGCTCACGCAGTGGAACCTCTTCGGGCTGGAATGGCGGCCCATCTTCCTGGTCAACCTGCCGGTCGGCATCGCGGGCCTGATCCTCGGCCGCACCTTCATCTCCGAGTCCAAGGCGCCCCAGGCCCTGAAGCTGGACCTGGTGGGCGTCGTGCTGGCGACGGGCGGCGTGCTGATGCTGCTCTACCCGCTGACCCAGGGCCGCGAGCACGGCTGGCCGCTGTGGGGCAACCTCTGCATGGCCGGCAGCGTGCTCGTCTTCGCCGCCTTCGTCCTCTACGAGCGCCACAAGACCCGCAAGGACGGGTCGCCGCTGGTCGAGCTGTCGCTGTTCAAGGTCAAGAGCTTCGCCGCCGGTATCGGCGTGGAGCTCGCCTTCGGCATCGCCTGCGGCATCTTCTTCCTGATCTGGACCCTGTACATGCAGATCGGGCTGGGCTGGAGCCCGCTGCGCGCCGGCCTGACCGGCATCCCGTTCTCCATCGGCGTGTCGGTGGCCGCCGGCATCTCCGTGCAGAAGCTCGTACCGCGCTTCGGGCGCAAGGTGCTGCAGGCGGGCGCGGTGGCGATGATGGCCGGCGTCATGCTCTACATCTGGGAGTCCCACCACTTCGGCACGGACATCCAGCCCTGGCAGATGGCGCTGCCGCTGACCGTCATGGGCCTCGGCATGGGCCTGATCGTCGCGCCGCTGACCGAGACGGTCATCGCCAAGGTGCCCCAGGAGCACTCCGGTTCCGCGTCCGGGCTGATAAACACCACGCAGCAGCTCGGCAACGCCGTGGGCCTCGGCCTGGTGTCGGTCGCCTTCTTCAACGCGCTGGACGAGCGCGCGGTCGCCCAGGGCCGCGCCGGACAGGCCTTCGGGGAGGCGTTCCGCCACGGCATGTGGTGGGTCGCCGGAGTGCTCGCCGTGGTGCTGGCGCTGATGTTCGTCCTGCCGCGCAAGTCCGCCGCCCCCGCCCCGGCCGCCGAGGGCGAGGCCGCGGAGCCGGCCAAGGAGCCCCTGGCCGCGCACTGACGCACCCCGGTCCGCACAGCGGTCCCGTCGGCCCCCGCCCGCACTCCGGGCGGGGGCCGACGGCTTTGCACGGCCTTCCCCCGCGCACAACGCGCGGCGTGCGGGGGCAGCGGTGACAATCGCCCTATGAGCGAGGACTCGCCCCCCGCCCGGCCGCCTTCCGGCCTGCTGCGCCGGATGGCCGAGCGCGGCCGCGACGAGGAGCACCGCACCGCGACACCGCTGGAGCTCTTCTTCGACCTGTGTTTCGTGGTCGCGGTGGCGCAGGCGGGCCGGCAGCTGGTGCACTCGCTGGCCGAGGGACACCCAGGCCACGGCATCCCCGGCTATCTGATGATGTTCTTCGCCATCTGGTGGGCCTGGGTCAACTTCACCTGGTTCTCCTCCGCCTACGACACCGACGACGTGCTGTACCGCGTGGTGACGCTGGTGCAGATCGCCGGGGTGCTGATCCTGGCGGCGGGCATCCCCCGGGCGTTCAACGACAGCGACTTCTCCCTGGTCTGGTTCGGCTATCTGGTGATGCGGCTGGCGCTGGTCTCCCAGTGGCTGCGCGCCGCACGCGCCTGCACCGGCGCGGAACGCGGAACCGCGCTGCGGTACGCCATCGGCGTCTCCCTCTGCCAGGTCGGCTGGCTGGGCGTGCTCCTGCTGCCCGATCACGCCAAGCCGTGGGTCTTCCTCGTGATGGCGCTCGTGGAGATGGCCGTGCCCGCGCTCGCCGAGCGGGACCGGCCCACCGCCTGGCACCCGCGCCACATCGCCGAGCGCTACGGCCTGTTCACCATCATCGTGCTCGGCGAGACGGTCGCGGCCGCCACGGTGGCCGTGCAGTCGGCGGTCGACGAGCAGGAGGCGCTGGACGCCCTGCTGCCGATCGCCGCAGGCGGGCTGCTGCTCATCTTCGCCGCCTACTGGATCTACTTCGCCGTGCCCATCCACCTCCACCTCGCCTCCAACCGCCAGGCGTTCCTGTGGGGTTACGGCCACTACCTGGTCTTCGGCTCGGCGGCCGCCATCGGCGCGGGCATCGAGGTGGCGGTCGAACAGGCCACCGGCAAGGCCCACATCTCCGACGTCGCCGCGGCGGCCTGCGTCACCGTCCCCGCCGCGCTGTTCATGTTCTCCGTATGGCTCATCCACTCCCGCCACCACAAGCGCGGACCCGCCCAGCAGTTGGTCCTTCCGCTCGCGGCCCTGGCCGTGCTGGCCTGCACCTGCGCGGGCGGTGCGGCGGCGGTGCTGCTGGCCGGGCTGGTCGGAGCGCTGACCGTGGCCCTGGGCGTCACGCTCGCGGCGAGGCGCCCGGAGACCGGCACGGGCGACGAGGACGACCCGGACCGCAGCAAGCCGTCCGAAAGGCCTCAACAGGCGGGCGGCGGTGCGTGATACGCATGAGGGATGACTGATGCTCGTAAGCCGATGGATGCGCTGACGGACGTGGCCGGACTGCGGGTGGGGCACGCGCAGCGGACCGGGGGAGGGGCGCTGACCGGGACCACCGTGGTGCTCACCGAGCCGGGCGGGGCGGTCGCGGCCGTGGACGTACGGGGCGGCGGCCCCGGGACGCGGGAGACGGACGCCCTGGACCCGCGCAATCTCGTGCAGCGCGTCGAGGCGATCGTGCTCACCGGCGGCAGCGCCTACGGGCTGGACGCCGCGTCCGGGGTGATGGCCTGGCTGGAGGAGGCGGGCCGCGGCTTCCGGGTGGGACCGGACCCCGCCCAGGTGGTGCCCGTGGTGCCGGCCGCCGCGCTGTTCGACCTGGGCCGCGGCGGCGACTGGCGGGCCCGCCCGGACGCCGCGCTCGGCCGGGAGGCGGCCGAGGCGGCGGCCCGTACCCCCTCCGGCGCCCCCGTGGCCCAGGGCAACGTCGGCGCCGGCACGGGAGCGGTGGCCGGCGGCCTCAAGGGAGGCATCGGCACCGCCGGCGCCGTCCTGCCCTCGGGCGTGACCGTCGCCGCCCTCGCCGCCGTCAACGCGGCCGGCGCCGTGGCCGACCCGGCGACGGGCGTGCTCTACGGGCGCCTGTACGAGGGCGGCCGGGTCGCCTACCCGGAGCCGGAGCGCCACCGCGCCGCCCGGCAGGCCCTGGATGCCGCCCGCCGGGAGTCGGCCGAGCGCTGGGCCGGATCCGTGCGGCCCCCGCTGAACACCACCATCGCCGTCGTCGCCACGGACGCCGCCCTCACCCGCGCCCAGGCGCAGAAGCTCGCCGGCACCGCCCACGACGGCCTGGCCCGCGCCGTGCGGCCCGTCCACCTGCTGACCGACGGCGACACCGTCTTCGCGCTGGCCACGGGCGAGCACCCGCTGCCCGAGGAGGACCACCTCCCCGGCAGCGCCGACTTCGCGGCGGGGGCCGTCAACGAGATCCTGGCCGCCGGCGCGGACGTGCTGACCCGCGCGGTGGTCAAGGCGCTGCTGGCCGCGGAGGGCGTCGACGGCCCCGGCGGCGTCTTCCCCTCGTACCGGGAGCTCTACGGGGACTGAGGCGAGGGCCGAGGGGCCCGGCGCGCCCGTACCCTGGAGGCATGAGCACCGCCCCCGAACCCCGCGCGCCCCGGCCCACCCCGGCCGCCGCACTGATCTTCGACGATCCGCTGTCGCAGCAGTCCTCGGACGACACGGACCGCGGCTGGGGCGACCGCCCGGGCCGGAGCGACAGCGAGAGCAGCGCCGCCGACCTGGCCCGGTTCCTGGACGAGAAGCCGCCCCACCACCTCTGAGGCGCGCTAGCGCGGCGCCGGCACGGAGTCCGAGCCGGGGCCGCGGCGCTGCTCGATCAGAGTGTCCCGGATCTGGGCCAGCAGCTCGATCTCGGTCGGCTCGGCGGGCTTGTTCTCCGCCGGGGCCTTGGCGGCCTGGCGGTCCTGCCAGCGCTTCATGGGCAGCAGCATCAGGAAGTACACGACCGCCGCCGTGATCACGAAGGTCAGCGTGGCGCTGAGCACCGCGCCCCACTGGATGTAGACGCCCTTGGTCACCTCGCCCGTCGCGGCGCGGGCGCACGGGCCCTTGAGGCAGGCCGCGTAGTGGTCGAGGTCCTTCGTGCCGAAGGCGCCGACCACGGGGTTGATGACACCCTTGACCACAGAGTTCACGATGTTGGTGAACGCCGCCCCGATGACGACGGCGACCGCGAGGTCTACCACGTTGCCCCGCATCAGGAATGCCTTGAAGCCTCCAAGGACCCCTGTCTTCTTCTCGCTCACCGAACAGCCTCTCTCTGTGCGCACCTGTGACGGAATGGTCGATTCCATAAGATACGAGAGAAAACAGCCGCTCTGTCCACTCGCGCAACACGATCAGCCCACGCGCCAGTGGGCCGGCACGGACGAGCACAGCGCCACCACGCCGGCGACCGCCACCACCCCGGCCGCGACGATCCCCCGCCGCCTTTGACCGTAGTGCCCGCGCCGCCCGACCCGCACCGGCGCGAACATCGGCACTCGGCGCCCAGGGGGAGCCCAGGAGGGCGGACGCGCCGCCGGAGGGGAGGGGGACATGGAGGAAAAGGGCACCGGAACCACCGCCTGTCGTGAGGAACCCCGAACCGGACGCCCCTCACGATCCCCGCTTCCGCCCCATCCCGCTGAGCCCTGTGGACGACCCGCGGCTTGTGGAAAACCCCGCCGCCCGCCCGGGTGACGCGCCCGCTACGGCAGCGTGATCCCCAGGTCCCAGCCGTCGTGGGCACGCGTGCACAGGCAGGACCGGTCCGCCGTCTTCGGCAGTGCGCCCACGGCGTCGAAGAGCACCTCGCGCAGCCGGTCCACGTTCTCCCCGAAGACCCGCAGCACGTCCTCGTGCGAGACGCCCTCGCCCGTCTCGGCGCCCGCGTCGAGGTCCGTGACCAGCGACATCGAGGTGTAGCAGAGGCCCAGCTCACGGGCCAGCACGGCCTCCGGGTGCCCGGTCATGCCGACCACCGACCAGCCCTGCGCCGCGTGCCACCGCGACTCGGCCCGGGTCGAGAAGCGGGGCCCCTCGATGACGACCATCGTGCCGCCGTCCACCGGCTCCCAGCTCCGCCCGCGCGCCGCCGCCACCGCCACCGCGCGCCCGGCGGGGCAGTAGGGGTCGGCGAAGGTCATGTGCACGACCTTCGGCACGGTGCCGTCCGCCAGGGGCTCACCGTCGAAGAAGGTCTGCGTGCGGGACTTCGTACGGTCCACCAGCTGGTCCGGTACGAGCAGCGTCCCCGGCCCGTACTCCTCCCGCAGGCCGCCCACCGCGCACGGGCCCAGCACCTGCCGCACGCCGACCGAGCGCAGCGCCCAGAGGTTGGCCCGGTAGTTGATGCGGTGCGGCGGCAGCCGGTGGTCGCGGCCGTGGCGCGGCAGGAAGGCGACCTTGCGGCCGGCCAGTTCGCCGAGGAAGAGCGAGTCGCTCGGCGCACCGTAGGGAGTCTTCACGGTGATCTCGGTCACATCGTCGAGGAAGGAGTAGAACCCCGACCCGCCGATGACGCCTATCTCCGCCGTTCCCGCCGTTCCCGCCGTTTCCGCGGGCGTTGCTGCGCTGATCGTGTCGGCCATGCGGTCACCCTAACCGCCGTTCCGCGCCGTGCGGAGGGCACGGAACGACGAAGCCCGCCGCCTCACGGGGAGGCGGCGGGCTTCGGTGCGTACGCGGTGCGTCAGGCGGCCGAGCTGCTGCTCGTGCTCGACGACGACGTGCTCGTGGAGCTCGTGGACGTGGAGGAGCTGCTCGAGGTGGACGACGTGGAAGTCGTCGACTTCGCCGCCGGGCTGCTGCTGGACGACGAGCCGCGGCTGTCGTTCCGGTAGAAGCCGGAGCCCTTGAAGACGATGCCGACTGCAGAGAACACCTTCTTGAGGCGTCCGTCGCACTGCGGGCATACGGTCAGGGCGTCATCGGTGAACTTCTGCACCGCCTCGAGGCCCTCGCCGCACTCGGTGCACTGGTACTGGTAAGTCGGCACTTGCTCCTCCTGGCACTCTCACTCGTTGAGTGCTAACGACGCTCAATAGTGCAGTATTCCGGTCCGTCAGTCCACCGAAACCGGCTCACGGTGACCGACCCCACGTGCCGCGACGACCGACTCGCCCTTCGGGGTGAGCGCCTTGCGCAGCGCCAGCAGGACCACCAGGGCCAGGACCGTACCGCCCAGCGGCACCAGGAAACCGGTGCTCGCGCTGTGGGCGTCGATCAGCCGGCCGCCCACGGTGGCGCCGGCCGCCTGGCCCAGGCCGACCGCGCCGGTGAGCCAGGTGAACGCCTCGGTGCGGGCGCCCGCCGGGACCAGCTTCTCCACCAGCGTGTAGCCGGTGATCAGCGAGGGGGCGATGCACAGACCCACCAGCATGCCGAGGGCGCCCAGCAGGACCATGTGGTGCGCGGCCCACAGCGGGATCGTGGCCAGCACCAGCAGCGGGTAGGCCAGCAGCAGACGGCGCTGCGGGCTCGTCTTCCAGGCGATGACGCCGCAGGCTATGCCCGCGATCATGTTTCCGGCCGCGAAGGCGCCGTACATCAGACCGTTCAGGCCCGGGTCGCCCATCTCCTTGGTGAAGGCGGTCATCGACACCTGCATGCCGCCGAAGACGGTGCCGATGCCCAGCATGACGATCGCCAGCACCCGCACGCCCGGCACGGACAGCGCGGAGACGCGCTTGCCGGCCTCGGCGGCGCCGGCCGCCGCGCCGCTCGGCTGCGGCTGCGTGCGCCGCTGCGAGGCGAACAGCAGACCGCCGGCCAGGGTCAGCACGGCCTCCGCGACCAGACCGGCGGCCGGGTGGACGCCCGTGCACAGCGCCGTGGCCAGCACCGGGCCGATCACGAAGGTGAACTCGTCGGTGACCGACTCGAAGGCCGCGGCCGTCGGCATCAGCGGCGAGCTTCCCCCAGACTCCGTCTGGGAGGTGCCCCCAAGTATCGAGGCCCACCGCGCCCGCACCATCGGCCCGATCTGCGGGGTCGACGCACCGGCCGGCACGGCCGCCGCGAGCAGCGCCCACAGGGGCGCGTCCGACAGTGCGAGCACTGTCAGCAGCGAGATCGCGGCGGCGTGCACGATGACGCCGGGGATCAGCACCGCGGCCTGTCCGAAGCGGTCCGCGAGCTTGCCGCTCTGCGGGGCGAACAGGGCCATGGCCACGCCCGCCGTCGCGGAGACGGTGCCGGCGGTGCCGTACGAGCCGGTGGTGTGGTTGACCAGCAGCAGGATGCCGATGGTCAGCATCGCGAAGGGCTGCCGGGCCAGGAAACCGGGGAGCAGGAACGACAGCGCGCCGCGCGTGCGCAGCAGGCTGCCGTACCCGGGGCGTGCCCCGGCGGTGTCGTTGACCGTGGATGCCACGGCCGGGCCTTTCCGCCGCCTGGTAGCACGCCCCGAACGGGGTCGCCGCACGGTGCGCGCCGAGAGCTGTCCTCTCGCGCAGGACCGTGGTAGATGCCTATCCGGCCGCCTTGTGTCGCGCGACCGCGGCCGCCGTGCGGTCGCGCCAGCCCTGCATCAGGCAGAGTTGGTTCGGTTTGTTCGGGAAGAGTTCGTAAACGAACGCTACGTAGCGGAAATCCTCACTACATGAGCGAATAGCTTACTTAACCTACTTCCTCTTTACCAGACCCCTCTTTGCCTTCCGCTTTGCGGAAGCATCCGCGGGACCTTCGGCCGCCAGGGTGGCCGTGCCCAGCCAGCCCGCGAGCTTGCCGCCCTCGCCCACCGCGCGCAGCCGCCGCTCGGCGGCGTCGCGCACCGGATCGGTGGCGACCACCAGTAGCTCGTCGCCGTGGCGCAGGACGGTCGTGGGCCCCGGTACGAAGCTGGAGCCGTCCCGGACGACCAGGGTGACGGCGGCCCCCGCGGGCAGCCGCAGCTCCGAGACCTCCACGCCGTGCATCTTCGAGCCCTCGGGGATCGCGACGGACAGCAGGTGCCCGCGCAGCCGCTCCAGCGGGGCCGACTCGATGCCCAGGTCCTCCGGCTCGTTCTCGCCCAGCCGCAGGTGCCGGGCCAGCCAGGGCAGGGTCGGGCCCTGCACCAGGGTGTAGACGATCACCAGGATGAAGACGACGTTGAAGATCCGGCGGCTGTCGGAGACGCCGGCCACCATGGGGATGGTGGCGAGCACGATGGGCACCGCGCCGCGCAGCCCGGCCCAGGACAGCAGTGTCTTCTCCTGCCAGGACGTCCGGAAGGGCGCCAGGCTCAGGAACACCGACACCGGCCGGGCGATCATGGTGAGCACCAGCCCCACCACCAGCGCCGGCATGATGTCGTCGCCCAGCTCGTGCGGGGTGACCAGCAGGCCGAGCAGGACGAACATGCCGATCTGCGCGATCCAGCCCAGCCCCTCCGCGAAGCCGCGGGTGGCCGGCCAGTGCGGCAGCTTGGCGTTGCCGAGGATCAGCGAGGCGAGGTAGACGGCCAGGAAGCCGGAGCCGTGGGCCAGCGCGCCGGCCGCGTAGGCGGTGACGGCGATGGCCATCACGGCGATCGGGTAGAGGCCGGAGGCGGGCAGGGCCACGTGCCGCAGCCCGTAGGCGCCCAGCCAGCCGATGGCGAGGCCGCAGGCCGCGCCGATGGCCAGCTCCAGCGCGATCCTGCCCAGGAGCATGTACCAGTCGTCGACCGGGCCCGCGGCCGAGAAGGCGACGACGAGGATGACGACGGGGGCGTCGTTGAAGCCGGACTCGGCCTCCAGGACGCCGGTGAGCTTGCTGGGCAGCGGAACGTTGCGCAGCACGGAGAAGACGGCGGCCGCGTCCGTGGAGGACACCACGGCGCCGATGATCAGGGCGTGGCGCCACTCGACGCCGGCCAGATAGTGCGCGGCGGCCGCGGTGACGCCCACGCTGACGGCGACACCGAAGGTGGAGAGCACGGCGGCGGCCGGCAGGGCCGGCTTGATCTCGTGCCACTTCGTGCCGAGACCGCCCTCGGCGAGGATGACGACCAGTGCGGCGTAACCGATGACCTGGGTGAGTCCGACGTCATTGAAGGAGACGCCGATGCCGTCCTGGCCGATGGCGACGCCGATGCCCAGATAGATGAGCAGGCTGGGCAGCCCGCTGCGTGAGGAGACCCGTACCGCCGCCACCGCGACGAGCAGAACGAGCGAGCAGATCAGCAGGAGTTCGTTGAGGTGGTGGACAGTCAGGGGCCGGTCCCTTCACGAGGTCTTCCACGGGCGTCGTGCGTCGGTGTCTTCACGGTATGACCGAAACGTTCCTCCTGATCCTTGACGGTGGTCCGGCCGCCCTCTCGACAGCCTTCCGGTCAACGTCCCGTTCGGCATCCTCGACGGCCCTGCCGACGACTCGCCCTACGGCCGGACAACTGTTCAGCCGACGGGAAGTTAATTTCCTCATCTAATATTTTACGGGTTCTTGACGCCGCATCGTCGCGCCGGTGGCTCTGATCGGCACCGAGTCCGGGCGCTGTCCGCCCTGCGCCTATGGTTGCTTCCAGCATTCCAGGACCACACTGCCCCTCTAAGGACAGCGATGCCCGCCAACAAGACCGGCCCCGCCAAGAAGAAGAAGGGGCGACGCGCCCGCCTGCTCGTGATCACCCTCGTGCTGCTGCTCGTGGCGGGCGTCGCCTACGGCTCGTACTGGAGCGTCAGCACCGTTCGCGCCTCCTTCCCGGAGACGGAAGGCACTCTGCAGCTCAAGGGCCTCTCCGGAGAGGTGAAGGTCGCGCGCGACAAGAACGGCATTCCGCAGGTGTACGCGGACAGTGCCGAGGACCTCTTCCGCGCCCAGGGCTTCGTGCAGGCGCAGGACCGGTTCTGGGAGATGGACGTCCGCAGGCACCTGACGGCCGGACGGCTCTCCGAGATGTTCGGTTCCGGCCAGGTGGAGACCGACGCGTTCCTGCGGACCATGGGCTGGCGCAAGGTCGCACAGCAGGAGTACGACTCCAAGCTGTCGCCGACCACCAAGAAGTACCTGCAGGCCTACTCCGACGGAGTCAACGCCTACCTGAAGGACCGCAAGGGCAAGAAGCTGTCCGTCGAGTACGCGGCCCTGGAGTTCGAGAACGACTACGCGCCCGAGCCCTGGAGCCCGGTCGACTCCGTCGCCTGGCTCAAGGCCATGGCCTGGGACCTGCGCGGCAATCTGCAGGACGAGATCGACCGTTCGCTCTCCGCCTCCCGCCTGAGCCCGCAGCAGATCGAGGAGCTGTACCCGGCGTACCCGTACGACCGGAACAAGCCGATCGTCGAGGGCGGCTCCGTCGACCCCACCGGCAAGACCTACGACCCCAAGGGTGCCGCCGCGGGCGCCACCCAGCCGGGCACCGCCGCGGGCGCGGCGACGGGCGGCGCGGGCGCCGCCGGGGGCCTGCGCTCCAGCCTGGCCTCGCTGTCGAGCACCCTGGAGAAGGTCCCGGCACTGCTCGGCCCCAGCGGCAACGGCATCGGATCCAACTCCTGGGTCGTCTCCGGTCAGTACACGACCACCGGCAAGCCGCTGCTGGCCAACGACCCGCACCTCGCGCCGCAGATGCCCTCGCTCTGGTACCAGATGGGCCTGCACTGCAACAAGACCAGCGCGCAGTGCCCGTACGACGTGGCCGGCTACACCTTCTCCGGCATGCCGGGCGTGGTCATCGGCCACAACCAGGACATCGCCTGGGGCATGACCAACCTGGGCGCCGACGTCTCCGACCTGTACCTGGAGAAGGTCACCGCCGACTCCTACCTCTACGACGGCAAGCAGCAGGCCTTCGCCACCCGCAAGGAGACCATCAAGGTCGCGGGCGAGAAGAGCCGTGAGATCACCGTCCGCGAGACCAACAACGGACCGATCGTCTCCGACCGCAACGACGAGCTCGTCAAGGTCGGCGAGAAGGCGCCCGTGAAGGACCCGGCGCCCGACCGCGGCGAGGGCTACGCGGTCGCGCTGCGCTGGACGGCGCTGGACGCCGGCAAGACCATGGACGGCCTCTTCGCGCTGAACCAGGCGAACGACTTCACCTCCTTCCGCAAGGCCGCGGCCGACTTCGAGGTCCCCTCGCAGAACCTGATCTACGCCGACACCAAGGGCAACATCGGCTACCAGGCCCCCGGCCGCATCCCGGTCCGCGGCAAGGCCGGCAAGGGCGAGGAGCCGGCCGGCCAGACCGGCGCGAACACCGGCCAGACCGGCACCGGCAACACCCCGAAGGCCGACCTCAACGGCGACGGCAAGATCGACGCCCGGGACGAGGCCGCCAAGGCGGACGGCAGGACCGACGGCAAGACCGAGGCCCCCGTCGTCGACGGCCGCTACCCGGCCCCCGGCTGGGACCCGGCCTACCAGTGGACCGGCTGGGTGCCGCAGTCCGCGCTGCCGTACGACTACAACCCCAAGCGCGGCTACATCGTCACCGCCAACCAGGCCGTCGCCGACAAGAAGTACCCCTACCTCCTGACGCAGGACTGGGGCTACGGCGCCCGCAGCCAGCGGATCAACGACCTCATCGAGTCGAAGATCAAGGACGGCGGGAAGATCTCGACCGACGACATGCAGAAGATGCAGCTGGACAACAGCAGCGAGATCGCCAAGCTGCTCACGCCCTACCTGCTCAAGATCGACCTCAAGGGCGCCAACGAGCGCGAGACGAAGTACGTCCGCGAGGCGCAGAAGCTGCTGAAGGACTGGGACTACAACCAGGAGGCCGACTCGGCGGCCGCCGCGTACTTCAACGCGGTCTGGCGCAACACCCTCAAGCTGGCCTTCGGCAACAAGCTCCCCAAGGAGCTGCGGGCCAAGGACCAGTGCCTGCGGGTGCGCCCGGCCGACGGCCCCCGCCCCCAGGAGGACCTGGACGGCAGCACCCGCCTGGTCGTGGAGTGCGGCGAGCGCGAGCCCGACAACGCCCAGCCCGACGGCGGCGACCGCTGGTTCGAGGTCGTCCGCAACATCCTCGACAAGCCCGACAACGCGTGGTGGCGGACCAACGGCACCCGCGCCAACCCCGACGAGCGCACCCGTAACCGCGACGAGCTGCTGGCCCGCGCGATGAAGGACGCCCGCTGGGAGCTGACCTCCAAGCTCGGCAAGGACGTCACGCAGTGGAGCTGGGGCCGCCTGCACCAGCTGACGCTGAAGAACCAGACCCTCGGCAAGGAGGGCCCGTCCATCGTCAAGTGGATGCTCAACCGCGGGCCCTGGAACCTCGCCGGCGGCGAGGCGGCCGTCAACGCCGCCGGCTGGAACGCCGCGGGCGGCTACGACGTGATCTGGGTGCCGTCCATGCGGATGGTCGTCAACCTCGGCGACCTCGACAAGTCCCGCTGGATCAACCTCACCGGCGCCTCGGGCCACGCCTACAACGCCCACTACTACGACCAGACCGACAAGTGGGCCAAGGGCGAGCTGCTCCCCTGGGCCTACAGCGCGGACGCGGTCAAGAAGGCGGCGGACGCGACGCTGACGCTCAAGCCGTAGCCGGCCGTCTCACGGCCGGAAGCGGCGCACCCCGCCAGGGGTGACCACCGCGTGCACGGGGTGGTCGTGCGGTTCCTCCGGGACCCGCGCGACCACCTCGTCGTCGTAGAGGAGCACCACGCGCGCGGGGTCGGCCCCCGCCCGGTCCAGGCGGGCCAGGACCCGGTCGTACGAGCCGCCGCCGCGCCCCAGCCGCAGCCCGCGCCCGTCCACGGCCAGCCCCGGCAGCAGGACGGCGTCCGCCCGCGTCACGGCGTCGGGGCCCAGCCGCTCGCCGTCGGGCTCCAGCAGCCCCTTGGCGGCCCGCACGAGGTGGTCCGCGCCGCGGTAGAGCCCCCAGTCGAGGTCGTTGTCGGGGAGCAGGACCGGCAGCAGGACCCGCACGCCCCGCGCGCGCAGCGCGTCCAGCAGCGCGCGCGTGCCCGGCTCGCCGCCGACCGAGACGTACGCGGCCACCGTCCCCGCCCCCGCGAGCTCCGGCAGCTCCAGCGCCCGCCGCCCCAGCGCGGCCTCCGCCGCCTGGATGTCATCCTTGGTCAACCCCGACCTCACCGCCAGGAGGGACCGCCGCAAGGCGGCTTTGCTACGGTCGACGGGGGCGGGTGTTCCGGCGGACTCGATCATTGTTCGTACAAACTCCTTGTCTCGGGTCATACTCGGCGGAGTCACATCTTCCGCTCAATCTCAACGGATAGTGTTCGGCCCATGACTCAATCCCGCCCTCGGATCAGCAAGGCTGTCATCCCAGCCGCCGGGCTCGGAACGCGTTTTCTCCCCGCCACCAAGGCCACGCCCAAGGAGATGCTGCCGGTCGTCGACAAGCCGGCGATCCAGTACGTGGTCGAGGAGGCCGCCCACGCGGGGCTGTCGGACGTCCTCATGATCACCGGACGGAACAAGCGTCCGCTGGAGGATCACTTCGACCGCAATTACGAGCTCGAGGAGGCCCTGCGCCGCAAGGGCGACGACTCCCGGCTCGCCAAGGTCCAGGAGTCCAGCGACCTGGCCACCATGCACTACGTCCGCCAGGGCGACCCCCGGGGCCTGGGCCACGCGGTGCTGTGCGCGGCCCCGCACGTCGGCGACGAGCCCTTCGCGGTGCTGCTCGGCGACGACCTCATCGACGCCCGTGACCCGCTGCTCTCCCACATGGTCGAGATCCAGCGCAAGCACGGCGGCAGCGTGATCGCGCTCATGGAGGTCGAGCACGCCCAGATCGGCCTCTACGGCTGCGCGGCGGTCAAGCCCACCGACACCGACGGTGTCGTCGAGGTCACCGGCCTGGTCGAGAAGCCCGACCCCGACGAGGCGCCCAGCAACTACGCCGTGATCGGCCGGTACGTCCTCGACCCGGCGATCTTCGACGTGCTGCGCGAGACCGAGCCCGGCCGCGGCGGCGAGATCCAGCTCACCGACGCCCTCCAGGCGCTGGCCGCCGAGCCGGGCCTCGGCGGGCCCGTGCACGGCGTGGTCTTCAAGGGCCGCCGCTATGACACCGGTGACCGCGGTGACTATCTGCGTGCCATTGTCAGACTGGCATGCGAACGTGAAGACCTGGGCCCCGACTTCCGGGCCTGGCTTCGAAGTTACGTCACCGAGGAGATGTAGCGCTTTGAGCAGGACCGCCGACAAGGCCGCCAGGGGGGACCGCCTCTGGTCGGTGGACGAGCACCTCGACGACATCCTCGGGAAGATCCGCCCGCTGGAGCCGATCGAGCTGCAACTCCTGGACGCCCAGGGCTGTGTGCTGGTGGAGGACATCACCGTCCCCGCCGCCCTGCCCCCCTTCGACAACAGCTCCATGGACGGCTACGCCGTCCGGGCCGCCGACGTCGAGGGCGCCAGCGAGCAGTTCCCGGCGGTGCTCACCGTGGTCGGCGACATCGCGGCGGGCAGCGGCGAGCGGACCGCCGTCGGCCCGGGCGAGGCCGTCCGCATCATGACCGGCGCCCCGGTGCCGCCCGGCGCCGAGGCCGTCGTCCCCGTCGAGTGGACCGACGGCGGCACGGGCGGCGGCCCCGTCACCGCCATGGCCGCCGGGCCCGGCACGAACGGCGCCGGCGGCGAGGTCCGCGTCCACCGCCCCGCCGCCCCCCGCGCCCACATCCGCGCCCGCGGCAGCGACGTCGGCGCCGGCGAGATCGCCCTGAAGGCCGGCACGGTCCTCGGCCCGGCCCGGATCGGCCTGCTGGCCGCCATCGGCCGCGCCACCGTGAAGGTCCGCCCACGAGCCCGCGTGGTGATCCTGTCGACCGGCAGCGAGCTCGTCCCGCCCGGCGAGCAGCTCGCCGCCGGGCAGATCCACGACTCCAACAGCTTCATGCTCACTGCCTGCGCCCGCGACGCCGGAGCCATCGCCTACCGCGTCGGAGCCGTCGAGGACGACCCCCACACGCTGTGCGCCACCCTCGAGGACCAGCTCATCCGCGCCGACGCGGTCGTCACCAGCGGCGGCGTCAGCGTCGGGGCGTACGACGTGGTCAAGGAGGCCCTCTCCGGGCTGACCGGCGAGGAGGGCAGCGTGGCCTTCCGCCGGCTGGCCATGCAGCCCGGCAAGCCCCAGGGCTTCGGCCGCATCGGCCCCGACCGCACCCCCCTCTTCGCCCTGCCGGGCAACCCCGTCAGCTCCTACGTCTCCTTCGAGCTCTTCGTACGGCCCGCCCTGCGCGCCCTGATGGGGCTCGAGCCCTTCGCCGACCGCCGGACCGTCCGGGCGGTGTGCGCCGAGGGCGTCGAATCCTCGCCCGAGGGCCGGCGCCAGTACCTGCGCGGCCACTACGCGGACGGGACCGTCACCACGGTCGGCGGCGCGGGATCACACCTGGTCAAGGCACTCGCCGACGCCAACGCCCTGATCGTCGTCCCCGAGGACGCCACCTGCGTCCCACCGGGCACCGAACTGGACGTGGTGCTTCTCGACTGACCGGCCGCCCCGCCGGGTACGGTGGCTGCCCACAAGCACCACAGGGGCCCGGACCGGGAGAACGATGAGCAGCGCGCAGGAGCATCTCACCCACCTCGACGACGCGGGCGCGGCCCGCATGGTCGACGTCTCGGCCAAGGAGATCACCGCCCGCACCGCCCGGGCCAGCGGCCGGGTGCTCGTCGCGCCGCGCGTCGTGGAGCTCCTGCGCGGCGAGGGCGTCCCCAAGGGCGACGCCCTCGCCACCGCCCGCATCGCCGGGATCATGGGCGCCAAGCGCACCCCCGAGCTGATCCCGCTCTGCCACCCCCTCGCCCTGTCCGGGGTCACGGTCGACCTCACCCTCGCCGACGACGCCGTCGAGATCCTGGCCACCGTGCGCACCACGGACCGTACGGGCGTGGAGATGGAGGCCATGACGGCCGTCGCCGTCGCCGCTCTGACGGTGGTCGACATGGTCAAGGCCGTCGACAAGAGCGCCGTCGTCACCGACATCCGGGTGGAGGAGAAGACCGGCGGCAAGTCCGGCGACTACGTACGCCCCGCGGCCACCGGCGGCGCCGTATGAGCCCCCGCCCGGACACCGCCTACCGGGCGCTCGTGGTGACGGCCTCCAACCGGGCCGCCGCCGGGGTATACGAGGACAAGGGCGGCCCCCTCCTCGCCGAGGGCCTGGGCCGCATGGGCTTCGCCGTGGACGGCCCGCGCGTCGTCCCCGACGGCGACCCCGTGGAGGCCGCCCTGCGGGAGGCGGTCGCGGCCGGCTACGACGTCGTCGTCACCACCGGCGGCACCGGCATCTCGCCCACCGACCGCACCCCCGACGCCACCCGCCGCGTCCTCGACCACGACATCCCCGGCATCCCCGAGGCCATCCGCGCCGAGGGCATGGCCAAGGTGCCCACGGCGGCGCTCTCCCGGGGGCTGGCCGGAGTGGCCGGCCGAACACTGATCGTCAACCTCCCCGGCTCGACGGGCGGGGTGCGCGACGGCCTGGCCGTCCTGGAGCGGCTGCTCGTCCACGCCGTGGACCAGCTGCACGGCGGCGACCACCCGCGAAGCCCCGCATGAACATCTGGCCCGTCGAGCTGGCGGACGGCGACATCGCCCTGCGCCCCATAAGGCTGCGCGACCAGCGCGCCTGGCGCGAGGTCAACCGGCGCAACCGCGACTGGCTGCGCCCCTGGGAGGCGACCGTCCCCCCGCCCCCGCCCGGCGTCCCGCCCGCCCAGCGCCCCACCTACCGGCAGATGGTCCGCCACCTGCGGGCCGAGGCGCACGCCGGGCGGATGCTGCCGTTCGTGATCGAGTACCGGGGCCAGCTGGTGGGCCAGCTGACCGTCGCCGGGATCACCTGGGGCTCCATGTGCTCGGCCCACGTCGGCTATTGGGTGGACGAGGCGGTCGCGGGCCGGGGCGTGATGCCGACGGCCGTCGCGCTGGTGGTGGACCACTGCTTCCGCACCGTGGGGCTGCACCGCGTCGAGGTCTGCATCCGGCCCGAGAACCTGCCCAGCCGCCGGGTCGTGGAAAAGCTCGGTTTCCGTGAGGAGGGGCTGCGCCCGCGCTATCTGCACATCGACGGCGCGTGGCGGGACCACCTGGTCTACGCGCTGACCGCCGAGGAGGTCCCCGAGGGGCTGCTGACCCGCTGGCGGCGGTCCCGTCCGGTCGACGGAACGGGGGCCGGTGCGGGCGGCCCCGCAGAAATAAAATAAACGTTCGAATTTGACTGTCAATTGACGGTATTCGTTGACTTCCGGTCTCAGTAATCACAAAAAAAGTTCGAGATATCAGCCGGATCGTGCGACACACCGCGCCAATTGGCGGAATCCGCCGCGCGTACCCCTCTACCGTTGGACGGGTGAGCAGCAGCGGCCTGATCTACGCAGTCATCGTCGGGGCCTGGGCCGCCTACTTGGTGCCGATGTGGCTCCGTAGGCAGGACGAGCTCAATGAAGCCCGTCCGACGGAACGCTTCAGCACGGCCATCCGGTTGCTGTCCGGACGGGCGGGCATGGAGCGCCGTTACGCCAAGGACCTCGAGGGGCGCGCCCCCGCCGAGGCGCCGGCCTCCGCGGAACCCGCGGAGCCGGAGCCGGAGCCCCGCGCGCCCGAGCCGGACGTCGCGACCGAATCGGTCGACGCCCGGTCCTTCGGCGTGCCCGCCTCCGGGCCGGCGCAGGGTCCGGCGGCAGCCGGCCCCGCCTCCGCCTCCGGGCAGGTCTCCGCGCAGACGGCCGCCGAGCGCGCCCGCCGCTCCAAGGTCCTCGCCCGCAGGCGCCGGACCACCGTCCTGCTCTTCCTCGGCTTCACCGTCGGCGCGATCGTCGCGGGCGTCGGCGGCCTGGCGTTCCTGTGGGCGCCCGCCGTCCCGGCGGCGCTCCTGAGCGCCTACATCTGCTACCTGCGGATCCAGGAGCGGCGCCGGTTCGCCTTCACCATGGACCAGCGCCGCGCCGAGCTGGCGGCGCAGCGGCTGCGCGAGGGCCGGCCCCGCCCTCACGCGGCGGCCCCGGAGACGGACGCCGCCGCTGACACCGTGATCCACCGCCAGGGCCCCGGCCCCGCCGACGCCTCCCCGCACAGCGCGGGCCGCCGCGCCCTGGTCGAGCAGACGGACCACGCCGAGTGGGTCGACCAGCAGCGCGACCGCGGTGCGGGGGAGGGCTGGGAGCCCGTGCCCGTGCCGCTGCCGACGTACGTCTCGGCGCCGGTCGCCCCCCGCGCCGGTGCCGGCGTCGACCTGGGCGGTCCGGACACCTGGAGCTCCGCCCGCTCGAGCGCAGCCGAGCCCACGGCCGACCACGGCCAGGGCGCCCCCGAGGAGCGCCGCGCGGGCCGCTACCGCCGCCGCCCCCGCGAGCGCGGCCGCACCCCGCTGTTCGACCAGTACGCCGACGACGACCGCCCCCGCGCCGCCAACGAGTGACCCGCCCCGGCCGGGGCGCCCCGCCCGCACCGCGCCGACCAGCGGCTGGGCGGGGGGAGCGGATTTCCGAGCACTCCGATGGGGATGCTAGAGTTTCACTCGTTGCAAGGGCCTGTGGCGCAGTCCGGTAGCGCACCTCGTTCGCATCGAGGGGGTCAGGGGTTCGAATCCCCTCAGGTCCACCGCAACAACTGTTCTTGAGTCAGCTCGGGGATGGTTGACGAGATCCCGTCCGATCGTTAGATCGGGCGGGATCTTCGTGTTTTCCGGGGTTGCGCGCCTCTTCGAGCTGAAGCCCCCTCAGGTCGCCGGCGGCGGGACGCCGCACTCGGCCCCCCTTCCCCTCATCCGGAACGCCATCTCTCACTTTCAGTAATGCCCTTGCGTAACCACTACAGCCAGAGCACTATGTGTGAAGTGGTTTTGCCCCGGCAGGGCTCAGCCGCCACCATCGCCTAAGGGAAACGAGGACCACCTTGCGCAAGCTCACCTACTTCGTCGCCTGCTCGATCGACGGCTTCATCGGCGACCCGAGTGGTGACGCGTCGTCCATGTACCAGTTCGTGAACGAGGAGTTCCTGGAGTTCCTGAAGACGGAGTACCCGGAGACCATCTCCGCCGAGGGCCGCAAGATGCTCGGCCTCGAGGACCTGGACAGCCGGCAGTTCGACACGGTGATCCAGGGGCGGGGCAGCTACCAGCTCGCCCTCGACGCCAACCTCACCAGCCCGTACGGGCATCTGCGCGAGTACGTCGCGACCCGGAGCCTGGAGGAGTCGCCCGACGCGAACGTCACGCTCATCGCCGACGACCTGGTCGGCGCGATCCGCGAGCTGAAGGCGGAGGACAGCGAGCTCGGCATCTGGCTCTGCGGCGGCTCGCAGCTCGCGGGCGAGCTGATCGACGAGGTCGACGAGCTGGTGATCAAGACGTATCCGCAGGTGTACGGCTCGGGCATGCCGATGTTCGGCTCCCACTTCGCGGTCACCGACTTCACGCTGGAGTCCGTCCGCTCCTTCGACAACGGGGTGCTGGTCAGGAAGTACGTCCGCAAGCGGTGACCTGCGCCGCGCCGCCCGTCCCCGCCCCGTCGGCATCCGTGCCGGCGGGGCGGTCGGCCGTCTTGGTGCGGACCAGTGATCATTTTGTGATCCAGATCATGATTCCCGAGCCGGTGAAACGGTTCTGCGCATATGTGGGGCCATGACACGATCATGCCGATCGCCTACCTCCGGTAATCCCGCGAGGGGCGATCACCGCTCTTCCCGTTGCCGTGTGATGCGACCCCAGGGTGTCAACTCCCCCTGGGGCGCCCCCACCTCACGCTCCCGAGGATCAACTTTGCGCAATGCCACCAGGTATGCCGTTTTCCCTGTTCTAACTGCCGCGTCCCTGCTCGCCGTCACCGGCTGCTCGGGCGCGAGCCCGTCGGCCGCCGGCAAGGGTGAGGACGCCGCGCCCGTCGCCGCCGCCGCCCCCAACGGGGCCTCGCCCCAGCTCGCCGTGGCGGCCGCCACGGCCGGACAGGCGGCCCCGAGCGCCGTGGCCTCCCCGGCCAAGGGCACGGGCCCCAAGGCGGCCAAGTCGTCCCTGAAGGTCGCCTCGTTCGACCAGCGCAGCGGACGGGCCGTCATATCCACTGCCACGCCCGCCAAGAAGCCGAAGGGGGTCGCTCCCCAGCCGTCCGGCTCGCCGTCGGCTCCGGCCGACCGGCAGACGAACGTGGCCGTCGGCGACGTCATCGCCAGCGCGCCCGCGCCCGGCGCTCCCCATGGCGTCCTGGCCAAGGTCACCCAGGTGCTCGGCAAGTCCGAGCAGGGCACCGAGGTCAACACCGCCCCGGCCACCCTCGACGCACTGCTCGGGGACTCCGAGGCCAAGGGCAAGGTGGCCGTCGACCCGTCCGCGATCACGGTGGACCCGCTCGTCCAGGGCGTGAAGGTCTCCTGGGCCAAGCCCGGGGGCGTCCAGGTGGGCCCGCAGGGCGCCAAGGTGCCGCTGGGCAACCTGCGGCTCGACGTCGGGGCCTCCATCCCCACGCCCAAGGGCTCCCCGGTCCAGGCCGAGGCCTCTGCCCGGGGCTTCGTCCAGCTGGCCCCCGAGGTCGACTTCTCCTACGACGGCAAGGGCTTCGGCTCGGGCCGTGGTCCCGGCACGGCGGCGCTGGCGCTGTCCGGCCAGCTGACCTCCGCGTGGGAGCTGAAGGGCCAGGCGGAGGCCACCACGGCGGACAAGCCGTACCGGCTGCCGTTCGCCAAGCTGCACGCCGACCCGGTCATCCAGGTCGGCCCGGTGCCGGTCGTCGTCAACCTCGACCTCACCTGCTACCTGCAGGTCGACGCCGAGGGCAAGCTCAGCGTCGACGTCAAGCAGGACATGAAGGGCGACTTCAAGGTCGGCGGCGCCTACACCTGGGGCAAGGGCTGGAGCTCCGTCAGCAAGGCCGAGATGAACGCCAGCCCGGTGCGCGCCACGGCGACCGCCTCGGGCAAGGTCAAGGCCGCGCTGGGCGCGGAGGCGTCCGTGGGTCTGTACGGTGCGGTCGGCGTGAGCGCCAACCTCTCGCCGTACCTGCGGGCCGAGGGCGAGGGCACGGCCACGGCCGCGACCGACGGCTCGGCGTCCGCTTCCGGGAAGTGGGCGGCGTACGGCGGCGTGGATCTGACGGGTGCGCTGCAGGCGCAGCTGAAGATCTTCGGTACGCCGCTGTTCGAGCGGCGCATTCCGCTCGACATCTTCCACAAGGAGTGGAAGCTCGGCGGCGGTGAGGGCAGCGTTTCGAAGCCGGCCTCGGCCAAGAAGCGGTAGACCAGGCCGCTGAACTTCCGGCGCCGGACGGGCTGCGTATGCATCGCAGCTCGTCCGGCGCCGGTGTTTTCACAGCAGTGACGCCACCGTTCTCGCCACGCGGACGATGTCGCCCGTCGGGCGGGTGCGGGCGGCCGGGGGCTGGCGGGTCCAGCGGTCCTCCAGGGTGTACCAGTCGACCGGCCGGGGCCCCCGGTCCTCCTCCAGGGCCGCGTCGAGTTCGGCGAAGTAGGTCTTCCAGCGCAGCCGGTAGAGGCCGCCGACCAGGCCGGACCACTCGCGGTTGGCGTAGTCGTGGAGCTTGCCGGCGTCGGCCGAGGCGCGGGGGCCCCAGACCGTCAGCAGGGACAGGGCGTCGTCCTGCAGCCGGTCGCGTTCGGCGTCCGAGGAGCCCCAGGCGCGGGCGGTGGCGATCCAGCGGCCCAGCAGGTGGCGTTCGTCCGTGGCGACGATCTGCTCGAGCAGATCGGTCCACTCCAGCCACTGCCGCGTGAGCTCGCCGAAGCGGGTGCGGTCCCCGGCGTCGTAGGCCCTCTTGATACGGGGCAGCAGCAGCCGGCTGCGGTTGGCCACGCACTGGCGGGTGACGTCGAGGAGGTCGTAGCGGTAGGCGGAGCTGCCGCGCAGCGCCGGGGCGACGGACAGCAGCGCGGGCAGGGCCTTGTCGAACTCGGCGGCGTCGTAGCGCAGTCCGCGGGGCGACCAGGCGGCGCCCCGGTTCACGGCGAGGTCCGGGCGGGCGCCGAAGAGGCCGTCGGCCTGCTCGCTCCAGCCGTCGGCGCGGGTGGTGCCGTAGGCGGTGCGGCGCAGGACGTCCCAGGCGCGGGCGGCGCCCGCGTCGGGGGCGCCGTAGCGGCTGACGGGCCACCGTTCGAACCAGGTCTTGAGGTCCACGGGCCCGTCCGTCCACGCCAGGTCGGAGAAGAGGGCCAGGGCGGCGGGGTTGTTGTCGGCGGCCTCGGGCATGGCGGCGATGCCCCGCAGGGCGCTGTGGGGCTTCGTCCGCCAGCGGTGGTAGAGCTCGGCCCAGTCGGGGGCGTTGGCGCCCAGCGCGGTGTGGCCGCCGAAGTTCCAGATGGTGCCGAAGGTGTAGGGCGTGCCGCCCCAGTCGGCCTCGCGGTCGGTGACGGCCGCCTTGCGGTCGGACAGGCCGTCGAGGATGAGCATCCGGGAGCGGTCGACGGCGTCGACGATCTCCCGCCGGGGGTTCTGCTGCCAGCCGAGAATGGCCCAGATCGCGCCCGGGTGCGCCGCGCGCAGCGCCTTCTCCACGGCCCGGGCGGCGTCGCCGACCGGTACGTCGCCGGGGCTGCCGCCCTCGTGCAGCAGGTCCATCTTGTACAGGGACGTGGCGCCGTACAGCTCCTGCTGCGTGCGGTAGAAGGTGCGGGCGACGGCGGCGAAGTGGGGGGTGCGGGGGTCGAGCCAGTCGGGGCGGGGGAAGCCGCCCCAGTCGCCCTGCGGGACGGTGCGGGCGCCCTTGTTGCGCTCGGCGAAGCCGGGCGGCACGGTGCCGTAGTAGCCGGGCAGGACGGGCGTCATGCCGAGCTCGCGCAGCCGTCGCACGATCTTCTTCGCGAGGTCGGTGCGGCGCTCGAGGAGCTCGCGGGAGACGGGCCCGCCGAAGGAGGCCATGTTCTGCATCAGCCACCACGGCTGGTGGGCGGGGCCGGGAATCCACCGGCGGACCTCGGCGTCGGTGTAGCCGTGCTGGAGGAAGGTGCGGTGGTAGACGGCGTCGGCGCCCGCGTAGACCAGCACTTCGTTGAAGCCGTGCAGGGCCAGGACGTCGATCTCGCGTTCCCAGTAGTCCCAGTCGTGGTACGGGCCGGTGTAGCCGTCGTTGGTGTCGTTGAGGGCGAAGCGGTGGACGGCGTTGGACGTGCCGCCGATCGGAGCGCCGACCGCGGGGAGGCGGCCGGGCAGGGCGGTCTGCTCGCCGTTCCAGGAGATGTGGGCGCGGGCGACCTGCCGCAGGTAGCGGTGGAAGCCGGCGAGCTGGACGGCCGCGGTGGTGCCCTCGACGGTGATGCGGCCGCTCGCCCCGGACACCCGGAAGACGTCGTGGCCGCCCCGCCGCGGGATCGTGCGGAAGGCGACCTGGGTGTGGTGGCGGGGCAGCAGCCGGGCCAGGGCCGCGGCGGCTCCGCCGCCGGCCGCCGGGGCGGATCCCGCCGCTCCGGCGGGGGGCACGCCCACCGCGCCGAGCGCGGCGGACCCGGCGAGGGCGCCGAGGAGCGTACGACGGGCGACGTGCATGAGTGACCTCCGGGGCCGTGGCGCTGGGGCGACGGGCTGGACTGGACCACTTGAGCGCGGAGATCCTATGAGCCCGCGAAGGGAATCGGTCAAGGGCACGGGCGGCTTACCAGCCACGCCGGTTACATTTGGCACGAATGGCCGCACCGACCGACCCCGACCTGCTACGTCCGCCCGAGCACGCCCGTACCGCCCGGCTCCACCCGCCTGTCCGGCTCCACTCGTCCCGCCCGTACCGTCCGCCCGTCCCCGGCCTGAGGAATCCCGTGCGACCACTCCACGCCACGCTCGGCGCCGCGGCCCTCGCCGCCGGGCTGCTGTGCGGGCTGCTCTGCGGGTGCGCCGATCCCGGCGGGCTCAAGGTCGCCGGGCCCGCCCACACCCCCACGCCCACCGCCGGACCGGTCTACGTCGTCGAGGGCCCGGGCAGGCCCCCGATGCGCGGTCCGGCGTCCCTGGAGATCGGCGGCTCCGTCCGCCTGACCGACCTGCGCTGGCGCTCCTGGGGCGGGTCCACCGCCGAGGCGACGGGCGCGGTGGGCGGCGGCTGGTGCAAGCAGGCCTGCAAGGACACCCCGTACAAGGCCAGGGTCACGCTGAGCGGGGTGGTCCGGAAGGACCGTTCCGCCTACTACAGCAGGGCCACGGTCGTCGCCGAGGAGCTTTCGCCCGAACAGCAGCGCGACCTGCGCGACCTGTGGCTCTTCGTCCCCGGGCGATAGCCGCGCACCAACCCGACCGACAGCCGAGCGACCGCCGGGCCACAGCGCCGGGCGCCAGCCGCCGAGGAGTCTTTGCCGATGGGTCTGCGCACGAAGATCGGTGTGGCGATCACCGCCACCGCCGCGCTGGTCGCCGCCCTCATCGGATTCGTCGTGCACCACCGCACGGCCGTCAACCAGTTGGAGACCGCGCGCGAGGGCCTCGACCAGCGGCTGGTGTCGGCCGCCGAGGACCACGCGGCCGGCGTCGACCGGCCCCGCGTGATCCTCAACCCGTACCGCATGCCCGAGCCCCTGCGCCGGGCGGCCGACAAGGAGCAGCGCGCCACCTACCTGGACCGGTCCGGGCCCGAGCCGATGCTGTGGGCGGCGATGCGCGTCGGCGAGGACATCGTCGTCCTCAAGCACTCCTACCGCCGCCAGACCCGCAACCTCCAGGGCCTCGACGAGGACCTCTGGCTGGCCGGCGGGGTCGGCACCGCCCTGGCGGGGGTCGTCGGCGTGGGACTGGCGACCGTCGCGGGCCGCCGCCTGACCGCCTCCGCCCGCACCGCCGAGCGCATCGCCGACGGCGACGTCACCGCCCGGCTGCGGCCCCGGGGCGGCAAGGACGAGATCGCCCGGCTGATCCACTCCGTCAACACCATGGCCGACGCCCTCGCCGCCCGCCTCCAGGCCGAGCGCGAGGTCACCGCCAACATCGCCCACGAGCTGCGCACCCCCGTCGCGGGCCTGGTCGCCGCCGCCGAGCTGCTGCCCCCGGGCCGCCCCGCCGAGCTGGTGCGGGAGCGGTCGCAGCGGGTGCGGTCCCTGATGGAGGACGTCCTGGAGGTGGCCCGCCTGGACTCGGACGCCGAGCGGGCCGAGACGGACGTACGGGCGCTGGGCGAGCTGACGCGACGAGCGGTGCGGGCGGCGGCCGGCCACGGCGAGGGGAGCGCGGAGGTGCGGATCGTGCGCGACTGCCTGGTCGAGACCGACGCCCGGCGGGTCGAGCGCATACTCGCCAACCTCGTCACCAACGCCTTCCGGCACGGCAGCGCGCCCGTCGTGGCCGAGGTCGACGGCGGGGTCGTACGCGTCCGCGACCACGGCCCGGGCTTTCCGGCGCAGCTGCTGGCGGGCGGCCCGCAGCGCTTCCGTACGGGCTCGGGCGCCGGCCTCGGCCTGGGGCTGACGATCGCGGCGGGGCAGGCGCGGGTACTGGGCGGGCGGCTGGCCTTCGCCAACCCGGCGGGCGGGGGAGCGCAGGCGACGCTGGACCTGACGGGCGCGGTGCGGTCGGCTCCGCCGGAGGGCGGCGACTGACGTGCGGCGGCGGGGAACAGGCCCAAGAGTGGAAGCTGTGAACGACAACGTCCTGTTCCTCAATGCCGACAGCCCTCGGAAGGGCCACCGGGCGCTGGACGCCCTGCGCCAGGCGCACGCCTCCGGCGACATCACCCTGCGCGAGGGCGCGGTGATCGCGCGGGACGCGGAGGGCGCCCTGGACTTCCCCGACGCCGCCGACAACACGGGCGCGGCCCCGGCCTTCGCCATGGGCGGCCTGCTCGGCGGGCTGCTGGGCATCCTCGGCGGGCCGCTCGGGGTCATGATCGGCTTCGGGGCCGGCGGGCTGATCGGCGGCGCCCACGACGCCAGGGCGGCCACCGCCTCGAACGCGGCCCTGGAGATGCTGGCGGCCGAGGTGCCGCCGGGCAGCACCGTCCTGATGGCCGAGGTCCGCGAGGAGGGCCCGGAGATGGTCGACGGCGTCCTCGCGCAGTTCGGCGAGGTGCGGCGCTATCCGGCGGAACGGGTGCGGGCGGAGGTGGAGGCGGCGATCGCCGCCGGCCACCACAAGTAGTCCCCGCTCAGCCGCGCAGCGGTTTGCTGAAGCAGCGGCTGCTGTCGTAGCCGCGGTAGTGGCCGAACTTGGGCACGGCGGGCTCGTACCCGCTGGAGAGGTACAGGGCGATGGCCTCGGGCTGCCGGTTGCCCGTCTCCAGCACCATGCGTATCCGGCCCGCCTCCCGCGCGTTGTCCTCCAGCGCCGCCAGGATCCGCCGCGCCAGCCCCAGACCGCGCGCCCGGGGCACCACGTACATCCGCTTCAGCTCCGCGTCCCCGTCCGCGTAGCCGCCCTCCCGGCCGGAGTCCATCGACCGCCAGCCGCCGGTGGCGACGGGCGCGCCGCAGGCGTCGTACGCGATGAGATACAGGCCACCCGGCGGGGCGAACTGCGCCGGGTCCAGGGGGGTGAGATCGCCGTCGCCGTACCGCTCGGCGTACTCCAATTGCACCTGGTCATTGAGCTTCACGGCGTCGGGATGGTCGTAGGCGACCTGCATGATCTCCATGCCACGGATCGTACGGGCGTCCGATCGGGGTCCGGCAGGGGCCGGTGGAAGTCGGTTATCGTGCCCGGATGCTGACCGTAACGACCGCAAATGTGAACGGGCTGCGCGCCGCCGCCAAGAAGGGCTTCGTCGAGTGGCTCGCGCAGACCGAGGCCGACGTCGTCTGCCTGCAGGAGGTGCGCGCCGAGCCCCACCAGCTGCCCGACGAGGTGCGCGAGCCGGAGGGCTGGCACGTGGTGCACGCCCCGGCGGCGGCGAAGGGCCGCGCGGGCGTCTCGCTGTACTCCCGGCGCGAGCCGGACGCGGTGCGCATCGGCTTCGGCTCGGCGGAGTTCGACGGCAGCGGCCGGTACGCCGAGATCGACCTGCCGGGCGTCACGGTCGCCAGCCTCTACCTGCCCTCGGGCGAGGTGGGCACGGAGCGCCAGGACGAGAAGGAACGCTTCATGGCGGAGTTCCTGCCCTACCTCGTGGGCCTGAAGGCCCGCGCGGCGGCGGACGGCCGCGAGGTCGTGGTCTGCGGCGACTGGAACATCGCCCACACCGAGGCGGACCTGAAGAACTGGAAGGCCAACCGCAAGAGCGCCGGCTTCCTGCCCGAGGAGCGGGCCTGGCTGACCAAGGTCTTCGAGGAGTACGTGGACGTGGTCCGCGCCCTCCACCCGGGCGTCGAGGGCCCGTACTCCTGGTGGTCCTACCGGGGCCGCGCCTTCGACAACGACTCGGGCTGGCGCATCGACTACCTCGTCGCCACGCAGGGCCTCGCGGCGCGGGCGCTGAAGGCGCGCGTGGAGCGGGCGGCGACGCATGCGGAGCGCTGGAGCGACCACGCGCCGGTGACGGCGGTCTTCGGGGCGTAACGCGCGGCGGTGAGAGGGGTCCGCCTGTGCGTCGTCCGGAGGGGGACGCGCGGGCGGGGCTCGGCTCTGATTCACCCTGCACACCCTCGCCCACGGCCTGCGCGGCGATACGCTACAGGCGTACCCCGCACCAGGAAGCACAGGCCGGACGGAGGAGGGGCACGATGACCACAGCTGCCATGGGTGAGCCAGGCATCCCGCCCATGCCGGAGAGAACCCCGAAGGCCCTCCGTGAAGCCATCGCCCAGCATGCTCCCCAGCTCCTGCCCGATTTCGACGCGCACTGGAAGCGGTACGTCGCCGACGCGTACGACATCAGCACCGTGCCAGCCTTCATGGCCCGGTGGTGGGGCGAGTACGCAATCGCCCGCGACCCGCAGCTCGACGCCCACGTCACCGGCCTCGAACACCGCGCCGCCTACGAGTGCACCGACTCGGCCGAAGCCAAAGCACTCCTGGAAGAAGCGTCCAACCTTCGCCACATGGCGGCCCGCACGGAGCCCGGCCAGTGACCAACGGGTTCATGGGTCCGCCCTGGCAGATGGACTGGACCCTCAAGGCCCAAACCGCACGCGACGCGCTGCCTGAGCACGTGCGGAAGATGATCGACGCAGCCCGTGCAGAGCTGGTCACGGCGGACGACCCGTACTTTCGCGGGATCGACGCGGATGCCGACCTGGCCGAAGGCATGTTTGTCGAACCCGCCAGGTCCAGCGATCCGAAGGGCCCCCGCATTCTGCACTTCGACAACGGGCACGGCTGGTTGAGGTATACGTTCGTGCGGCGGATCGAGGACCCACAGATCGTTGTGGAAGAGATCTTCTGGCAGTGACCAGTCCACGCATCGGCGGTGAGAGGGCCGGCCTGTGCGTCTTCCGGAGGGTGGACGCACGGGCGGGGCTGCGATCGGATGCTCAGACGAGGCTGATTCCGGCTTGAGCCTTGATGGTGGCTACGGCTTCATCGGTGAGCCATCGCAGGGGAACCACGGTCCACCTGTCGCGTTTGCGCATGACCACGGCCTTGCCGTCCTTGGTGCGCCCGGCGTGGATGAATCCATGGTCGCGACGTAGGTCCTTCGCCAGGTGCTCGCCGTGGATCACGCGCTACTTCCCTTCGCGCTCCTCGTCATCGGCCGTGCTGCTGTAGACGTTACCGCGCTGCCCGGGATCATCCCCCCGGCCGAGTCCCCCTAGCCCCCCGGCGGAGGCTGCAGGCCGGGTTTCGGTCCCGGGGCGGACGGCACGGCAGGGGCGTTCGAGAACGATGGGGATCACGGCGGTCACCGTTCGGGGCCGTCTCCTTCCAGACCTCGGAGTTCCCCATGGCAACCCTGTCCCCGCGCAAGGCCGCTGCCGTGCTCGCGGCGCTCACCGCGACCGTGACCCTGGGCGGCGCCACCACCGCCTCGGCCGGCACCGACCATGCGCGGCCGCAGCCGAAGCTCGCGAGTGTGAAGGGGGCGGCGTCCTTCATGCTGCCGTTCTCGCCGGACGACGACGTCCGTTCGTTCAGCTTCGACGCGCAGGCCGCCCCCTACAGCAAGCCCCTGCCGGGCATCCCGACCGGGCTGCCCACCGACGCCCGCGGCACGGTGAAGGTGTCCCACTACTTCGCCGCCGAGGGCGTCACCCACACCGCGGAGGGGACGGTGGACTGCCTGGTCACCGGGCCGCGCACCGCGACGCTGACGGCCGTCATCACCAAGGTCAGCCCCGGCGGGCCGGACTGGAAGGGCAAGCGGCTGGGCTTCAGCGTCCTCGACGGCGGCAAGGACAACGGCAAGGGCGGCTCGAAGGACCGGGTGGGCTTCTCCTGGGCGGTGAACAACCTCGTGCCGCAGGGCGACAAGGAGCCCACGATGGCCGAGGTCGGCACGTGCATGGCCCCGGCGCCGTACGCCCCCGTCACCAAGGGCGGGTACACCGTCGAGCACGCCGAGCTGCCGCTGATCCCCAAGAAGTGACCCGGGTGGTGACGCCGCGTCAGTGGCCCGACAGCCACGCCTGGAGTTCGGCGCGGACGCGGCGGTCCATCGCCAGGGAGAGCTCCGCGTCGACGACGGTCTTCGCGATGGGCCGCAGCCGGTCCAGCGCCTCGCTCACCTCGGCCGTCCCGTCCGTCGCCGCGCCCGCCAGGACATGGGTGCGGATCAGGGCGGTGAAGGCCTCCGCCAGGGCGTCGGCGTGGGCGCGCACCTCGCGGGCGGTGGCGAGGACGGCGGCGAGGGGGACGCCGTCGCGCACCAGGGTCGTGGAGGCGTCCAGGAGGCGGCCGCTGACGTGGACGATCTCGTCGCCGTCCGCCGCGAGGTAGCCGATGTCGAGCGCGGCGGTGAGGTTCTCCGGCGTGACCTGGCCCTCGAAGCGGTCGGCGAGCTCCTCGGGGGTCAGCCGGACCGCCGTCTCCCGCGACCAGGGGGTGGTGATGGCGGCGCCCGCCAGCCCCAGCAGCTCGCCCACGTCGCGCCCGCACTCGAAGGCGGCCAGCAGCTCGGCGATGCCGCCGAGGGTGTGGCCCCGCTCCAGCAGGGCCCCGATCGTGCGCAGCCGGGCGAGGTGGTGCTCGCCGTACCAGGCGATGCGGCCCTCGCGGCGCGGTGGCGGGATGAGCTTGCGTTCGCGGTAGAAACGGAGCGTACGGACGGTGATGCCGGCCTCCTCGGCCAGCTCCGCCATCCGGAATTCGCGCTCCCCGCCGCTTCCGCCCGGGGTCCCCTCGTCGTTCGCCACGCGGGGAAGCCTACGGGGGAACGGACGGGTAACTTCCTTGCCCCGCGCCTCTATCGCCCCGGCCGCCGCCTGCCGTACGCTCCAACCGTGCCAGCGATCACTGGCGCGGTCGAACAGGCAGGCTCCCGGGAGGCGGCATGGTCGAGCACGTACGGCGACGGCATGTACGGGTCGCGGTGATCGGATCGGGGTTCGGCGGCCTGGGGGCGGCCATCCGGCTGCGCCGCGAGGGCATCACCGACTTCGTCGTCCTGGAGCGCGCCGACGCCGTCGGCGGCACCTGGCGCGACAACACCTACCCCGGCTGCGCCTGCGACGTCCCCTCCCACCTCTACTCCTTCTCCTTCGCCCCCAACCCCGCATGGCCGCGCAACTTCTCCGGCCAGCCGCACATCCGCGCCTACCTGGAGCACGTCACCGACACCTTCGGCCTCAGACCGCACCTGCGCCTGAACTCCGAGGTGCGCAGCATGCGATGGGACGGCGAGGAACTGCGCTGGGAGGTCGTCACCACCGACGCCGCCTACACCGCCGACGTCGTCGTCTCCGCCACCGGGCCGCTCTCCGACCCGAAGGTCCCCGACGTCCCGGGGCTGGCCGCATTCCCCGGCAAGGTCTTCCACTCGGCCCGCTGGGACCACGGCTACGACCTGCGCGGCAAGCGCGTCGCCGTCGTCGGCACCGGGGCCTCCGCCGCCCAGTTCCTGCCCGCCGTCCAGCCCGACGCCGCCCGCCTGACCCTCTTCCAGCGCACCCCGCCCTGGGTGCTGCCGCGCGCCGACCGCCCGATCAGCGCCGCCGAGCAGTGGCTGCACAGCCGACTGCCGGCCACCCGGGCAATGCGCCGGGGACTGCTGTGGGGCGTACGGGAGCTGCAGGTCGGCCTCTTCACCAAGTGGCCCGACCGGCTCGGGCTCGTGGAGCGCGTCGCCACGGCCCACCTGGACAAGGCCGTCAAGGACCCGGCGCTGCGTGCCAAACTGCTGCCGGACTACCGCATCGGCTGCAAACGCATCCTGCTGTCCAACGACTACTACCCCGCGCTCACCCGGCCCAACGTGGACGTCGTCGCCTCCGGCCTCGCCGAGGTGCGCGGCTCCACGCTCGTCGCCGCGGACGGCACCGAGGCCGAGGCCGACGCGATCGTCTTCGGCACCGGGTTCCAGGTCACCGATATGCCGATCGCCGAACGGGTCACCGGCGCCCACGGCACCACGCTCGCCGAGGAGTGGAAGGACGGCATGGCGTCCCTGCGCGGCGCCAGCGCCGCCGGCTTCCCCAACTTCCTCACCGTCATCGGCCCCAACACCGGCCTGGGGAACAGCTCGATGATCCTGATGATCGAATCCCAGCTGAACTACCTCGCCGACTTCATGCGCCAGCTGACCACCCTCGGCGGCCGGGTCGCCCTCGACGCCCGCCCGTCCGCCGTGAACGCCTGGAACCGCAGGCTCCAGCAGCGCATGACCCGCACCGTCTGGAACAGCGGCTGCACCAGCTGGTACCTGGATGCGGGTGGCCGCAACACCACCGTCTGGCCCGGCACCACGGCCGAGTTCCGCAAGGTGACCCGGCGCATCGACTTCGCCGAGTACCAGGTGCTGCGCCCGCCGGGCGGCACGTCCCGGCCGGCCGCCCGCGCCGAGGCCGTGCGATGAGGGCGCGCACGGGCCTGGCCGGCCAGGTCGCGGTCGTCACCGGGGCGGCGCGCGGGGTGGGGGAGTCGCTCGCCCGCAAGCTCGCCGCACGCGGGGCGAGCGTGGCCCTGGTGGGGCTGGAGCCCGACGCGCTGCGCCGGGTCGCCGGCTCGCTGGGCCCCCGCGCCGCCCACTGGCACGCCGACGTCACCGACCAGGAGGCGATGACGCGGGTGGCGGAGGAGGTCCGGGCGCGCTTCGGCACGGTGGACATCGTCGTCGCCAACGCCGGCGTCGCCACCGGCGGCCCGCTGGCCGCCTCCGACCCGGACGCCTGGCGGCGCGTCGTCGAGGTCAACCTCATCGGCAGCGCCGTCACCGGCCGCGCCTTCCTGCCCGCCCTGACCGAAAGCCGGGGCTACCTCCTGCAGATCGCCTCCCTGGCCGCGCTCGCCCCGGCCCCCCTGATGACCGCGTACTGCGCCTCCAAGGCGGGCGTGGAGGCGTACGCGCACAGCCTGCGGGCCGAGGTCGCGCACAAGGGTGTACGGGTGGGGGTCGCGTATCTGAGCTGGACGGACACCGACATGGTGCGCGGCGCGGACGAGCACGAGGCGATGCGCGAGATGCGCCGCCGGCTGCCGGGGCCCGCCGGCCGCACCTACCCCCTCGGCCCGGCCGTCGACCGCCTGGTGGCGGGCATCGAACGGCGCTCGGCGCACGTCTACGGGCAGTGGTGGCTGCGCGGGATGCAGCCGGTGCGCGGCTGGCTGCCGGCCCTCGTCGCCGCGGGCGGGTCCCGTGAGATGCGACGGGCCGAGCCCCGCCTGGCGGAGGTGCGCCCGGGGCTGGTGGGGCCGGGAGGAGCGGCGGACACCAAGGCGAGCACGGAGCGTCACTGATCGAAATGCGCGGTATGCCCCGGCGTGTGAGGCTGGTCGCGGCCCACCCACCCGACCTCCCCGAGGAGTGAACACGCATGGGCATCAAGGACGAGATGCAGGGCAAGGCCCAGCAGGCCAAGCAGAAGGCGGAACAGGCCAAGCAGAAGGCCCAGCAGAAGGGTCAGAAGGGCCAGCAGGCGCAGGACCGGCTCAAGGAGCGCAACGAGCAGGAGGAGCGTCAGCAGTCCTTCGACGACCTCCGCGACGAGCTGGACGACCGCTGACGACGCGGCCGACCAAGCCGCACACGAGGGGCGCACCCGGATTCCATTCCGGGTGCGCCCCTCGTCCGTATGCCCTCAGCGCGGCGGCAGTTCGGGCCGGCGCAGGTCGGGCACGTCGGAGTAGTCCGGGGGCTCGGTGGCGCCCTTGCGCTCCAGCAGGTCGAGCGCGACCCGTACCGCGTCGTCCAGCTGCCGGTGGCGGCCCTCGGCCCAGTCCAGTGGTGTGCGGTCGATCTCGATGTCGGGCTCCACGCCGTGGTTCTCCACGCCCCAGCCGTACGCGCCGAACCAGGCCGCGTTCATCGGCACCGTGATCGAGGTGCCGTCGACCAGGCGGTGCCGCCCGGTCATGCCGACGACGCCGCCCCAGGTGCGCAGGCCCACGACCGGCCCGATGTCCTGGAGCTTGAACGCGGCGGTGATCATGTCCCCGTCGGAGGAGGTCATCTCGTCGGCGATGGCCACGACCGGGCCGCGCGGGGCGTTGCTGGCGTACGACACGGGCTCGGCGTCGCGCGTGAGGTCCCAGCCGATGATGGTGCGGGTGAGCTTCTCGACGACGAGCTCGCTGATGTTGCCGCCCGCGTTGCCGCGGACGTCGACGATCAGGGCCGGGCGGGACATCTCCATCCGCAGGTCGCGGTTGAACTGCGCCCAGCCCGAGCCGCCCATGTCGGGGATGTGGAGGTAGCCGCACCGGCCGTCGCTCAGCTCGTGGACGACCGCGCGGCGCTTGGTCACCCAGTCCTGGTAGCGCAGCGGCCGTTCGTCGATCAGCGGTACGACGGCGACCCGCCGTGGATGCCCCTCGCCCCCGGGCGCGTCGAAGCTCAGCTCCACGGTCGTCCCGCCGGCCGCCGCCAGCAGCGGGTACGGGCCGGCGACCGGGTCCACCGGGCGCCCGTCGACGTGGGTGAGCACCCAGCCCTCGCGGATGCCCGAACCGGCCAGCGGGGAGCGGGCCTTGGAGTCGGAGGACTCGCCGGGCAGCACGCGCCGCACGGTCCAGGTGCCGTCCTTGTGGTGGGTGAGGTTGACCCCGAGCAGGCCGATGGCGCGCTGGTAGTGCGGCGGGCCCTCGTTGCGGCGCGCGGGGGTGACGTACGCGTGCGAGGTGCCGAGCTCGCCGAGCACCTCGCGCAGCAGGTCGGCGAACTCGTCGGGGGAGGCGACCCGTTCGATCAGCGGACGGTACTGCTCCAGCACCGCGTCCCAGTCGACGCCGCACATGCCGGGCTCCCAGAAGTACGCGCGGATGATGCGGCCCGCCTCGGCGTAGGCCTGGCGCCACTCGGCGGCGGGGTCGACGTCGTGGAGGATGCGCCGCATGTCGACGTAGACGGTCGAGTCGGAGTCCGCCGGGTCCGTGGCCGGCACCACCCGCAGGTCGCCCTCGTCGTTGACGACGAGCCGGGTCCCGTCACCGCTGACCGCGTACCAGTCCAGCGAGCCGGTCAGCTCGGTGCGCTTGGCCTTGACCAGGTCGAAGTGCTCCAGCGTCGGCCGCCCCGAGGTGTCGGTCGGGTTGGCGAACGTCTCGCCGAGCGCGCCGGAGATCGGCCAGCGCAGCCACACCAGGCCCCCGCCGCCGACCGGATGGAGGGCGGAGTACTTCGACGCGGCCACCGGGAACGGCGTCACCCGGCTCTCCAGCCCCTCCGCCTCCACCGTCACCGCCCCGCCCTCGCTGCTCTCCCCGCCGGTGTCGAGGTCCAGCCCGCCGCCTGCCGGACGGCCCTCCGTCGACAGGGCGAACGGCGAGGGCGTCACCGACGACAGCGGTACGAGATAGGGGCGGCAGCCCAGCGGGAAGGACAGGTCGCCGGTGTGCACGTCGTAGACCGGGTCGAAGCCGCGCCAGGAGAGGAAGGCCAGATAGCGGCCGTCGCGGGTGAAGACCGGCTGCTCGTCCTCGAAGCGGCCGTTGGTGACGTCCACGATCAGCCGGTCGGACAGTCTGGCGATCTTGATCTGGCGCAGCGAGCGCCCGATGCCGGGGTGCGACCAGGTCAGCCAGGCCGAGTCGGGGGAGAAGGCCAGGTCGCGCACGGGCCCGTTGGTGGACCGGATCACCTCGCCGACCTCCCCGTCCCCCTCGGGCGAGGCGTCCACCAGCAGCAGCCGCCCGTCGTGCGCGGCGACCGCCAGCCGCTGGCCGTCCGGCGAGGCGAGCAGCTCGTGCACCCGCCCGATGCGGCCCGCCGCCAGCCGCCGCGGCTCGGAGGGGCCCGCGGCGCGCGGCAGCTGGGCGATCTCGACGGCGTCCTCGCCCTCGGCGTCCGTGACGTACGCGACCCGGCCGGTCGCCCCCAGCATCTCCGGCAGCCGGACCCGTACGCCCGGGGTGTCGGCGATGGCGCGGGCCGGCCCGTCGCGGTGCGTCAGCCAGTACAGGCTGCCGCGCACCTGCACCGCGCTGGCCCGGCCCGTGCCGTCCACGCTCAGCGATTCGACGTGCCGGGCGGCCTGCACCTGGTACGTGCGCCGGCCCGCCCGCGGCCCGCCCAGGCGCAGCTCCAGCCGGCGGGGGCGGCCCTGCGGGCCGAAGTCCTCGGCCAGCCACACCTCGCCCGCGCACTGGTAGACCACGCGCGAGCCGTCCGTGGCGGCGTGCCGGGCGTAGAAGTCCGCGTGATCGGTGTGGCGGCGCAGGTCGGAGCCGTCGGGGCGGCAGGAGTAGAGGTTGCCGACGCCCTCGTGGTCGGAGAGGAAGGCGATGCGGTCGCCGACGAACATCACCGAGTCCAGGTGGCCGCCCAGCTCCGGCAGCAGCCGGGTCGCCTGCAGCCACAGCCGGCCCATGGCGCCGCCCCGGTAGCGCTTCCAGGAAGCGGGCTCGTGCGGCGGCTTCCCGGTGAGGATCAGCGTCCTGTGCTCGCCGTCGACGTCCGCGACGGCCAGGTCCGAGACCGGCCCCCACGGCAGCCGCCCGCCGGGACCGCCGTCGGTCGGCACCTTGTAGGCCCAGGAGAAGTACGAGAACGGCTGGCCGTGCGAGCTGACCGCCAGGATGTGGGAGACCCCCTCCTCCGGCGGCGTCCAGCCGCAGACCCGGGTGTCGGTGCTGCCCCAGTAGGTGAGCCGCCGGGCCGGGCCGCCCTCGACCGGGGCGAGGTGGATCTCGGGGTCCAGGCTGCGCCAGCTGGTGAAGGCGATGTGCCGGCCGTCGGGCGAGAAGCGCGGATGCCCCACCCTGGTCCGGTCCACGGTCAGCCGCCAGGCCCGCCCGGCCCCGGCCCCGGCCGCGGTCAGGGGGGCGAGCCACAGGTCGTCCTCCGCGGCGAAGCAGAGCAGATCGCCGTGCAGATGGGGAAAGCGGATGTAGGCATCGCTCGCTGCATCCGATCGTTCGCTTCTCCGCCCGCGCGGCGCAGCTGCGGGCTTCGAGCTCGTCTGCGGCCCGGCGGCCGCGCGTGCGTCGCTCACCCATTCATCGTTTCGGGCTCGCACGCCCCCGGCAACTCGGTTCGTGACGCAAAACACCATCGAAACGATGCCGTTTCGATCCCCGCCTCACGTACGCTGCTGTACGAAACCGTTTCGTACGACTGCGTGAAAGGGGGGCGCGGATGCCCACGGAACCACCCAAGCCGGCGGGTCGCCGCACGCGACTGACCCCCGAGCGCGAGGGCGAGCTCTACGAGGCGGTGCTCGCGCTGCTGCGCGAGGTCGGCTACGACGCCCTGACGATGGACGCCGTGGCCGCGCGCACGCACTCCAGCAAGGCCACCCTCTACCGTCAGTGGAAGGGCAAGCCGGAGCTGGTCGCGAGCGCGCTGCGGCACAACAAGCCGGTGAGCCTCGCGGACATCGACACCGGAACGGTGCGCGGTGACCTCAAGGCCATGATCTGCGACTCCGACGAGGAGCGGATGGAGCAGGACGCCGCCCTCATGCGGGGGCTGCAGCGCGCCATCCACGACAACCCGGACCTCAACCGGGCGCTGCGCGAACTGCTCATCGAGCCGGAGATCGCCGCGCTCGAGGGGATGCTCAGGCGCGCGGTCGACCGGGGCGAGATCGCCGCGGACAACCCCGCCCTGGACTTCGTCGCGCACATGATGCTCGGCGCGTTCATGGCCCGCCCGCTGGTCGACGACCGGCCCGCGGACGGCGAGTACCTCGCCCGCTACCTCGACGCCGTGATCCTCCCCGCTCTCGGCGTATGACTCCCCTTCACTTAGCCCTCACTCAGCTTCCCCACCGAGGCTCCACCTGACGCACCGCTCTCGTCGGGCTGGTTCCCCATATCCAGTTCCTTACGTTTCCGACCCGACGGGAGCACCACACTCGTGGCCACGTTCCTCTACAAACTCGGCCGGCTCGCCTTCCGGCGCCGCTGGTACGTCGCCCTGATATGGGTGGCGCTGCTGGTCCTCGCCGGTGCGGGCGCCGCGTCCGCGCCCAAGGCGACCGACAACTTCTCCATACCGGGCACGGAGGCGCAGCGCGCCTTCGACCTGCTGGAGAAGCGCAACCCGGCCATGAAGGCGGACAGCGCCAACGCGCGCATCGTCTTCAAGGCCCCCGGTGGCCAGAAGATCACCGACCCGAAGAACAAGGCGGCGGTCGACAAGGTCGTCCGTGAGCTGAACGGCCCCCAGGTGGCGGCCGTCGCGGACCCGTTCACCGCGGGCGGCGTCAGCAAGAACGGCGACATCGCCTACGCCTCCGTCACCTACAAGGTGAAGTCCAACGAGCTGACGGACGAGACGCGCGACCACCTCAAGGCCGCTCCCGAGGCCGGCCGTGACGCCGGGCTGACCGTGGAGACCGGGGGCAGCGCCCTCCAGGCGATGCCCGAGGGCGGCTCGACCGAGATCATCGGCATCGCCATCTCGGCCGTCGTCCTCGTCATCACCTTCGGTTCCCTGGTGGCCGCTGGGCTGCCGCTGCTGACCGCCATCATCGGCGTGGGCATCGGCGTCTCCTCGATCACGGCGCTTGCCTCCACCCTGGACCTGGGCAACAACACCGCCACCCTCGCCACGATGATCGGCCTCGCGGTCGGCATCGACTACGCGCTCTTCATCGTCTCCCGCTACCGCGCGGAGATCGCCGAGGGCCGCGAGCCGGAGGAGGCCGCCGGACGGGCGACGGGCACGGCCGGCTCGGCCGTCGTCTTCGCGGGTCTGACGGTCGTCATCGCGCTGGCCGGCCTCGCGGTCGTCAACATCCCCATGCTGACGAAGATGGGCGTCGCCGCCGCCTTCACGGTCGCCATCGCGGTGCTCATCGCGCTCACCCTCATCCCCGCCCTGCTGGGCTTCGCCGGCCGCAAGGTGCTGGCCCGCAAGGTCCGCAAGGCCCCCTCGGCGGCCGCCGCCGCCGAGGACAAGCCCAACGCGGGCACCCGCTGGGCCCGCTTCGTGCTGCGCCGCCCGGTCATGGTGCTGCTCGTCGGCGTGCTGGGCCTGGGCGCGATCGCCGTGCCCGCCGGCTCGCTGATGCTGGGCCTGCCCGACGAGGGCTCGCAGCCCAAGAGCACCACCCAGCGCAAGGCCTACGACCTGCTGTCCGAGGGCTTCGGCCCCGGCTTCAACGGCCCGCTGATGGTCGTCGTCGACGCGGCGAAGGCCGGCGACCGCAAGGCCGCGGCCGAGTCCGTGGTCACCACCGTCCGGGGCCTGGACGACGTGGCCATGGTCACCCCCGCCGCCTTCAACCAGGCCGGTGACACGGCGACGATCACGGTCGTCCCGAAGTCCAAGCCCAGCGGCTCCAAGACCGAGGACCTCGTCCACGCCATCCGCGACAAGGGCGCCTCGATCCAGGCGCAGACCAAGGCCGAGGTCCTGGTCACCGGCACCACCGCCGTCAACATCGACGTCTCGCAGAAGCTCAACGACGCCCTGCTGCCCTACCTGGCGCTCGTCGTCGGCCTGGCGTTCCTGCTGCTGATGGTCGTCTTCCGGTCCGTGCTGGTGCCGCTCAAGGCGGCGCTCGGCTTCCTGCTGTCGGTGGTCGCCGCCCTGGGCGCGGTCGTCGCCGTCTTCCAGTGGGGCTGGCTCGGCGGGCTCTTCGGCGTCGAGGAGACCGGGCCGATCATGAGCATGATGCCGATCTTCATGGTGGGCGTCGTCTTCGGCCTCGCGATGGACTACGAGGTCTTCCTCGTGACCCGCATGCGGGAGGCGTACGTCCACGGGGAGCGGCCCGGCCAGGCCGTCGTGACCGGCTTCCGGCACGGGGCCCGGGTCGTCACCGCCGCCGCCGTCATCATGATCAGCGTCTTCGCGGGCTTCATCGGCTCCTCGGAACCGATGATCAAGATGATCGGCTTCGGCCTCGCCATCGCCGTCTTCTTCGACGCGTTCGTGGTGCGCATGGCCATCGTGCCGGCGGTGCTCGCGCTGCTCGGCAAGGCGGCCTGGTGGCTGCCCGGCTGGCTGGCCAAGGTGCTGCCCAACGTCGACGTCGAGGGCGAGCAGCTGCAGAAGCGGCTCGCGCCCGCCGGTACGGCACCGGACGCCGACCCGGACCCGGTCCGCGAGCCGAGCCGCGTCTGACGCCCGGGCGGCGCCCCCGGCGCCGCCCCCGGGCACGATCCACAACGTGGCGTACGCCATGAATTCGGCATGAATGGGAACCGCCGGCCTTCGGGCCGGCGTTTTCCTTAGTCCACGCCTGTGGGCGCGATCGGGGGACGCGTGTGGAAGGAAAGGGCTCCGCGTTGAACCTGCTCGATGTGCTGCTGATGCTTGTCGTCCTCGGCTACGCCGTGTCCGGCTACCGCCGGGGACTGGTGGCGAGCGCCGTGCTGCTCGCCGGGTTCCTCGGCGGCGCCGTGCTGGGCGTGTGGGCGCTGCCGTACGCGCTGGAGCCCTTCGAGGCCGGGACCTCCACGGCGGCCGTCGTCGCCGTGCTGGTGGTCCTCATACCCGCCGCCGTCGGCCACGCCCTGGCCGGGCGGCTGGCCTGGCGGCTGCGGTCCAAGCTGACGTGGGCGCCCGTGCGCGGCGTCGACGGCGTGGGCGGCGCCGCGGTCAACTCGCTGGCCGTGCTGCTGGTGGGCTGGGTGGCCGCGAGCGTTCTCGTGTCGGCGAACTCGACGCTGCTGACGCGGGAGATCAAGGACTCGACGCTGCTGGGCGCGGTGCAGCGGGCCATGCCCGAGCAGGCGCCCACCTGGTTCAGCCGCACCACCGACGCGCTGTCCGGCGCGGGCTTCCCCCAGGTCTTCAACCCCTTCGAGAACGAACCCGCCACCGGCGTCCCCAAGCCGTCCGGCGACGCGGTCACCGCCGCCGCGACGCAGGCGGCCCGCGACAGCGTCGTCAAGGTCGAGGGCGTCGCGAACGTCGGCGGCGGCCGGCGCGGCCAGGAGGGCAGCGGCTTCGTCTACGCCGACGAGCACGTGATGACCAACGCCCACGTGGTGGCCGGCGTCAGCGACCCCACGATCAAGGTCGGCGGCGTCGGGCGCGCCTACCGGGCCAAGGTCGTGCTGTTCGACCCCAAGTCCGACGTCGCCGTCCTGGACGTGCCAGGCCTGGACGCGCCCGTACTGCCCTTCGACAAGAGCGCCAAGCGCGGCGACGCGGCCGTCGTCGCGGGCTTCCCCGAGAACGGTGGCCTCGACCTGCGCGCGGCCACCGTCGCCAACGAGCTGCGCGCCAAGGGCCAGGACATCTACGGCGACGGCATCACCACCCGCGAGGTCTACTCCGTGCGCTCCACGGTCCGCCCCGGCAACTCCGGCGGCCCGCTGCTGACGCCCACGGGGAAGGTCTACGGCGTCGTCTTCGCCCGCTCCACGGCCGACGAGGAGACCGGCTACGTCCTGACCGCCGACCAGGTCGCCGAGGCCGCGCGGCGCGCCGCCCGGGCGACGGCGCCGGTGAGCACGGGCAGCCGGGCGGCGCTGTAGCGCCGCCCGGACCGGGTCAGCACTTGTTGAGGACCAGCTGCAGCTTGTTCTTCTCGGCCTCGGTGACGCTGAGCCCGTAGTAGTCCTTCACCGCGATCCACGCCTGGCTGTAGAGGCACTCGCCGCCCGGCGGCAGCCACTTGTCCGGCGCCTTGTCGCCCTTGCGGCGGTTGCTCCAGGTGGACACCACGATCAGCTGCGGCGTGGCGGTCAGGTCGTTGGCGAACTCCTGGCGCTTGGCCGCCGACCAGGTGTTCGCGCCGGAACCCCACGCGTGCCGCAGCGGCACGATGTGGTCGACGTCCATGTGCAGCGGGTCGTGCATCGTCCTGTTGTCGTACTCGCTGCGCCACTGGCCGCCGACGACCCTGCACGGCCCGTCGAGCTTCGCCGGCACGAGGGACTGGAACTTCAGGGCGATCTCCCGGGTGGTGCACCGGTTGACGCCGTGCCGGACCCAGCAGGCCGCACCGCCGAAGTGCTTGCGGTCGTAGCCCTTGCTGCTGAACGGCTTGACCTCGAGCTCGTCGAGCATGCGCACGGCGTCGTCGCGGTCCGGGATGTTCCTGGGCCACTTCAGCGGCAGGCCGCGGCGCATCTCGGGCGCGACGCCCGCGGGCTTGTGGGGCGTGCTCGCGGACTCCCCGGCCTGCTGCGCCTGCGCCTGCGCGTGACCGGTCTCCTTGGCGGGCTGGCTCTGCCACCCGTAGTCCATGTCCTTGGCGGGCTGGCCCTGCGCGTGGTCCGTGTCCTTGGGCGGCTGGGCCTGCACGTGCTCCGGTGCCTTGGGCTGCGCCTGCGAGTGGTCCGGCTCCTTGGGCTGCTGTCCCTGGGCGTTGTCCGGTGCCTTGGGCTGCTGTCCCTGCGCGTTGTCCGTGTCCTTGGCGGGCTGGGCCTGCACGTGACCCGGTTCCTTGGCCGGCTGGGGCTTCGCGTGGTCCATGTCCCCGCCGGGCCGGCCCTTGGGGTGGTCCCCTTCCTTGGGCTGCTGGCCCTTTTGGTGCTCGGCGTCCTTCGGGGGACCGGTCACGGGGGGCCGGGTGTAGACGTCGCCCTCTCCTTCGGCCGGGCCCTCGCAGTCGACCTCGTCGAAGTCCGCGGGGCTCGCCGCGTGCCGCTCGTGCGCCGGAGCCTGCCCGGGCTCCGGCGCGGCGACCGCGGCCGTGCCCGGTAGGGCCGTACCGCTGAACACCAGGGCCACCGTGATGGCGGACGGCAAGGTCAGCCGGTGACGGCGCATGAATATCTCCTTCGGTCGCATGGAACCTCCATTTGGGTCCACGTCCACTCCGACGTGGCTCTGAGGGAGTTGACCGAATATGTCGGTACATGCATGCTTTTGGAGCGGTTCACCCCATTGGCTTCGGCGGGGACGGCCTCACACACCCGTGTGCTCCCGGGCGTGCTCGTCCTCCTCCAGCAGCCGCTCCGCCAGACCGTCCAGGGCGCGCTCCATGCGGGCGCGGTCCTGCGGATCGCCGGCGTCCCAGTCGTCCAGATGGGTGGCCAGCCAGGAGCGCCAGGCCGTGCTCAGGCGCTCCAGCTCCGCCTCGCCGGCCGGGGTCAGGAACAGCAGGTCGCCCTCCAGGCGCGCGTACCCCGCCCGCGCCGTACGGGAGAACGCCGGCTCCAGCACCTCCGCCGGCATCCGGTGCGCGGCGGCGATCGACGACAGGGCGGCATCGCCGCGCAGCCGCAGGCGCCAGTGGATCTGGCCGAGGGTCCACGCCTCGACGGGGTCGAGCGCACTGCCGGACGCGTCGAGGATCTGCCGGCTGACCGGGCCGCCCTTGGCCCTGCGCATCACGCTCGCCACCGCCCGCTCCAGCTGCCGCTCCGCCTCGCCCGAGTCCGGTGCCGCGAACGCCTCGCCCATGTCGGAGGCCCCGGCCCGGGCGCTGTCGCGCAGCGGCACCTCCTTGAGGAACCAGGCGGCGACGAAGCCCGCCAGGGCGACCGGCACCACCCACAGGAAGACGTAGTTCACGGTCTGGGCATAGGCGTCGACGACGGGCCGCGCCAGCTCCGCCGGCAACCGGCCCAGCGCCTGCGGGCTCTGCACCGCGGCCGGCGGCACCCCGGGCGAACGGGCCAGCGCCTCGGTGAGGTTGGGGACCAGCTGACCGGTGTAGAGCGTGCCGAAGATGGCCGTGCCGAAGGCGCTGCCGAGCGTACGGAAGAACGTCACGCCCGAGGTGGCCGTGCCCAGCTCGTGGTACGGCACGGTGTTCTGCACGGCGATCGTCAGCACCTGCATGGCGAGCCCGATGCCGGCCCCGAGCACGAACATGTACAGCGACTCCAGCCACGCCCCGGTCGACGCCCCCATCGTCGACATCAGATACAGCCCGAGCGCCATCACGCCCATGCCGGCGATGGGGAACACCCGATAGCGGCCGGTGCGGCTCACCACGATGCCCGAGAGCATGGACGCGCCCAGCAGCCCGGCCACCATCGGCAGCGCCCGTACGCCCGACATCGTGGCCGACACCCCGTCCACGTACTGCAGATACGTCGGCAGGTACGTCAGCGCGCCCAGCATCGCGAAGCCCACGATGAAGCTCAGCGTCGAGCAGACGGTGAAGACCGGATTGCGGAAGAGATGCATGGGCAGCATCGGTTCCTCCGCGCGCAGCTCCACCAGGACGAAGCCCGCCAGCAGGACGACCGCGCCCGTGAAGAGGCCGATGATGACGGCCGAGTCCCAGGCGTACGTCTGGCCGCCCCACTGCAGGCCCAGGACCAGCCCGGAGGAGCCGAGTGCCACCAGCGCGATGCCCAGGTAGTCGATGACCGGGCGCACCGCCGAGCGGATCACGGGAATCGTCCGGGCCGCCATGGCCACCATCACGACGGCGACGGGCACGTTGACGTAGAAGCACCAGCGCCACGTGGCGTGGTCGGTGAAGACGCCGCCCAGGGTCGGGCCGACGACCGTGGTCACCCCGAAGACCGCGCCCAGCGCACCCTGGTACTTGCCGCGCTCGCGCAGCGGGATGACGTCCGCGATCAGCGCCATGGCCGTCACCATCAGACCGCCGCCGCCCACGCCCTGCACGGCGCGGGCGGCGATCAGCATCGCCATGGAGTTCGCGGCGCCCGCGAAGACCGAGCCGCCGGTGAAGACCACCGCGCTCAGCTGGAAGACCACCTTGCGCCCGAAGAGGTCGCCGAACTTGCCGACCAGAACCGTCGAGACCGTCTCGGTGAGCAGGTACGCCGTCACCACCCAGGCCATGTGACCGCCGCCGCCCAGGTCCGCGACGATCGTCGGCAGCGCGGTGGAGACGATCGTCTGGTCGAGGGCGGCGAGCAGCATGCCGAGCACGATCGTGACGAAGACGAGATTCGTACGCCGGCGGCTCAGCACGGGTGGGGCCGGGGCCTGTGGGGCGGGCGCGGTGGCCGTGGTCATGGTGACGTACCTCCCGTGCCCAGCATTTGGGGAGTTGCCCCGACTCGCCACCTCTGACGGGCGTGGGGCACGGCGAGGGGCGCGCAGTCGCATCGCCCACGCTCTTGCCACTAATTTGCAGCCCGGCCCTATCATCGAGCGGTTCATCGCTGAACCAAACGGCTGAACACCACGGCTGAGCAAGCGGCTGAACCGCACGAGCGAGGCACGAACGGACGGAGCTCGCCATGCATGTACCCGACGGATTCATCGACGCCCCCGTGTCCCTGGCAGCGGGGGCCGTCGCCGCGACGGCCGTCGCGGTCTGCCTGCGCGGGGCCCGCAGGGAACTGGACGAGAAGACGGCCCCGCTGGCGGGGCTCGTGGCGGCCTTCGTCTTCGCCGTCCAGATGCTGAACTTCCCCGTGGCGGCCGGCACGAGCGGCCATCTGCTGGGCGGCGCGCTGGCGGCGATACTCGTCGGCCCCTGCACCGGGGTCCTCTGCATATCCGTGGTGCTGCTGATGCAGGGCGTGCTCTTCGCGGACGGCGGGCTCACCGCCCTCGGCGTGAACATCACCGACATGGCCGTGGTCACCACGGTCGTCGCCTACGCCATCTTCCGGCTGCTGGTCACGGCCCTGCCGCGGCGCCGCCCGTCCGTGACCGCCGCCGCCTTCGCGGCCGCCCTGGTCTCCGTACCGGCGGCGGCCGGCGCCTTCACCCTCCTCTACGCCCTGGGCGGCACCACCGACGTGCCCACCGGCAAGGTCCTCACCGCGATGGTCGGCGTGCACGTCCTCATCGGCATCGGCGAGGCGGCCATCACCGCCCTGACGGTGGGCGCGGTGATCGCCGTCCGGCCCGACCTCGTCCACGGTGCCCGGGGCCTGGCCAGGCCGCTGGAGCTGCGCACGGCCGACGGGACGGTCATCGAGCCCATCGTGTCCACGGTCGCCCCGCGCCCCACCCGCCGGATCTGGGCCGTCGGCCTCGTCGCCGCCCTCGCCCTCGCCGGCTTCGTCAGCTACTACGCCTCCTCCAGCCCCGACGGCCTGGAGAAGGTCGCCCACGACAAGGGCATCGACAGCAAGGCCGAGGACCACGCCGCCAAGGGCTCCCCCCTCGCCGACTACCAGCTCGAGGACGTCGCGGACGAACGGATCTCGGGCGGGCTCGCCGGAGTGATCGGCGTCGGGACCACGCTGGCCGTGGGCACCGGCGTGTTCGTCGTCGTACGCCGCCGCCGGGCGTCCGCCGCGGCCCGGGCCTCGTCCGCCGAGGCGGTCTGACATGGGCGCCGGCCACACCCACAGGCTCTACCGGCACGCCCGCTCACCGGTCCACGCCCTGCCCCCGCACTGCAAGATCGCGGCCGTCTTCTGCTTCGTCCTGGTCGTCGTCTCCACCCCGCGCGAAGCGCTCTGGGCCTTCGGCCTGTACGCGCTGCTGCTGGCGGCCGTCGCGGGCGCGGCCCGCGTACCGGCCGGCGTCCTGCTGCGCCGGCTGCTGATCGAGGTGCCGTTCGTCGCCTTCGCCCTGCTGATGCCGTTCGTGGCCGAGGGCGAGCGCGTGCACGTCCTGGGCCTCTCGCTGAGCCAGTCCGGCCTGTGGGGCGCCTGGAACATCCTCGCCAAGGGCACCCTGGGCGTCGCCGCGTCGGTGCTCCTCGCCTCGACGACCGAGCTGCGCGCGCTGCTGCTGGGCCTGCAGCGACTGCGGCTGCCACCGCTGCTCGTCCAGATCGCCTCCTTCATGATCCGCTACGGGGACGTCATCGCCGACGAGATGCGGCGCATGCGCATCGCCCGGGAATCGCGCGGCTTCACCGCGCGCGGGGTGCGCCACTGGGGGGTGCTGGCCACGTCCGCGGGGGCGCTGTTCATCCGCTCCTACGAGCGCGGCGAGCGCGTCCACCTGGCGATGATCAGCCGTGGCTACGCCGGCACGATGCCCGTGATCGACGAGGTGACCGCCTCGCGTGCGCAGTGGACGTACGCGGCCGCCCTGCCCCTGGCCGCGTTGGCGGTCTGCCTGACCGGATGGATGCTGACATGACACCTGTGGTGCCCTCCCTCGAGGTCCGCGGCCTCGCCTTCGCCTACCCCGACGGCCACCAGGCCCTCTTCGGCGTCGACCTGACCGTCGGGCGCGGCGAGCGCGTCGCCCTGCTCGGCCCCAACGGCGCCGGCAAGACCACGCTCGTCCTCCACCTCAACGGCATCCTGGGCGGCGGCGCGGGCTCGGTGCGCGTGGCCGGGCTGCCGGTCGAAAAACGCCACCTCGCCGAGGTCCGGCGCCGCGTCGGCATCGTCTTCCAGGACCCCGACGACCAGCTGTTCATGCCCACCGTGCGCGAGGACGTCGCCTTCGGCCCCGCGGCGGCCGGAATGCGCGGCGCCGAACTGGAGGCGTGCGTGGAGGCGGCCCTCGCCCAGGTCGGCATGGCCGGCTTCGCCGACCGCCCCCCGCACCACCTCTCCTTCGGGCAGCGCCGCAGGGTGGCCGTGGCCACCGTCCTGGCCATGGAACCCGAGATCCTCGTCCTCGACGAGCCCTCCTCCAACCTCGACCCCGCCTCCCGCCGCGAGCTCGCCGGCATCCTGCGCTCGCTCGACGTCACTGTGCTGATGGTCACGCACGACCTGCCGTACGCCCTCGAGCTGTGCGAGCGGTCCGTCGTGCTGAGCGACGGCGTCATCGCGGCGGACGGCCCCACCCGGGAGCTGCTGTGCGACGAGGAGACGATGCGCGCCCACCGGCTGGAGCTGCCCTTCGGCTTCGATCCGCGGTCGGTGGCCGTGCGGGGGTGACCCCCTGGTCCGGAGCACTGCCGATCACGTTGCACCATGGTGGGTGGATTTGCAGTAATCGGCACGAGTGGGAGCGGACAACAGTGGTGGACGTCCAGGGCACGGTGGCGGACGGTTTCGAACCGGTCCGGGACGCCTTCGCGGACAACTTCGCGCGGCGCGGCGAACGGGGCGCGGCCGTGGCCGTCTACCGCGACGGACGCCGCGTCGTCGACCTGTGGGCCGGCACGAAGGACGCGGACGGCGACCAGCCGTGGGCCCGGGGCACCGCACAGGTCGTGCGCTCCGCCACCAAGGGCGTGGCCGCGGCCGTGCCGCTGCTGCTGCACCAGCGGGGCCAGGTGGACCTGGACGCGCCCGTCGGCACGTACTGGCCGGAGTTCAAGGCGGTCGGCAAGGAGCGGGTGCTCGTACGGCACCTGCTCTCGCACCGCGCCGGCCTGCCCGCGCTCGACACCCCGCTCACCCCGGCCGAGGCGATCGACGGCGTCAGCGGCCCGGCCGCCCTCGCCGCGCAGGCGCCCGCCTGGGAGCCGGGCACCGACCACGGCTACCACGCGCAGACCTACAGCTGGCTGATCGGCGAGCTGGTCAAGCGCGTGACCGGCCGGTCGATCGGCACCTGGGTCGCCGAGGAGATAGCCGGGCCGCTGGGCCTGGACCTGTGGCTGGGCCTGCCGGAGGCCGAGCAGGACCGGGTGGGCCGCATCGCGGACATCGAGGCCCCGGCCGCCCCCGCCGCGGCCGGCCTGCGGGTGCGCGCCAAGGCGTCGGTCACCGACGCCTACGCCGACCCCGCCTCGCTCACCCGCCGCGCCTTCGCCGCGATCAGCCCGCACGCCGACGAGAACGACCCCGCCTACCGCGCCGCCGAACTCCCCGCCTCGGCCGGCATCGCCACCGCGGACGCCCTGGCCCGCTTCTACGGCTCCCTCATCGGCGTCGTGGACGGCGGCCGCCGCCTCTTCGCCCCCGCGACGCTCACCATGGCCCGCACGGAGGAGTCCGCGGGCCCCGACCGCGTCCTGGTCGTGAACACCCGCTTCGGCCTCGGCTACATGCTCCACGGCCCCGCCTCGCCCCTGCTGGCCCCCGGCTCCTTCGGCCACCCCGGCCGCGGCGGCTCCCTGGCCTTCGCCGACCCCGAGTCCGGCATCTCCTTCGGCTACGTCACCAACGGCATGCAGAAGAACGTCACCGCCGACCCGCGCGCCCAGGCGCTGGTACGGGCGGTTGCCAAGGCCCTGGCGGGGTAATGCTGCCCGCATGCGCTTCGACGGCTATGCGGTACTGATCACGGGCGCGGGCCGGGGCATCGGCGAGGCCACGGCCCGCCGCCTCGCCTCCGAGGGCGCGCGGGTGCTCCTGACGGACGCGGACGGGGAGCGCGCCGAGAAGGCGGCCGCGGCGCTGCGCGCGGACGGCCTGACGGCCGAGTCGGCGACGTGCGACGTCGGCGACCGCGCGGCGGTCGAGGCCGCGACGGCCCACGCGGCCGACCGCTTCGGCCGCCTCGACGTCCTGGTCAACAACGCCTACTCCTTCCACCCGGATCCCGACCTCCTGGAGGACGTACGGGACGAGGACTGGGCCCGCGACCTGGACATCACCCTCACCGGCGCCCTGCGCTGCGCCCGCGCGGCGATGCCGCACTTGGCCGCGGCGGACGGCCGCGGCGCCATCGTCAACATCGGCTCCGTCAACGGCGAACAGGACTTCGGCGCCCACGCCTACAGCGCCGCGAAGGCCGGCCTGGCCGGCCTGACCCGCACCCTCGCCGGCCACGGCGCCCCCCGAGGCGTCCGCGCCAACCTGATCGCCCCCGGCACGGTCGCCACCCCCACCTGGACCGGCCGCGAGGTCTCCCTCCAACAGGCGGCGGCCCACTACCCCCTGGGCCGCGTGGGCCGCCCGGAGGACATCGCGGCGGCGGTGGCCTTCCTGGCCTCGGCGGACGCCGCGTGGATCACGGGGGTGACGCTGCCGGTGGACGGCGGGATCCTGGTGGGGAACGTGGGGCTGCGGGAGGCGTTGCGGGGGAGTGCTCAGCCAACATGCCGGATCCGGTGAGTGGCAGGATGGCGGCATGAGCGCTCAGCCTGTCTCTTCCTCCGGCGCGATTCCCATGCCGCCGTTGACGCCCGAAGGCCTGCGGGCGGCTGTCGCCCGGCTCGTTCCCTCCCGGCTGGACGAGCTGAACGAGCATCTGGTGCACGCGGCCACCCAGGCCCAGGAGCTCAACAGCATCACGCCGCTCCGGTCGTTCACCGAGTACTGGGGCATCGTGGTGGCCGTGGAACGTGATCCTGTCCGGGCGGCCCGGTTCCACGAGCTGGAAGCCGTCGTCGACTCGGGCCTGGACGCCGAGGCGGCCAGGGCCGCGGTCACCGAGATCGGTGCTCTCGTCGATGCGGCGCGCGCCGAGGTCCTCGCTGTGAACCCCTCGACGGATCACACCACCGCGCGCCTGCGCTCTGCGGGGGAGTGAGGGGGCTCAGGACTTCGCCCCGGCGACCTCGCGGGCCCGGTTCGTGAGATCGCGCACCGCGCGGGTCTTCGTGTACGGCCGGATGTGGCGACGCATCGTGGCGAAGTGCTCGTCGCCGCGTGCGGTGGAGAGCAGGACGTAGTCGTCCAGGAAGAGGTGCCACGTCGCGCACGCGGCTTCCAGATGGCCGAGTTCGAATTGGCGTTGGGCCAGGAGCGCATGGGAGTGCAGCCGGCCCTGGCGTTCCTGGCGGGGTTGGGTCTTGAGGCATTCCTGCATGGCCCGGATCGACCCCTCGAGGTCTTTGAACTCGTACAGCACGTGCGAGACGTGGAACTGGTAGGCGCTGGCGTCGTACCCGCCGATGGCCTCCCGCCGTGAGTCGGCCTTCGACAAGGCGGTTTCCGTCTCGCGGAGCCGCGCGATGGCGGTGTGCCGGTCGCCCGTCATAGATGCGGCGTGCGCCTGCTGCCCGGCGAGGAAGGCCCGCAGACGCGGGCCGGCCTTTGGAGACGCCTCGGCGGCGGCGTCCGCGAGGTGCAGTGCCTTGGTCCCGTAGCCGAGGTTCGACGCCTGCAGGCTCATGCCGCGCAAGGTGCGGCAGTACGTGATGTGGTCCTCGGCCGCCCCGGCGAGCTTGAGCGCTTTGACGTAGTAACGCTGGCCGAGACCGTGCTCACGTTCGTACATCGCCATCCACCCCGTCAGGTACACCAGGTCCGAGGCGGCGGCGAGCATGTCTTTGCGCACAGGCTCTGGGGCGGAGGCCTTCAGATATGGGGCGACCGTGTTGACCAGGAAGGCCGCCGCCATGGGGCGCGCGTGGCCGCCGCCGAGTTCGTCGAGGATGTCGGCGATCTTCTCGGTCATCGTGCGCACGGTGGCCACTTCACCCGAGCCGATGCGCGCGGTGCGTCCGGTGTCACCCGGCGGCTTTTCCGCGCGTCCGGCGAGGTCCGGGAAGAGGGGGACGGCCAACGCCGCCGAGTACATGCCCGCAGTGAGAACGCCACGGCGCGAGGGGTCCATATCGGCCCGGCCGACATCGACGAGATCATCGAGCGTGCTCCCGCTCTCGCCCCCGGCTGCCCGGGCGAGGCCGGCCTCGGCGTGCGTGACGGGCCGCTTCAGACGGCGGGCGAGGGCCTCGACGATAACGGGCCTGACCTGCGTCCGGGGCATCGTCCCGGACAGCCAGTGCGATACGGCCGACTGGTCGTAGCGCAGGGACAGGCCGGCTTCGGCCCCGGTGCGGTTCACCGCCATCGCGAACTGGGTGCGCGACCACCGTGCCTGGTCGAGCAGACCGGCCAGCCCGGCATTGGGGGTGCGTGGGTTGCTCGCCATGTCTCAACTCCCGCCGACTTTCATGGCTTTCACGTTCACGCCTCCCTCACACGGTACCGGCCGGGCCTGCGCAGGGAGTTATCTCTACGTGCGATCCGATCTCTACGAGGGAGCCAACACGTGACCGTGACCGTCAGCGACCAGCCGGCGTGCGACACCGCCACCGAGATGTCCCAGTACCTTGCCGATGCGATCCGCCGCGCGCTGTCTCACCCCGTCCCCTTGCCCCGTCACGAGGAGGTCGAGGAGACCACCGAGCGGCTGCGGAACTTCCTGGAGCGCCTGCTGCCGGAGGCAGAGAGCCACATCAGCGGCATGGTGCGGGGGACAGCGGAGTGGCACCTGGCCCAATCGACGGTGGACGTCGCCCGTCATGAGCTCGCCACCGGCCCCGGCTCGGGCCTCCGCTCGGCTGTCCTGCACATGCAGGACTGGGGCCGGGCGTGCCACCACATGCGAGGCCTCCTGCCGGGACACCACCGGTGAGCCGGAATGCCACGGGGGATGCGGCCACAGGTGTCCGCGCAACCGTCGAATCGGGGGCCGCTCCGCGCTGCACCGAGTGCCGCGGCATCAATGCGGCCCGGCGCGAGGCGGAGGAGCGGGGTGACCGTGAGGGGATGAGTGTCGCCGCTGCCCGCATGGGGATGCACCAGCGGGAGGTACACGCGTGAGGGCGGCGGGCACAGCAAGGACGAAGGCGAGGGGGACGGGCTCCCCGGACAGCCGTGGGCACCGACGGACGAGCCGACCCCCGACGGGTCGACGCCTCCCGGCGACGGGACGCACCGCAAGTGACCGGCTCGACGGAGCGGACGGGGCGGCCCACGCGTGAGGAGCTGGGCCGCTTCCTCCGCGACACGGGAGCGATGTCGCCGGATTGGGCTCCCGCCTTTGACGCCGTGCCCCGGTCGGACTTCCTGCCCGACTTGATGTGGCCCCACGACATGGCCACCGGCCGCAGTGTCCCGGTCGACAAGGCGCGGGATCCGCAGGCATGGCAGAGGCACGCGGATTCGAACGTCCCGATCGTCACGCAGTGGGACGACGGAGCGCATGCCGGCACCACACCGGGCACCTCGTTCAGTTCGTCGTCGTCCATGCCGAGCCTCGTCTTCTCCATGCTCGCCGACCTGGACGTCCGAGACGGTCAACGAGTGCTGGAGATCGGCACGGGCACCGCGTGGAACGCCGCACTGCTCGCGCATCGACTCGGCGCCCGGAACGTCGTCACGATGGAGGTGGACGGCGTCGTGGCGGCGGCCGGGCGCAACGCGCTGGAACGGTTCGGGCTGCCGCTAGAAGTGGTGCACGGTGACGGATTCCTCGGATGCCCCGAGCGGGCTCCGTTCGACCGGATGATCGCGACGTGCGGTCTGCGGACCATCCCGTTCGCGTGGGTGGAGCAGACGGCACCGGGCGGCCTGATCCTCGTTCCCTGGGGGACGCACTACGGGCCGGCCGAAGCCACGGCCCGGCTGTTGGTGGCTGAGGACGGCCGGAGTGCGTCCGGGTTCTTCACCCGGCCGGTGGCGTTCATGCGCATGCGTGCGCAACGGTTCGTCCGGCCTCCGCACGACGCCTACGTACCGACGGGGGCGGGCGACGACGCGGACGTGTCGTCCACGACGGTCACCGAGGGCGAATTCTGCGGTACGGGAACCTTCGCCGCCGTAGAGTTCGCCATCGGTCTGCGGGTGCGCGACGTCTCTCATGTGGCAGATCGGAAGCGCGACGGCGTGCGTCCGGTGTTGTTCTACGGGCTGACGGACAGGTCCTGGGCAGTGGTCGTCTTCCGTGACGACCGGAAGGAAGCCACGGTCTACCAATCCGGGCCCCGTCACCTCTGGGACGAGGCAGAGGCCGCCTACCGCTGGTGGGCCGACAACGGCAGGCCGGGCGTCGAGCGCTTCGGCCTCACCGTCACGGCGGACGGCCACACCACGTGGCTGGACGACCCGGGCAACGTCCTCGCGCGTTGACCTCGTCCGTGTTCGTGGGGACGGATGGGCTGTGCGGTCAGGGCAAGCCTCCGGCTCGTCCCTGGTTCGGCGCGCACCGTAGCGCATCCTCCACACACTTCACCGCCTCTCCCCAAAGCTTCCGGAGCACGGCACACGCACCGACCCCGCAGCCGCCTCCCGCGGCGCCCTCAGGACTCCCACAGGGTCGTTCCCTACGATGGCGCGGTGACCAGTGACACCGCGACGCACGCCCAGCAGGGCCCGACGGCAGACGAGCAGCCGCCCCCATGGCAGCGCAGACTCCGCCGCTTCGGCTATGCGGGCCCCAGCCACGCGAAGGCGCTGTCCGACGTGCGGGAGCGGCTCGTGCCGCCGTTTCCCGAGCCGGGGACGCGGCTGTGGGCGGCCGCGGGGGCCGGTCCGAGAACGGCTGAGCTGCTCGCGCGGTCGATGGGGTGGCTGGGGCCGCTGCTCGTCGCGCTCTTCGCCGGGGTGATCCGGTTCTGGAACCTGGGCAGCCCCAAGGCGGTCATATTCGACGAGACGTACTACGCCAAGGACGCCTGGGCGCTGTGGAAGTACGGCTATGAGGTCGAGTGGCCCAAGGAGGCCAACGATCAGATCATCGGCGGGAACACCGCCGTCGGCGACGCCGCCTCGTACGTCGTGCACCCGCCTGTCGGCAAGTGGGTCATCGGCATCGGCGAGTGGTTGTACGGGCTGAACCCCTTCGGCTGGCGCTTCATGGTGGCCGTGCTCGGCACCCTGTCGGTGCTGATGCTGTGCCGCATCGGGCGGCGGCTGCTGCGGTCGACGTTCCTGGGCTGTCTGGCGGGCGCGCTGCTGGCCGTGGACGGTCTGCACTACGTCATGAGCCGGACGTCCCTGCTCGACTCGGTGCTGATGTTCTTCGTCCTGGCCGCCTTCGGGTGCGTGCTCGTCGACCGGGACAAGGCCCGGGCCCGCCTGGCGGCGGCGCTGACGGAGGGCGAGGACGGGGTGGCGCTCCCGGACGCCGCCGTCGGCGACCGGACGCAGCTGGGGTGGCGGCCCTGGCGGATCGCCGCCGGGGTCTTCCTCGGGCTGGCCTTCGCCACGAAGTGGAACGGTGCCGTGTATCTGGCGGCGTTCGGTCTGCTGGTGGTGCTGTGGGACGTCGGCGCCCGGCGCCTGGCCGGGGCCCGGCACCCGTGGCGTTCCACGCTGCGGCGCGACGTGCCGTGGGCGTTCCTGTCGACCGTACCCGTGGCCGTGGGCGTGTACATCGCGTCCTGGACCGGCTGGTTCGTCAACAGCGGTACGTTCAGCCGCACGGAGGGCTGGCGGCACAGCGGCTTCTACCGGCACTACGCCGAGACCGAGGGCGGCCACAGCCCGGACGGGTTCCTCGCCGGCCTCCTCAACCCGCTGCGCAGCCTGTGGCATTACGAGAAGCAGGTGTGGGAGTTCAACACCACGCTCTCCTCGCCCCACACGTATCAGTCCAACCCGTGGAGCTGGCTGGTCCAGTCACGCCCGGTCTCGTACTTCTACGAGTCCCCGAAGGCGGGCCAGGACGGCTGCCCGATGGACGCCACCGAGAAGTGCGCGCGCGAGGTCCTCGCCCTGGGCACGCCGCTGCTGTGGTGGACGGCGTGCTTCGCGCTGCTGTACCTGCTCTACCGGTGGGCGCTGCGGCGCGACTGGCGTGCGGGGGCCGTGCTGTGCGCGGTCGCGGCCGGCTATCTGCCGTGGTTCATGTGGCAGGAGCGGACGATCTTCGTCTTCTACGCCGTCGTCTTCGTGCCGTTCCTGTGCCTGGCCGTGGCCATGCTGCTCGGGGCGATCCTCGGCAGGCCGGGGGCCTCCGAACGGCGAAGGGTCGTCGGGGCGGTGGGCGCGGGCACGCTCTTCCTGTTCATCGTCTGGAACTTCATCTACTTCTTCCCGATCTACACGGGCCAGCCGATCCCGATGGACGCGTGGCGCAACCGGATGTGGTTCGACACCTGGATCTGATGTGACGTCAGGCGGTGGGCCGGCGGCCGGGCCGGAATCGCTCCATGTGCCACATCCCTCCCGTAGAGTGCCCAACGAGGTTTTAATCAGGTGATTAAAACCAGGAGGGGGCAAGACACATGCGTACTGGCGCGAAAATCGCCACCGGCGTCGTGGGCGCCGCGGTAGTGGGGGCGGCCGGGCTGGGGGCCTACAACCTGGTCGACGCCGTCGCGGACGGCGGCTCGGGCTCGAGAACCCAGGCGGCGCCCGTGCGGACGGGGCCGCCGTCGGCGGGCGAGACCGAGAAGACCGCGCGCGCCTTCCTCGCCGCGTGGGCGGCGGGCGACACGCAGAAGGCGGCGGGCCTCACCGACAACGCGGAGGCCGCCACCACCGCGCTGACCGGCTACCGCGAGACGGCGCACGTGGAGAAGGTGGCGTTCAAGCAGGGGGCGGCCACGGGCGCGAAGGTGCCGTTCTCCGTCACCGCCGAGGTCGTCGACGGCAAGCAGCGCTCGACGTGGACGTACGACTCCTCGCTGGCCGTCGTCCGGGGCCAGAGCAGCGGCCGTCCGCTCGTGGGCTGGCAGCCCACGGTCGTCCACCCCGAACTGACCGAGGGCCGGACCCTGCGGACCGGCGCCACCCAGGCGGCACAGATCACCGCCGTCGACCGCGACGGCAACGAACTGAAGGCCTCGGACTACCCGTCGCTGGCGTCCGTCCTGCCCGAACTGCGCAAGCGGTTCGGCGAGAAGGCGGGCGGCGAGCCGGCCGTGGAGGTACGGGCGGAGGGCGGGGCCCCGGGGAGCGGCGGCCAGGCCAAGACCCTGCACGTGCTCTCCCAGGGCAAGCCCGGCAAGCTCCGCACCACCCTCAGCGCCGCCGTGCAGCGCGCCGCCGAGGCCGCGGTCGCCCAGCGCGACGACGCCTCCGTGGTGGCCGTGAAGCCGAGCACCGGCGAGATCCTCGCCATCGCCAACGCCAAGAAGACCGAGTTCAACCCGGCCCTGTCCGGCCAGACCGCGCCCGGCTCCACGATGAAGGTCGTCACCGCCGCGATGCTGCTGGAGCAGGGCAAGGCCTCGCCGGGCAAGCCGCTGCCCTGCCCGAAGAACGCCACGTACGGCATGACCTTCCACAACGTGGAGCAGAGCGAGAACCCGGGCGCCACCTTCGCCCAGGACTTCGCCGCCTCCTGCAACACCGCCTTCATCCAGCTCGCCGGACAGGTCCCCGACGACGCCCTCGCCGCCGAGGCGCGCGACGTCTTCGGCCTCGGCCTGGAGTGGAAGGCCGGCATCCCCACCTTCGACGGCAGGGTGCCCACCGACAGCGGCGCCGGCAAGGCCGCCGCGATGATCGGGCAGGGCCGGGTGCAGATGAGCCCCCTGAACATGGCCTCGGTCGCCGCGACCGTACGCAGCGGCTCGTTCCACCAGCCCTACCTCGTCGACCCCGCCCTGGACGGCCGTCAGCTGGCCAAGGCCCCGCGCGCCCTGTCCCCGGCGGCCGCCCGCGACCTGCGCTCGATGATGCGGCTCACCGCGGTCTCCGGTACGGGCGCCAAGGCGATGGCCGGGCTCGGCGGCGACGTCGGCGCCAAGACCGGGTCGGCGGAGGTCGACAACCAGACCAAGCCCAACGGCTGGTTCACCGCCTACCGCGGTGACGTGGCCGCCGCCGCGGTCGTCCCGCAGGGCGGTCACGGCGGCGACTCCGCCGGGCCCGTCGTCGCGGCGGTCCTGCGCGCGGGGTGAGTGCGCCGCACCGCAAGCGCGGGTGAGCGACGCAACATCGCGTGGCTCATGCAACTACCGCTAGCGTCGGGCTTCATGAACACCCCCGCACACATATGCGTTCGCCGGAACACCCGCCCGCGCGGACGTCGCGCATGACACCCGCGGTCGCCGCCGCCGTCCTCATCGCCGCCGTCGCGCACGCCAGTTGGAACGCGATAGCCCACGGCATCAAGGACCAGCTCCTGGCCTTCACGCTCGTGGGCGGCGGGGGAGCGGTCTGCGGGGCGCTTCTCCTGCCGTTCGCGCCGGCGCCCGCCGCCGGGGCGTGGCCGTACCTCGCCTTCTCGGCCGTGCTGCACGTCCTCTACCAGGCGCTGCTCATGCGGTCGTTCAGCCTCGGCGACTTCGGGCAGATGTATCCGATCGCTCGCGGCACCGCGCCGCTGGCGGTGACCGCCCTGGCGGCGGTCTTCGCCGGGGAGTTCGCCGGCGGCTGGCAGCTCGCGGGCGTCGCGGTGGCCTCGGCCGGGCTCGTCGGCCTGGCGCTGTGGGGCATCCGCGGCTCGGGGGCGCGGCCCCAGTGGGCGGCCATCGGGGCGGCCCTCGCGACGGGGCTGGCCATCGCCGCGTACACGGTCGTCGACGGCCTGGGCGTACGGGCCTCCGGCTCGGCGCTGGGCTACATCGGCTGGCTGATGGTCCTGGAGGGAGTGGTGATCCCGGTCTGGGCCGTGACCGCCCGGCGCGGCCGGTTCCTCGCCGGGATCCGGCCCTTCGCCGTGCGCGGGCTGCTCGGCGGACTGCTGTCGGTCTTCGCCTACGGGCTGGTGCTGTGGGCCCAGACGAAGGCGGCCCTCGCCCCGATCGCGGCGCTGCGCGAGTCGTCCATCCTCGTGGGCGCGGCCATCGGCGCGCTCTTCATGAAGGAGCGCTTCGGCGCGCCCCGGATCGCGGCGGCCGCACTGATGGTCGCCGGCATCGGGCTGATGCTCCACGCCGGCTGAGCGGGACGGACGAGGCCGACGGACGTCCGGGACGCGCCCCCGACCGGGTGAGGTGCGAACACCCCGGCCGCACCGTCGGGTATTCCTGGCTCTTCGTCACAGATGGAGCTCCATGGAGGGATACCGACCCCGTATGCCCACCCGCATCCGCACCCGCACCCGCATCCGAGAGGTGATCGGCACCGCCGTCACCGCGCTCGGCGCCGTCGCCCTGACGGCCGTCGCCCCCGCGTCCGTCCCCGAGGCCGCCGCCGCGCCCCCGCCGCCGCCCCGCAACGAGCTGACCATCGACCCCACCGCCCACGTCGCACCCGACGGCACGATCACCATGACGGGCACCTACCGCTGCCTCCTGCTGCCCGGCGGCTCCACGGCCCCCGTGCTCGTCGCCAGCAACCTCATGCAGGGCGGCCGGTCCAGCGGCATCGGCGGCAGCCGGGCCGTGTGCGACGGCGACCGGCACACGTGGCGGAACTCGGCCCGCCCGTACCGCGCCCCGTTCCGGCCGGGACCGGCGCGGGCCGACGGCACGCTGATGCAGTTCAAGAAGACCAAGAGCGGGATCCTGCTGCCCCACTTCGTCGCCGTCGCCGGCCTGCGGGACGTCACCCTCGTCACCCGGCCGTAGCGGCCCCGCCGCGGCACCCTGCGAGGATGGAGGCGTGACTGGAACGCTCGTACTCGCAGGAACCCCCATCGGCGACGTGGCCGACGCGCCCCCGCGGCTGGCCACCGAACTGGCCGCCGCCGAAGTGATCGCCGCCGAGGACACCCGGCGGCTGCGCCGGCTGACCCAGGCCCTGGGGGTGCACACCACCGGCCGGGTCGTCTCGTACTTCGAGGGCAACGAGTCGGCCCGTACGCCCGAGCTGGTCGAGGCCCTGCGGGGCGGGGCGCGGGTGCTGCTGGTGACGGACGCCGGCATGCCGTCGGTGTCCGACCCCGGGTACCGGCTGGTCGCCGCGGCCGTCGAGCACGACATCAAGGTGACGGCCGTGCCGGGCCCCTCGGCCGTGCTGACGGCCCTGGCGGTGTCCGGGCTGCCGGTCGACCGGTTCTGCTTCGAGGGCTTCCTGCCGCGCAAGGCGGGGGAGCGGCTCGGCAGGCTGCGCGAGGTGGCCGACGAGCGGCGCACCCTCGTCTACTTCGAGGCCCCCCACCGCCTCGACGACACCCTCGCCGCCATGGCCGAGGCGTTCGGCGCCGACCGCCGGGCCGCGGTGTGCCGCGAGCTGACCAAGACGTACGAGGAGGTCAAGCGCGGGCCGCTGAAGGACCTGGCCGAGTGGGCCGCCGAGGGCGTGCGCGGCGAGATCACGATCGTCGTCGAGGGCGCCGCCGAGCGCGGCCCGCAGGAGCTGGACCCCGCCGAGCTGGTCCGCCGGGTGCGGGTCAGGGAGGAGGCCGGCGAGCGCCGCAAGGAGGCGATCGCGGCCGTGGCGGCGGAGGCGGGCCTGCCCAAGCGCGAGGTGTTCGATGCGGTCGTAGCGGCAAAAAATGCCGCACAGCCGGACTGATCGTAAAGTAAAGGGCTAACCTGAAAAGCAAAGCTTGGGCATGGCAGCCGGCGCCTCAGGGCATGAAGCCGCCAAGTTTGCCCCAATTCGCGGGTCAGGCTGCTGCGCCATCGCCGGGAGAGGCGTTCCCTGGATGTGGGACGTCCGGTCCCGGAGAGACTTGTCCAGCGGACAAGAGGGAGCTGCCATGAGCGAGACCGCAGGGGCTTCAAGCGGTGCCCAGCCCACGACGCGAACGCACACCATCACCCACACGAGTGCACCGGCGTTCGAGTCGGCCCATGAGTCCTACTCCTTCGCCTGCATGCGATGCGGGCACGGCTGGGAGCAGTCGTACGAAATACGGCACTACACCGACGCCGAAGGCCGGCCCTTCGTCACGTACTACGCGGACGGCGAGCGCGTACCGTCCCCGCTGACCCGCCCGACCTGCGTGAACTGCGGCGAGCACGTGGTGCGGATCATGCGCTCCGGGCAGGTGTCCGAAATCGCCGATGCCCTCCACCTGCCCGGACGCACCGTCGTGCCGGCCACCATGCAGGCGGCCGCCGGACCGCTGCAGATGAGCGCGTACGGCACCCACGAGCCGCGCGCCTCCAGGACCCGCGGCGACGGGACGGGCGAGCAGAAGGCCGACGAGCACCACTGGCACCTGTCGGACATCCTCAAGGCCTTCCACCGCAAGTAAGGCCCGCCCCACGCGAAACCTACAATCGCGTGCATGGCGGCACAGAAGATGGCATCGAACAGCGGCCCGGCTGACGGCGGGCGGAAGAAGAACGACGACAAGGACGTCCCCCCGCCGCTCCCGGCGCCGCTGAACGTGCCCGTGGCCGACTCCCACACCCACCTCGACATGCAGAGCGGCACGGTGGAGGACGCCCTCGCCAAGGCGGCCTCCGTCGGAGTGACCACCGTGATCCAGGTCGGCTGCGACCTCGCCGGATCCCGCTGGGCGGCCGAGACGGCCGCCGCACACGACGCCGTCTGGGCCACCGTCGCCCTGCACCCGAATGAGGCGCCCCGCATCGTCCTCGGCGACCCCGACGGCTGGTCGCGCCAGGGCACCCGCGAACCCGGCGGCGAAGCCGCCCTGGAAGCCGCCCTCGACGAGATCGACCGCCTCGCCGCCCTGCCCCAGGTCAGGGGCGTCGGCGAGACCGGACTGGACTACTTCCGCACCGGCCCCGAGGGCATGGCCGCCCAGGAGCTGTCCTTCCGCCGCCACATCGACATCGCCAAGCGCCACGGCAAGGCCCTGGTCATCCACGACCGCGACGCCCACGACGACGTCCTGCGCGTCCTGCAGGAGGAAGGCGCGCCCGAGACCGTCGTCTTCCACTGCTACTCCGGCGACGCCGGGATGGCCAAGGTCTGCGCGGCCGCCGGCTACTACATGTCCTTCGCCGGGAACATCACCTTCAAGAACGCCCAGCCGCTGCGCGACGCCCTCGCCGTAGCCCCCCTGGACCTGATCCTCGTCGAGACCGACGCACCCTTCCTGACCCCGATGCCGTATCGCGGACGGCCCAACGCGCCCTACCTCATTCCGGTCACATTGCGCGCCATGGCCGAGATGAAGGACATCGACGAGGACGCCCTGGCCACGGCAGTCGCGGCGAATACCGCACGCGCCTTCGGGTACTGACCCCAGAAATCGCGACACCCTGTGACCATACGACTTTGGTGGGTGACGGTGGCTCCGCTACAGTCCCGGGCCTAGCCGGACCCCTGGAGTGTCGTGAGTCATGCACAGGGCAGCCCCCACGCTGCACCCCGCGCCGCGACGGAGACGCCGCCGCCGTACGACCCGTACGCGCGGCCCGATCCGTACGGCCCCGAGCCGTACGGGCTGTACGAGCCGTACGAGACCCATGCCCCGCCGTACGAGGCGTACGACCCGTACGAGTCCATCGACGTCTACGAACCCTTCGGGCAGCCCCAGCTGCCCCGCCAGGCCGTCGCCCCCGTGCTCCTGGACGACGCCGCCTCCCGCGCCGAGCCGGGCACCGGCACGACCACCGACGAGCCCCCCGGGACCGGCGGCCGCGCCGCCGCGCGCCGGGCCGCCGCCGGGGAGCGCCGCAAGCGCACCGGCACCCGCGAGCGGACCGAACCGCTGCGCCGGCTGCTCCCGCAGGCCCTCGTCGTCGCCTTCCTCGCCGGCGGCACCTCCGCCTTCATCGCCAGCGACAAATCCGTCCAGCTCAGCATCGACGGCAAGGCCCGCACGCTGCACACCTTCGCCGACGACGTCGAGGAGCTGCTGGCCGACGAGGGCATGACCGTCGGCGAGCACGACATCATCGCCCCCGGCCCCCACCACGACCTGGCCTCCGGCGACCGCGTCATCATCCGCTACGGCCGCCCCGTCGCCCTCACCCTCGACGGCGAACGCCGCCAGGTGTGGACCACCGCCCGCACCGTCGACGGCGCCCTGCGCCAGCTCGGCGTGCGCGCCGAGGGCGCCTACCTCTCCGCCTCCCGCTCCGCGCGCATCGGACGCCACGGCCTGGACCTCGACGTCCGCACCGAGCGCAGCGTCACCTTCATGGCCGACGGACGCGAACGCACCATCCGCACCAACGCCGCCACCATCCGCGAGGCCATCGAACAGGCCGGCATCAGCCTGCGCGGCCAGGACACCACCTCCGTCGACCCCGACAGCTTCCCCCGCGAGGGTCAGACGATCTCCGTCATGCGCATCACCGGCAGCCGCGAGGTCCGCGAGGAACCCATCGACTACACCACCGAACGCCGCGAGGACCCCACGCTCTACAAGGGCACCGAGGTCGTCGTCCAGCGCGGCGAGAAGGGCGTCGAGCGCGTCACCTACGAGCTGCGCACCGTCAACGGGGTCCAGCAGAAGCCCAAGCGGATCTCCTCGGAGACCGTCAAGCAGCCCCGCACCCAGATCGTGAAGGTCGGCACCAAGGCCCGCCCCACCTCCGTCCAGGGCACGGACGGCCTGAACTGGGCCGGACTCGCCCACTGCGAGGCCGGCGGGCGGCCGGGCGCCGTCGACCCCTCCGGCACCTACGGCGGGCTGTACCAGTTCGACGTCCGCACCTGGCACTCCCTCGGCGGCAGCGGCCGGCCGCAGGACGCGTCCGCCGAGGAACAGACCTTCCGGGCCAAGAAGCTGTACATCAGCCGGGGGGCGAGCCCGTGGCCCGTGTGCGGCCGTAAACTTCACGGGTGAGCTCCAGCCCCAGCACAGACGATTCCGGCGCCCTGCTCGGCCCGGCCGACATCCGCGAACTTGCCGCAGCCCTCGGGGTCCGCCCCACCAAGCAGCGCGGCCAGAACTTCGTGATCGACGCCAACACGGTCCGGCGCATCGTACGGACCGCCGAGGTGCGGCCCGACGACGTCGTCGTCGAGGTCGGGCCGGGGCTCGGGTCGCTGACCCTCGCCCTGCTCGAGGCCGCCGACCGGGTCACGGCCGTCGAGATCGACGACGTGCTCGCCGCCGCCCTCCCCGCCACCATCGCCGCCCGCATGCCCGCCCGCGCCGACCGCTTCGCGCTCGTCCACAGCGACGCCATGCGCGTCACCGAGCTGCCCGGCCCGCCGCCCACCGCGCTGGTCGCCAACCTGCCCTACAACGTCGCCGTGCCCGTGCTGCTGCACATGCTCGAGCAGTTCCCCACCATCGAGCGCACCCTGGTGATGGTCCAGTCCGAGGTCGCCGACCGGCTCGCCGCCCGGCCCGGCAACAAGGTCTACGGCGTGCCCTCCGTCAAGGCCAACTGGTACGCCGAGGTCAAGCGGGCCGGCGCCATCGGCCGCAACGTCTTCTGGCCGGCCCCCAACGTCGACTCCGGCCTCGTCTCGCTCGTCCGCCGCGACAAGCCCCTCGAGACCACCGCCACGCGCGAAGAGGTCTTCGCCGTCGTGGACGCCGCCTTCGCCCAGCGCCGCAAGACCCTGCGGGCCGCCCTGGCCGGCTGGGCCGGCTCCGCCGCGGCCGCCGAGGCCGCCCTCGTCGCCGCCGGCGTCTCCCCGCAGGCCCGGGGCGAGGCCCTGACCGTGCACGAGTTCATCGCCATCGCCGAGCAGAAGGGCGCCACGCAGTGACCGCCGCCGCCGTGACGGTTCGCGTCCCCGCCAAGGTCAACGTCCAGCTCGCCGTCGGCCCGCTGCGCCCCGACGGCTTCCACGACCTGGCCAACGTCTTCCTCGCCGTCGGCCTGTACGACGAGGTCACGGTCGCCCCCGCCGACGAGCTGCGCGTCACCTGCTCCGGCCCCGACGCCGACCAGGTCCCCCTGGACGCCACCAACCTCGCCGCCCGCGCCGCCCTCGCCCTCGCGGCCCGGCACGGGCGGGATGCGAACGTCCACATCCACATCGCCAAGGACATCCCCGTCGCCGGCGGCATGGCCGGCGGCAGCGCCGACGGCGCGGGCGCGCTCCTGGCGTGCGACGCCCTGTGGGGCACCGGCGCCTCCCGCGAGGAACTCCTTCAGATCTGCGCCGAGCTGGGCAGCGACGTGCCCTTCAGCCTCGTCGGCGGGGCCGCGCTCGGGCGCGGCCGGGGCGAACTGCTCACCCCGCTCGAGACCGGCGGCACCTTCCACTGGGTCTTCGCCGTCGCCGACGGCGGCCTGTCCACGCCCGCCGTGTACGCCGAGTGCGACCGGCTGCGCGGCGCGGCGGCCATCCCGGACCCCGAGCCGTCGGCCGCCCTGCTGGCCGCCCTCGCGGCCGGTGACGCGGCGGCCCTGGCGGCCGCCGTGAGCAACGACCTGCAGCCCGCCGCCGTCTCCCTGCGGCCGTCGCTGGCCGCGACGCTCGCCGCCGGTACGGAGGCCGGGGCGCTGGCCGCGATGGTCTCGGGCTCCGGCCCGACCACGGCGTTCCTGGTGGCCGGGGAGGCAGAGGCCGAGAAGGTGGCCGAAGCCCTGCGGACGTCCGGCACCTGCCGCGCCGTCCGCGTCACCTTTGGCCCCGCGCCGGGGGCGACGGTGTGCGGGACCGCCCGCTCATCGGCCTGAGCGAGGGATCCGTTCCGCCCGGGAAGCACCCAGCCACGTCGCGCACGGCTTCTCCACGCACTCGTGCAGGAGGACGGCGCCGCCCAGGGAGATTGCCATCACCAGGGCGGCGTGCAGGGCCAGCGGAACGGTGACGTGGTGCTGCCTCAGGAAATGGCTCGTCGTGAAGATGACCATTTCGTGCAGGAGATAGAAGGCGAAGGAAATCTCGCCGAGGTACACCACGAACCGGTTCCGGAACGGTGATTCCTCGCCCCGTACGTCCGCGCGCGCGGCCGCGGCGACGGTGAGGGTGAAGGGAACCACCGTGACCGCGACCCAGTGGAATTCCTCCGGCACGAGATGCGCCAGCGCGAAGACGGCCCCCACGGACAGCGCGACACTCGCCACCAGACCCGGGCCGCGCCAGGCGCCCTTCCTCACCAGAAGGGCGAGCGCGATGCCGATGATGAATTCGGCCAGGCGCACGGGCGGAAGCATGTACAGCGTGAACTTCGATTCCCAGCCCGCCGTGCGCCGGACGACGTCCGTGGCGAAAGGCAGCAGCAGGACGAAGACATTCCCCAGGCCGACCACGGCCCACAGGCCCGCGAGCGGCAGCCTGCGGATCGCGGAGACCAGCAGCGGGAAACAGGCGTAGAAGAAGACCTCGCAGCTCAGCGACCAGGAGACGCCGTTGTAGGCGAACCACCGGTCCTCGTCGTTGGGCACCCACGACTGCGTCAGGCTGAGATTGCTCAGCGCCAGGTCGGGGTCGAGCCTCTTGCCCATCCAGACCAGCATCAGCACCGCGATGGCGAAGGTCACCAGATGGCTGGGGTAGATACGGGCGAAACGCCGCCGCCAGAATCCGGCGGCCGCGCTGCCGGGCCGGGCCGACCAGGCGAGGACGAAGCCCGAGAGAATGAAGAAGAAGGAGACCGCCGAGGGACCGGCGAAGGTGGCGTCCTTCAGCCTGCGCAGCTGCTCCGCGGTACCGGCGCCGTACTGCTCGTAGGAGAAGTGGTAACAGAACACGAGCAGCGCCGCGAACCAGCGCAGACCGGTGAGCGATTCCAGCCGTATCCGCGAGGACACCGCCCCGGGGCGTGGAGCCGACCCGGTCCGGGGGACGGCCTCCGATATAAGGCTCACGCTCTGTCTTTCTGGCCGGACGGGAATGCGCGGATACGGGCGCGGACCGGGTGGAATTTACCAGCGGTGGCCGTCGCGGCCGGGCCGCACGCCGTGGACAGCGCACCACCGGCCCGGTCGGGGGCCTCGGCCGGGCGTGGGATCCTGGAGGCAGTCCCATAGAGCAAGGAGCGGCATGGCAGCCAACCTGGTCAATCTGGAAGCCGTCGAGAAGGTGTACGGCACGCGTGCGCTGCTCGACGGCGTCTCCCTCGGCGTGAACGAGGGCGACCGGATCGGCGTGGTCGGCCGCAACGGCGACGGCAAGACCACCCTCATCCGCATCCTCGCCAAGCTCGAGGACGCCGACAAGGGCCGGGTCACCCACGCCGGCCACGTGCGGCTCGGCGTCCTCACCCAGCACGATTCCCTCGACCCGGCCGCCACCGTGCGGCACGAGGTCATCGGGGACATGGCCGACCATGAGTGGGCGGGCAACGCCAAGATCCGCGACGTGCTGACCGGCCTCTTCGGCGGGCTCGACCTGCCGGCGTTCCCCCAGGGCCTGGACACCGTCATCGGCCCGCTCTCCGGTGGCGAGCGCCGCCGCATCGCGCTGGCCAAGCTGCTGATCGCCGACCAGGACATGATCGTCCTGGACGAGCCCACCAACCACCTCGACGTCGAGGGCATCTCCTGGCTGGCCCAGCACCTGCAGGCCCGCCGCTCGGCGCTGGTGTGCGTCACCCACGACCGGTGGTTCCTCGACCAGGTCTGCACCCGCATGTGGGACGTGCAGCGCGGCACCGTCCACGAGTACGAGGGCGGCTACAGCGACTACGTCTTCGCACGGGCCGAGCGGGAGCGGATCGCCGCGACCGAGGAGACCAAGCGGCAGAACCTGATGCGCAAGGAGCTCGCCTGGCTGCGGCGCGGCGCCCCCGCCCGTACGAGCAAGCCCCGCTTCCGCATCGAGGCGGCCAACGAGCTGATCGCCGATGTGCCGCCGCCGCGCGACAGCTCCGAGCTGATGAAGTTCGCCAGCTCGCGCCTGGGCCGGACCGTCTTCGACCTGGAGAACGTCACCGTCCAGGCCGGCCCCAAGGCGCTGATCGAGCACCTGACCTGGCAGCTGGGCCCCGGCGACCGTATCGGCCTCGTCGGCGTCAACGGCGCCGGCAAGACCTCGCTGCTGCGCACGCTCGCCGAGGCGGCCGCCACCGAGGGCGAGAAGCAGCCCGCGGGCGGCAAGGTCGTCGTCGGCAAGACCGTCAAGCTGGCCTACCTCTCGCAGGAGGTCGCCGAACTCGACCCCGCCAAGCGGGTCCTGGAGGCCGTGCAGCAGGTGCGCGACCGCGTCGACCTCGGCAAGGGCCGGGAGATGACGGCGGGCCAGCTGTGCGAGAAGTTCGGCTTCACCAAGGAGAAGCAGTGGACGCCCGTCGGTGACCTCTCCGGTGGTGAGCGGCGCCGGCTGCAGATCCTGCGGCTGCTGATGGACGAGCCCAACGTCCTCTTCCTCGACGAGCCCACGAACGACCTCGACATCGAGACGCTCACGCAGCTGGAGGACCTGCTCGACGGCTGGCCCGGCTCGATGGTCGTCATCAGCCACGACCGGTACTTCGTCGAGCGCACCACGGACCGCGTCTTCGCGCTGCTGGGCGACCGGGCGCTGCGGATGCTGCCGCGCGGCCTGGACGAGTACCTGGAGCGCAGGCAGCGCGTCATCGACGCCGCGGCCCCCGCCGCCCCCGTCGCGGACGCGTCCTCGGCGAAGGCGAAGCTCGGCGCCGCCGACGCGCGTGCGGCCAAGAAGGAGCTGCAGAAGATCGAGCGCCGGCTCGACCGCGTCAGCGAGCAGGAGGCCAAGCTCCACGCGCGGATCGCCGAGCAGGCGACCGACTTCGAGGCGGTCGCCAAGCTGGACGCCGAGCTGCGGGAACTGGCCGGCGAGCGCGATGAGCTCGAGCTGCGCTGGCTGGAGCTGGCCGAGGACGCGTGAGGGCGGTGCGGTGCGCAGCTGCTGCCAACTGACGGATCGTAAGGCGCAATAAGGCGCAACAGTCTCGTCACGGGCCGGTCTCAGGTGGTGGATAGGTCTGAGATCGGCCCTTGGGCTGTCGGCGACGGGTGGTACAAAGAACACCCGCTCGCCTGCCGCACACTGGCCGGATTCCTGCGGATTCAAGCCCTGGACCCGCGCGTAAAGAGGAAAGCTGATGTCACAGCCGCCCCAGCCACCCCCACCGCCGCAGGGCCCTCCGGCCCAGCCGGGCGGAGGCTTCGGCGCGCCACAGGCCCCCTCCGGCCCGGTGCCCCCCGGCTTCGGCGCCCCGCCGCCCGCGCAGCCCCCCGCCGGGCCCGCGTACGGCTACCCGCAGGCCCCGCCTCCGCCGCCGGGCCAGCCCGCGGGCGGACCCGCGTACGGCTACCCCCAGGCCCCGCCGCCCCCGCCGGGCGCGCCCCAGAGCCCGCCGCCGGCCGGCTACGGCTACCCGGCCCAGCCCGGCCCGGGCGTCCCCGGCCAGCCCGACATGGCCACCCAGGCCTTCGGCGCCGTCCAGCCGCCCCAGCCGCAGCAGTACGGCATGTACCCGCCCACCGCGCAGTTCCCCGGCGGCGCCCCCGGCGGTGACGGCGGCAACGGCAAGGCCAAGCAGCGCATGGCCATCATCATCAGCGCCGTCGTGGCGCTGGTTCTGGTCATCGGCGGCGGCGTCTGGTTCGCCACCAAGGACGGCGGCAAGGACGACGAGGCCAAGGGCACGACCGGCGGCCAGGACGCCGGCAAGCAGGGCGGCGCCGGCGGCGGCGCCAAGGCGCCCGCGACCATCGACGGCAAGCTGCTGTTCAGCGTCGACCAGCCCAAGGTCGACGACCTCGTCGGCGTCAAGGGCCACTGGGTCACCGACCAGGTCTACGCCAAGGTCGACGTCTACAAGCTCGTCGGCTACGGCCTCTCCGGCGGCCAGAAGTGGGAGATCCCGCTCGACGGCGAGGTCTGCTGGGCCTCCCGCCAGGCCACGGCCGACGGCAAGACCGCCATCGTCGTCAAGGACGGCAAGCCCAGCTCCGAGAAGAAGTACGGCGGCCCCTGCACCCAGGTCGTGGCCATCGACCTGAACAAGGGCGAGAAGCTCTGGCAGAAGACCGCCAAGGCGGGCGACCAGGACATCCGCTTCGACGAGGTCACCGTCGGCGGCGGCACCGTCGCCGCGGGCGGCACCAGCGGCGGCGCCGCCTGGACGCTGGCCGACGGCAAGGAGCTGTGGAAGCCCAAGCCCGGCGAGGACTGCCGCGACGACGGCTACGGCGGCGGCGGCAAGCTCGTCGCGGTGCGCCGCTGCGGCGACTACTCCCGGCCCCAGATGCAGGTCCAGACCCTCACCCCCGAGACGGGCGCGGTCAAGTCGGTCTACAAGGTGCCCGCCGGACTGCAGTACGTCCACATCGCCTCCACCGACCCGCTGGTCATCGCGGTCGACGCGGGCGGCTCCACCGGCAGCTCCGCCTCCGACTTCCTGGTGATCGACGACAGCGCCAAGGAAGCCAAGCTGCGCACCAAGATCTCCACGGAGAACGGCAAGTTCACGCCGAGGTGTCCCTCCACGGACGTCGAGGGCTGCATGAAACTGGCCATCACCAAGGACACGCTCTACCTGCCCTCCGAGGAGCACGCGAGCGGCAACACCCAGCAGGTCGGCCGCGTCAACGAGATCGTCGGCTTCGACCTGGCCAGCGGCCAGTCCAAGGGCAAGGCCGAGGGCGTCGCAGGCTCCACGCTGATCCCGCTGGGCGTCGACAAGGACGGCTACCCCATCGGCTACCAGGAACCCACCTACAAGTCGGGCGGCAGGGTGGTACGGATCGATCCCAAGTCGTTCAAGACCGATGTGCTGCTGAAGAATCCGGCCACCACGGCCGACAGTGAGCGCAGGCTCACGCCGGGCACCCACTACGGGCTGTGGTCGCAGGGCCGGCTCTACCTGGGCAGCAGTTACGCGAACAAGCCCAGCTCGGTGAGCTTCGGCAAGGAGTATCTGACGATGATCTTCGGCGGCAGCTGATAATGATCGTTTGACGAGCGCTCCAGCCCGTATCCCTGTCCGTCGCGCGTACATGCCTGAACGATCCGTTTCAGTCTCGAAGTACACGTGATTGGCAGGGATTTCGGCATTCCGGGGGACTTCTCACCGGTAAGGGGCGCGGAACGTCGAACAAGCGTGTAGCTTCCGGGGCAAGAGGGTGCCGGGGAGACCTGCGCGGGCGGCAGAGGGCGGCAGCGGGCGACAGGGGGGTTAGCGCATGGGCGTGCGGCTCATGGTGGTCGACGACCACCGGCTGCTGGCCGAGGCCCTCGCCTCGGCACTGAAGTTGCGCGGCCATCGCGTGCTGGCCGCGGCCGCGCCCAGCGCCGGGGCGGCGGACCTGGTGATCAGCCGCGCACCCGAGGTGTGTCTGCTGGGCACCGCGACCCCGGCCGAGCCCGGGGCCTTCGACCCGGTCGTACGGATCAAGCGGGAGCGCCCGCAGGTCGCGGTCGTCGTGCTCGGCCCCGTGCCGAGCCCGCTCGGCATCGCGGCCGCCTTCGCCGCCGGCGCCTCCGGCTACGTACGCCACAACGAACGCATCGAGGGCGTCGAGCGCGCCATGATGAAGGCCCGGGCGGGCGAGGCCGCGGTCGACCCGCAGCTGCTGCAGGGCGCCTTCGCCGAGCTGCTCAACCCCGCCGCCCAGCCGGACGACGAGGGCGCCCGGCTGCTGCAGCTGCTGACCCCGCGCGAGGTCGAGGTCCTGGTCCGGGTCGCCGAGGGCGAGGACACCCGCCTGATCGCGGCCGGCATGGGGATAGCGCCCAGCACGGCCCGTACGCACGTCCAGCGCGTCCTGATGAAGCTCGGCGTGGGCTCCCGCCTGGAGGCGGCCGCCCTCGCGGCGCGCACGGGCCTGCTCGACCGCGCCACGGGCTCCGCCCCCGTCCCGCCCCAGGCCGCCGCCCCCTCCCGGGGCCCCGGCCCGGCGGGAGCGCCCCCGGGCGCGCTGGGAGGCCCGCGGCCGCCCGTCGGCTGACGCGCACGCCACTCTTCACGCACTGTTGACCCGGTTGTGGGGTCATGGTTCCTTGTGTTCGGTTGTGTGCGGGGGTGTGTGAGGAGGGCGGCGTGAAGAAGACGGCGACTCGGCTCGCGGACGGCCGCGAGCTGTTCTACTACGACTCGCGGGACGACGCCGTACGCGACGACGTCGACCAGCGGCCCCTCGAACGGCCCGCGACCACCGGCGAGATCCGCCGCGACCGGCTGCTCGGCGACAGCGTCGCCATCGCCTCCCACCGCCAGGCGCGCACCTACCACCCGCCGCCCGGCCAGTGCCCGCTGTGCCCCTCCCGCGACGGCCGGCACACCGAGATCCCCGCCGCCGCCTACGAGGTCGTCGTCTTCGAGAATCGTTTCCCCTCGCTGACCGGCGACCACGGGCGCTGCGAGGTCGTCTGCTTCACCGACGACCACGACGCCTCCTTCGCCGGCCTCGACCCCGACCGGGCCGCCCTCGTGCTCGCCGCCTGGACCGACCGGACCGCCGAACTGGCCGCCCTGCCCGGAGTCGAGCAGGTCTTCTGCTTCGAGAACCGCGGCCGGGAGATCGGTGTCACCCTCGGCCACCCCCACGGGCAGATCTACGCCTACCCCTTCGTCACCCCGCGCACCGCCCGCATGCTCGCCTCGGCCGCCGCCCACCGCGAACGCGGCGCCGCACGCAACCTCTTCGACGACGTCGTCGACCAGGAGCGCGCCGACGGCCGGCGGATCGTCCTGCAGAGCGCGCACTGGACCGCCTTCGTGCCCTACGCCGCCCACTGGCCCTACGAGGCGCACCTCTACCCCCGGCGCAGGGTGCCCGACCTGCTCGCCCTCGACGACGACGCCCGCACCGACTTCCCCCGCGTCTATCTGGAGCTCTTACGGCGCTTCGACCGGATCTTCGACGGGGACAGCGGGGAGGCCGAGGGGCCCACCCCGTACATCTCCGCCTGGCACCAGGCGCCCTTCCGCCACCCCCACAGGAGTGAATTCGCCCTCCACCTCGAGCTCTTCACCATTCGCCGCACCGCAGGAAAGCTGAAGTTCCTCGCCGGTTCGGAATCCGGCATGAACGTGTTCATCAACGACGTGCCGCCCGAGGACGCGGCCCAGCGACTGCGAGAGGTAGCGAGCCCATGAGCAGCACCCCCCTGAAGTGCCTGGTCACCGGCGGCGCCGGATACATCGGCAGCGTGGTCGCCGCGCACCTGCTGGCCGCGGGGCACGAGGTGGACGTGCTCGACGACCTCTCCAGCGGCCACCGCGACGCCGTCCCCGACGGCGCCCGCTTCCTCGAGGGCCGGGTCCAGGACGCCGCCCGCTGGCTCGCACCCTCCCACGACGCCGTCCTGCACTTCGCGGCCTTCTCCCAGGTCGGGCAGTCCGTCGCCCAGCCCGAGGCCTACTGGCGCAACAACGTCGGCGGCACCCTCGAACTGCTCGCCGCCATGCGCGCGGCCGGCGTGCGCAGGCTCGTCTTCTCCTCCACCGCCGCCACCTACGGCGAGCCCGCCACCGTCCCCATCACCGAGGACGCCCCCACCCTCCCCACCAACCCCTACGGTGCCACCAAGCTCGCCGCCGACCACATGATCAGCGGCGAGTGCGCGGCCCACGGCCTGGCCGCCGTCTCCCTGCGCTACTTCAACGTGGCCGGGGCGCACGGCCGGCACGGCGAGCGCCACACGCCCGAATCGCACCTCATCCCCCTCGTCCTGCAGGTCGCCCTGGGTGAGCGCGAGGCCCTCTGCGTCCACGGCGAGGACTACGCCACCCCCGACGGCACCTGCGTACGCGACTACATCCACGTCGCCGACCTCGCCGAGGCCCACCTGCTCGCCCTCACCGCCGCCCGCCCCGGCGAGCACCTGATCTGCAACCTCGGCAACGGCAACGGCTTCTCCGTCCGCGAGGTCGTCGAGACCGCCCGCAAGGTCACCGGCCACGCCATCCCCGAGCGCACCGCCGCCCGCCGCCCCGGCGACCCGGCCGTGCTCGTCGCCTCCGCCGACCGGGCCGCGCACCGGCTCGGCTGGCGGCCCGCCCGGCCCGACCTGGCCGCGATCATCGAGGACGCCTGGACGTTCGCACGCCGGGACGCCCGGGCCCGGGCATGAGCGCCCACCGGGCCGAGCGGGCCTTCCACGCCGTCCACGGCGCCCCCTGCGAAGGGGTCTGGGCCGCGCCCGGCCGCGTCAACCTCATCGGCGAGTACACCGACTTCAACGACGGCTTCGTCATGCCCTTCGCGCTGCCCCGGCAGACCTGGGTGGCCGCCCGCGCCCGCACCGACGGGCGGCTGCGCCTGCACTCCGCGTCCGCGGGCCGGGCCGCCGAGCTGGACGTCCGGGAGCTCGCGCCCGGCACGGTGCCCGGCTGGGCCGCCTACCCCGCCGGGGTCGCCTGGGCCCTGCGCGCGGCCGGGTACGGCATCACCGGCGCCGACCTGCACATCGAGAGCACGGTGCCGGCCGGGGCGGGCCTGTCCTCGTCCGCCGCGCTGGAGGTCGCCACGGCCCTCGCCCTGGACGGGCTGTTCGGGCCCGGCCCCACCGCCGGCGCCCTGCCCGGGCTGGCCCGGCTGGCGCAGCGGGCCGAGAACGCCTTCGTGGGCGTCCCCTGCGGGGCCATGGACCAGATCGCCTCGGCGTGCTGCACCGACGGCCATGTGCTGCACCTGGACACCCGCGACCTGACCCGGCGGCAGATCCCCTTCGACCCGGCGGCACACGGCCTCACCCTGCTGGTGGTCGACACCCGGGTCACCCACGCGGTGGGCGACGGCGGGTACGCACGGCGGCGCGCGGGGTGCGAGTCGGCCGCACGCGCGCTGGGCGTGCGCGCCCTGCGGGACGTGCCGTACGCGCAACTGTCCGCCGCCCTGGAGGAGTTGGCCGGAACCGGCGGTGCGGGGGAGTGGCCGGCGCTGGTGCGGCACGTCGTGACGGAGAACCGCCGCGTCGAGGAGGTGGCCGCCCTCCTGGGGGCCGGCGACGCCCGGGCGGCCGGGCCGCTGCTGAGCGCCGGACACGCCTCGCTGCGCGACGACTTCGCCGTCTCCTGCCCGGAGCTGGACCTGGTGGTCGCCGCGGCGCTCGGCGCGGGCGCGCTCGGGGCCCGCATGACCGGGGCGGGGTTCGGGGGCTCGGCGGTGGTGCTGGCCGAGGAGGCGGCCGCCCGGGCGGTCCGGGCGGCGGTCACCGGTGCGTTCGCCGAGGCCGGGCACCGGGAGCCGCGCGTCTTTACGGCGGCACCGTCGGCGGGCGCGCGGCGGGTGGCCTAGCCCTGTGGCGGAGCCGGCCGGTGTTCGGTCACGGCGCGGACCACATCGCGTCGTTCCGAGTCGTTCACCGTCCCAATACTGAACATAAAGCTCACGATAAACACCCGGGTCAAGCAGTTTTGCCAATCGGCTTCCGTTGTCGGACCCCGCCCGTACGCTGATGCACAGTGCCGGTGGGGGCCGGCGCTGATCAGGGGGCGAGACAGGCAGGTACGACGCCCGGGGTGGGGTAGTTGTCAGGGCACGGCGGCGGCCGTGCGCATGTGGCGGCCCCAGGTTCGGGCGCCGTACCCGCACTGCCCTTGCCTACCGGGATATGGGGGTGGTTGTGGCACGTATTCGGGTATTGGTGGTCGACGACCACCGCATCTTCGCCGAGTCGCTCGCCGCCGCCCTCGCGGCCGAGCAGGACGTGGACGTCTCGGCGGCCGGCAGCGGGCCGGCGGCGCTGCGCGCACTGGAGCGCGCGGCGGGTGAAGGGCGGCGGTTCGACGTCCTGCTGATCGACGCCGACCTCGGCACGGTCGGTTCGGACGTCGCACAGGTCCCGGGCCAGCTCCGGGGCCAGGACGGCGGTCAGTCGTCCGGCGAGGGCACGGTCGACGGGATCTCGCTGGTGGCGAGGGTGCGCTCGGGTCATCCGGGGGTACGGACGGTGGTGCTGGCCGAGCGCGACGACCCGCGCCGGGCCGCGGCCGCGCTGCAGGCGGGCGCGGGCGGCTGGGTCGCCAAGGACTGCTCCCTCTCGCGCCTGCTGTCGGTCATACGCGGTGTGCTGCGGGACGAGACGCATCTGCCGCCCGCCCTGCTGACGGGCGTGCTGCGGGAGCTGACGGCCGCGCGCAAGCACCGCACGGAGAGCGAGCGCCTGGTGGAGTCGCTCACCCCGCGCGAACGCGAGGTGCTGCGCTGCATGGTGGCCGGCCTGGGCCGCAAGGCCGTCGCCGAGCGCCTCTTCCTCTCCCCGCACACGGTCCGCACCCATATGCAGAACGTCCTGGGCAAGCTGGGGGTGCACTCCACGCTGGCCGCCGTCGCGCTGGCCCGGCGGGCCGGGGTCGGCCCGGTGGACCTAGCCGGGGACGTTGTCGAACGGGGCGGTCAACTGGCGTAGCAGAGCGGCCAGATCGCTGCGCTGGGCGGAGGACAGCTCGGCGAGGATGGCGCGCTCCTGCGCCAGCAGTCCGGCGAGTGCCTGGTCGGCGCGGTCCTGCCCCTCGGCGGTGAGCCGGACGAGCACACCGCGCCGGTCGGTCGGGTCGGGCTCGCGCTCGACCAGGCCCTTCTTGGCGAGCCGGTCGATGCGGTTGGTCATGGTGCCCGAGGTGACCAGGGTCTGGGTCAGCAGCTGCCCCGGCGAGAGCTGGTAGGGCGCCCCGGCGCGGCGCAGGGCGGTCAGGACGTCGAATTCCCAGGGCTCGAGCTCGTGCTCCGCGAACGCGATCCGCCGGGCGCGGTCGAGGTGGCGGGCCAGCCTGCTGACCCGACTGAGCACCTCGAGTGGCTCCACGTCGAGGTCAGGGCGCTCCCGGCGCCATGCTGCGACCAGCCGATCGACCTCGTCCTCCATGACGATCAGTGTAGAGGGTGTGTCGACATGAAGTCTCTTGACGTCAAGATAATTCTGTGGAGATCCTGGGAACGCGACATCCGCAGGACCTGCAGGGAGGCCCCACCATGCACGGCGCACCCACCCCCACACCCACCTGGGACCCGCGGCAGTACCTCCGCCACTCCGGTCACCGCACCCGCCCCTTCCACGACCTGCTCGCCCGCATCCCCGAGCCGCCCGCCCACCGGGGCACCACCCGCATCGCCGACCTCGGCTGCGGCGCCGGCAACATCACCGCGCTCCTCGCCGAGCGCTGGCCCCACGCCCGCATCACCGGCATCGACAACTCCGACGCCATGCTGCACACCGCCCGGGAACACCTGGCCACCCTGCCCGCCGGCCGGCACACCGACTTCGTCCACGCCGACCTCACCGACTGGGTCCCCGACGAGCCCTACGACCTGATCGTCTCCAACGCCGCACTCCAGTGGGTCCCCGGCCACACCCGGTCCTTCCCCGCCTGGACACGCGCCCTCACCCCCGGCGGCACCCTCGCCTTCCAGGTCCCCGGCAACTCCGACGCCCCCAGCCACGCCCTGCTCCGCGAACTGTGCGCCTCACCCCACTGGCGGGACCGCCTCGGACCGGCCGGCCGCCGCACCCTCGACGTCCTCCCACCGGGCGAATACCTGCTCCACCTCGCCGGCCTCGGCTGCGAGGTCGACGCCTGGGAGACCACCTACACCCATGTCCTGCAGGGCGAGGACCCCGTCCTCGACTGGATCAAGGGAACGGGGCTACGGCCCGTCCTGACCGCACTCGCCGGCGATCCGGCGGCCACCGAGGAGTTCCTCGGCGCGTACGCGGCGCTGCTGCGGGCCGCCTACCCGCCCGGTCCGCACGGCACGCTCTTCCCTTTCCGCAGGGTCTTCGTGGTCGCCCGGAAGGACGGCTGAGCGGCCCACGGCCGGGACCTCAGTTCTTGCGGTGACCCACCAGGCGCGGGTGGGGCTCCAGACCGTCCAGGCCGTGCCAGGCCAGGTTCACCAGATGCGCCGCCACCTCGGCCTTCTTCGGCTTGCGCACGTCCAGCCACCACTGACCCGTCAGCGCCACCATGCCTACCAGCGCCTGGGCGTAGAGCGGGGCCAGCTTCGGATCGAAGCCCCGGGCCTTGAACTCCAGGCCCAGGATGTCCTCCACCTGCGTCGCGATATCGCTGATCAGGGAGGCGAAGGTGCCCGTCGACTGGGCCACCGGCGAATCCCGCACCAGGATGCGGAAACCGTCCGTGGACTTCTCGATGTAGTCCAGCAGGGCGAACGCCGCCTGCTCCAGCAGCTCCCGCGGATGCCCCGCCGTCAGGGCACCCGTCACCATGTCCAGCAGCTGCCGCATCTCGCGGTCCACGACCACCGCGTACAGCCCCTCCTTGCCGCCGAAGTGCTCGTAGACCACCGGCTTGGACACCCCGGCCTTCGCCGCGATCTCCTCCACCGACGTGCCCTCGAACCCCCGCTCGGCGAAGAGCGTGCGACCGATGTCCAGCAGCTGCTCACGACGCTCCGCGCCGGTCATCCGCACCCGGCGCGGCCGCGCCCGCCTGCCCCCCGACGTAGGGGGCAGGTCCTTGTCACCGGTGGTATTGCTGTCGATCGCCACGCTGTCAATCATGCCTCCCCCAGCTACCGCCGGGGGCACCCCCGGGCGGCACCGTCCTTATCCTTTCTCCTGGGACTGCCGACGGGACGCGATCCGGTCCGCATTCGGCCAGCGCACGTCGTACGCCCAGCCCGCCTTCTCAAACCAGCGGATGATCCGGGCACTGGAATCCAGCTGCCCCCTGAGCACACCGTGCCGCGCGGACGTCGGGTCGGCGTGGTGGAGGTTGTGCCACGACTCACCGCACGAGAGCACCGCCAGCCACCAGACGTTGCCCGACCGGTCCCGCGACTTGAACGGACGCTTCCCCACGGCGTGACAGATCGAATTGATCGACCACGTCACATGGTGCAACAGCGCCACCCGAACCAGCGAACCCCAGAAGAACGCCGTCACCGCGCCCTGCCACGACCACGTCACCAGCCCGCCCACCAGCGGCGGCAGCAGCAACGAGACCGTCGTCCACAGCACGAACTGCCGGGAGACCGCCCGGATCGCCGGGTCCTTGATCAGATCCGGCGCGTACTTCTGCTGCGGCGTCTGCTCCTCGTCGAACATCCACCCCACATGGGCCCACCACAGGCCCTTCATCAGCGCCGGCACGCTCTCGCCGTACCGCCACGGCGAATGCGGGTCCCCCTCGGCATCGGAGAACTTGTGGTGCTTGCGGTGATCCGCCACCCAGCGCACCAGCGGCCCCTCCACCGCCAGCGACCCCATGATGGCCAGCGCGATCCGCAACGGCCGCTTGGCCTTGAACGAACCGTGCGTGAAATACCGGTGGAAGCCGATCGTGATGCCATGGCAGCCGATGTAGTACATCGCCACCATCAAGCCGAGATCCAGCCAGCTCACGCCCCAGCCCCAGGCCAGCGGGACCGCCGCGAGCAACGCGATGAACGGAACGGTGATGAAGAGCAGCAGCGTGATCTGCTCGATCGAACGCTTGCTGTCGCTGCCCAGCGTGCCGGCGGGCAGCTGGGCCTCCTGGTGGGCCTTCGGCGCGTCTTCGATCACGTCGGGGCTTGCAGTCATGGGTTCCCTCATGGGGCTCGGAGCATGGCTACGGTTCCGTAACCTACGGCTTCGTAAGTATGGCAGGGCGAAGAGGGTGGGCAAGAGGGCTGTGGACAACCGCGCGTCGTGCGGAGACCTATGCTGGGGACGTCGGACAGCGCGGTCCGCAACCCCTCCAGACGTGCTCGGAAACACCGCAAGGAGCCGCACCTGTGAGCAGTGCCGACAACACCAACGCCGCCCTGCGCGCCGACATCCGCCGTCTTGGTGACCTCCTGGGCGAAACCCTCGTCCGCCAGGAGGGCGACGAGCTCCTCGACCTCGTCGAGCGCGTCCGCGCCCTGACCCGGACGGACGGCGAAGCCGCCGCCGAGCTGCTCGGCACCACCGACCCGCAGACCGCCGCCAAGCTCGTGCGCGCCTTCTCCACCTACTTCCACCTGGCCAACGTCACCGAGCAGGTCCACCGCGGCCGCGAGCTGCGCGCCAAGCGCGACGCCGAGGGCTCCATCCTCGCCCGCACCGCCGACCAGCTGAAGGAAGCCGACCCCGAGCACCTGCGGCAGACCGTCGAGCACCTCGGCGTACGCCCCGTCTTCACCGCGCACCCCACCGAAGCCGCCCGCCGCAGCGTCCTCAACAAGCTCCGCCGCATCGCCGAGCTCCTCGACACCACGGTCGTGGGCACCGGCGACAAGCGCCGCACCGACCTGCGCCTCGCCGAGAACATCGACCTGCTCTGGCAGACCGACGAGCTGCGCGTGGCCCGCCCCGAGCCCACCGACGAGGCCCGCAACGCCATCTACTACCTCGACGAGCTCCACGTGGGCGCCCTCGGCGACGTCCTCGAGGACCTCTCCGCCGAACTCGAACGCGTCGGCGTCCCCCTCCCCGCCACCACCCGCCCCCTGACCTTCGGCACCTGGATCGGCGGCGACCGCGACGGTAACCCCAACGTCACCCCCCAGGTCACCTGGGACGTGCTGATACTGCAGCACGAACACGGCATCACCGACGCCCTCGAACTCGTCGACGTCCTGCGCGGCGCCCTGTCCAACTCCATCCGCAACAGCGGAGCCACCGAAGAGCTCCTCACCTCCCTCCAGCGGGACCTCGAACTCCTGCCCGAGATCAGCCCCCGCTACAAGCGGCTCAACGCCGAGGAGCCCTACCGGCTCAAGGCCACCTGCATCCGCCAGAAGCTCGTCAACACCCGCGAACGCCTCGCGGCCGGCACCACCCACCAGGAAGGCCGCGACTACCTCGGCACCGGCGAGCTCCTCGCCGACCTCCAGCTCATCCAGGACTCCCTGCGCGCCCACCGCGGCCGCCTCATCGCCGACGGCCGCCTCGACCGCGTCCTGCGCACCCTCGCCGCCTTCGGCCTCCACCTGGCCACCATGGACGTCCGCGAACACGCCGACGCCCACCACAACGCCCTCGGCCAGCTCTTCGACCGCCTCGGCGAGGAATCCTGGCGCTACGCCGACATGCCCCGCGACTACCGGCGCAAGCTGCTGGCCAAGGAACTGCGCTCACGCCGCCCCCTCGCCCCCAGCCCCGCCCCCCTCGACGCCGCCGGCGCCAAGACCCTCGGCGTCTTCCACACCATCCGCGAAGCCCTCGAACGCTTCGGACCCGAGGTCGTCGAGTCCTACATCATCTCCATGTGCCAGGGCGCCGACGACGTCTTCGCCGCCGCCGTCCTCGCCCGCGAAGCCGGCCTCGTCGACCTCCACGCCGGCTGGGCCAAGATCGGCATCGTCCCGCTCCTCGAAACCACCGACGAGCTCAAGGAAGCCGACCGCATCCTCGACGAGATGCTCGCCGACCCCTCCTACCGACGCCTCGTCGCCCTGCGCGGCGACGTCCAGGAGGTCATGCTCGGCTACTCCGACTCCTCCAAGTTCGGCGGCATCACCACCTCCCAGTGGGAGATCCACCGCGCCCAGCGCCGCCTGCGCGACGTCGCCCACCGCTACGGCGTACGACTGCGCCTCTTCCACGGCCGCGGCGGCACCGTCGGCCGCGGCGGCGGCCCCACCCACGACGCGATCCTCGCCCAGCCCTGGGGCACCCTCGAAGGCGAGATCAAGGTCACCGAACAGGGCGAGGTCATCTCCGACAAGTACCTCATCCCCGCCCTCGCCCGCGAGAACCTCGAGCTGACCGTCGCCGCCACCCTGCAGGCCTCCGCCCTGCACACCGCACCGCGCCAGTCCGACGAGGCCCTCGCCCGCTGGGACGCGGCCATGGACACCGTCTCCGACGCCGCCCACAGCGCCTACCGGCGCCTGGTCGAGGACCCGGATCTCCCCGCCTACTTCTTCGCCTCCACCCCCGTCGACCAGCTCGCCGAACTCCACCTCGGCTCCCGGCCCTCCCGCCGCCCCGACTCCGGCGCCGGCCTCGACGGCCTGCGCGCCATCCCCTGGGTCTTCGGCTGGACCCAGTCCCGCCAGATCGTCCCCGGCTGGTTCGGCGTCGGCTCCGGCCTCAAGGCCGCCCGCGAGGCCGGCCTGGACACCGTCCTGGACGAAATGCACACCCACTGGCACTTCTTCCAGAACTTCCTGTCCAACGTCGAGATGACCCTCGCCAAGACCGACCTGCGCATCGCCCAGCACTACGTCGACACACTCGTACCCGACGAGCTCCGGCACGTCTTCGACGCCATCAAGGCCGAACACGAGCTCACCGTCCAGGAAGTCCTGCGCATCACCGGCGAGAGCCAGCTCCTGGACTCCAACCCCGTCCTGCGCCAGACCTTCCACATCCGCGACGCCTACCTCGACCCCATCTCCTACCTGCAGGTCACCCTCCTGCACCGGCAGCGCGAAGCCGCCGCACGCGGCGAGAGCGCCGACCCGCTCCTGGCCAGGGCCCTGCTCCTGACCGTCAACGGCGTCGCCGCCGGCCTGCGCAACACCGGCTGACACAACGAGAGGGCGCCCCCTCCGCCGAGCGGAAGGGGCGCCCTCCGGCATCCCGCTACGCGTTCTACGCGTTGTACGTACCCTGGGCGCGCTCCAGGCCGTCCACGATCAGCGTCTCCACCGCATCCGCGGCCCGGTCCACCTCGAAGTCCAGCTCCTTGCGCTCGGTGGACGAGAAGTCCTTCAGCACGAAGTCCGCCACCTGCATCCGCCCCGGCGGCCGGCCGATCCCGAAACGCACCCGGCAGTAGTCCGGGCCCAGCGCCTTGGTGATGGACTTCAGACCGTTGTGGCCGTTGTCGCCACCACCCAGCTTCAGCCGCAGCTGCCCGAAGTCGATGTCCAGCTCGTCATGGACCGCGACGATCCGCTCCACCGGCACCTTGTAGAAGTCCCGCAGCGCCGCCGTCGGCCCACCCGACAGATTCATGAACGACATCGGCTTCGCCACGACCACCCGGCGACTGGTCGGACCCGGAGCGCCCAGCCGGCCCTCCACCACCTGCGCCCGCGCCTTGTGCGCCTTGAACTTCGCACGCATCCGCTCGGCCAGCAGGTCCGCGACCATGAAGCCCACGTTGTGCCGGTTGCCCGCGTACTCGCCGCCGGGGTTGCCCAGGCCCACGATCAGCCAGGGAGTCGAGTCGTCCGTCATCTGCATGTCTCCTTCATAGCCAACCGCCGCCCCGCTCCGGTGGAGCAGGACGGCGGTCGCAAAGAAAAACCCGGAAGGGCGAGGATCAGGCCTCGGCACCCTCGGCCGCGGGGGCCTCGACCGAACCGGCGACGACGTGCAGCACGACGGTGTCGGCGTCGACGGCCAGCGCGACACCGGCCGGCAGGACGACGTCCTTGGCCAGGACGGAGGCACCGGCCTCGAGGCCCGCGATGGAGACGGTGACGGCCTCGGGGATGTGGGTGGCCTCGGCCTCGACCGGCAGGGCGGTCAGGGTGTGCTCGAGCAGGTTGCCACCGGCGGCCAGGTCGCCCTCGGTGTGGACCGGGACCTCGACGGTGACGGTCTCGCCGCGCTTGACGACCAGCAGGTCGACGTGCTCCAGGAAGCCCTTCAGCGGGTCACGCTGGACCTGCTTGGGGATGACCAGCTCGTTGCGGCCCTCGATGTCCAGGGAGAGCAGGACGTTCGGGGTCTTCAGCGCCATCATCAGGTCGTGGCCCGGCAGGGACACGTGGACCGGCTCGCCGCCGTGACCGTAGACAACGGCCGGAACCTGGGCCTCGCGGCGGATGCGGCGGGCGGCGCCCTTACCGAAGTCGGTACGGACGGCAGCGGTGAGCTTGACCTCAGCCATGGTGCACTCCTCGTAAACAGATGTGGTGGACGGTTACCCGGCCCACGACAGGCCTGCTACGAAGAGCGCGTCGATAACGGACCGCCGCACACTGCGTCGTAAACGCGGTGCGGCCTCCCTCGCCGAGCAACTCGATGAGTCTACCCGGCGGGGAGGCCGCCCAGAAATCGATCAGCGCATCAGTGCGACTGCATGATCGTTACGGCACTCAGCCCAGCTCGTCGAAGAGGCTCGTGACCGAACCGTCCTCGAACACCTCACGCACCGCGCGGGCGATCGTCGGCGCGATGGACAGCACCGTGATCTTGTCGAGCTCCAGCTCGTTCGGGGTGGGCAGGGTGTTCGTGAAGACGAACTCGCTCACCTTCGAGTTCTTCAGACGGTCCGCCGCCGGACCCGACAGCACGCCGTGCGTCGCCGTCACGATCACATCGGCCGCACCGTGCGCGAACAGCGCGTCGGCGGCGGCGCAGATCGTGCCACCGGTGTCGATCATGTCGTCGACGAGCACACAGACGCGGCCCTTGACGTCACCCACGACCTCGTGGACCGTGACCTGGTTCGCCACGTCCTTGTCACGCCGCTTGTGCACGATCGCCAGCGGCGCGCCCAGACGGTCGCACCAGCGGTCGGCGACACGCACGCGGCCGGCGTCCGGGGAGACGACGGTCAGCTTGTTGCGGTCGACCTTGGCGCCCACGTAGTCCGCCAGGATCGGCAGCGCGAACAGGTGGTCGACGGGGCCGTCGAAGAAGCCCTGGATCTGGTCCGTGTGCAGGTCGACCGTCAGGATGCGGTCGGCACCCGCGGTCTTCATCAGGTCCGCGATCAGACGGGCCGAGATGGGCTCACGGCCACGGTGCTTCTTGTCCTGACGGGCGTAGCCGTAGAACGGCAGGATCACGGTGATGCTCCGGGCCGAGGCCCGCTTCAGAGCATCGATCATGATCAGCTGTTCCATGACCCACTTGTTGATGGGAGCCGTGTGGCTCTGCATCAGGAAGCAGTCGGCGCCGCGCGCCGACTCCTGGAAGCGGACGTAGATCTCGCCGTTGGCGAAGTCGAAGGCCTTGGTCGGGACCAGGCCGACGCCCAGCTGGTGCGCGACCTCCTCGGCAAGCTCGGGGTGGGCGCGGCCGGAAAAGAGCATCAGCTTCTTCTCGCCGGTCGTCTTGAACCCGGTCACAGCACAGTCTCCTTGGATGTCGCTTTGGGTGCGCTTATCACGGTACGCCCCAGACGGCGTCCCGTGTCACGGTCACTGCTCGTCGTCGCCTTCCCGACGAGCTGCGGAAGCGGCCTGAGCGGCAGCGCTTCCCGGGCGCTTACGAGCCACCCAACCCTCGATATTCCGCTGCTGGCCACGGGCGACAGCGAGCGAACCCGGGGGCACATCCTTGGTGATGACCGAGCCGGCGGCGGTGTACGCGCCGTCCCCGATCGTGACCGGAGCCACAAACATGTTGTCCGATCCGGTGCGGCAGTGGGAGCCGATCGTCGTGTGGTGCTTGTTCACACCGTCGTAGTTCACGAAGACGCTCGCGGCGCCGATGTTCGTGTACTCCCCGATCGTGGCGTCGCCCACGTACGACAGATGCGGCACCTTCGTGCCCTCGCCGACCTCGGCGTTCTTCATCTCGACGTACGCGCCCGCCTTGGACTTCGCGCCGAGCCGGGTGCCGGGCCGCAGATAGGCGTAGGGGCCGACGGTGGCGCCCTCGCCGATCACGGCGGAGTCCGCGACGGTGTTGTCCACCCGAGCGCCCGCGGCGACCGTGGTGTCGGTCAGACGGGTGTTCGGGCCGACCTCGGCGCCGGTGGCCAGGTGGGTGGCGCCCAGCAGCTGCGTGCCCGGCTGGACGAGCGCGTCGGCCTCGAAGGTCACGGTCACGTCGACCCAGGTGGTCGCCGGGTCGACGACGGTCACACCGCTCATCATCGCCGTGTGCAGCAGCCGCTCGTTGAGCAGCTTGCGCGCCTCGGCGAGCTGGACGCGGTTGTTGATGCCTAGGATCTCGCGGTGGTCGCCCGCCACGGCGGCGCCCACCCGGTGACCGGCCTCGCGCAGGATGCCCAGCACGTCGGTGAGGTACTCCTCACCCTGGCTGTTGTCGGTACGGACCTTGCCGAGCGCGTCCGCCAGCAGCTGCGCGTCGAACGCGAACACCCCGGAGTTGATCTCCCGGATGGCGCGCTGCGCGTCGGTGGCGTCCTTGTGCTCGACGATCTCGGTCACGGCGCCGGTCGCCTCGTCGCGCACGATGCGGCCGTAGCCGGTGGAGTCGGGCACCTCGGCGGTGAGCACGGTCACGGCGTTGCCGTCGGCGGCGTGGGTGCTCGACAGGCGCTGCAGCGTCTCGCCGGTGAGTAGCGGGGTGTCGCCGCAGACGACGACCACGGTGCCGTCGAGGACGACGCCGTTGTTCGACAGCTCCTCCAGGCCCATGCGCACGGCGTGGCCGGTGCCGTTCTGCTCGTACTGGACGGCGGTACGGACGCCGGGGTCGATCTCGGCCAGGTGTGCGGAGACCTGCTCGCGGGCGTGCCCGACGATGACGACGAGGTTCTCGGGGTCGAGCTCGCGGGCGGCGGCGACGACATGCCCGACGAGGGAACGGCCGCAGATCGCGTGCAGGACCTTGGGGGTAGCCGACTTCATGCGGGTGCCCTCACCCGCTGCGAGGACGACGACGGCTGCCGGGCGGTTGGCGCTCACGGGTGTGCCCTTCGGCTTCGAGGGGGTGGACACCCGCAGGATACCGGGGCGTAAGCGGGGGGAAACGCGCAAGGGTCCTGACCTGGGAGGTCAGGACCCTCGGATTCGAACTTTGAGCTCCCCTGCCAGGGCTCGAACCTGGAATAACGGATCCAAAGTCCGTTGTGTTGCCAATTACACCACAGGGGATGGATTGTGCGTCATGTCCGATTTCATTGATCGACTGGACGCACAGAGGACACTATGCCGCACCACCAGCCTTCGATGCGACGGTACAGGTCGGCTCCGGCCAAAACGCGGACGGCGAGGCATCCTCGATAGTCCTCGCCCACGTTCTTACGGACGGTCTTCGGGTTGTGTTTCTTGAGGGTCGTCTTGCAAAAGGTGCCGATGCCGGGGCCGACGTGTTCTGTCCAGAAGCGCTCCGCGCTGGCGACATCGGCCGACTCATGGATCATGAGATGGAATCTGAGGCGGCTCTGGTCGACGCCGAGTAGGCGCAGCCAGGCCAGGTAGAGGCTGATCATGTCGGGGTCGCTGTTCACGAAGATGACGCGCTCGCTCGGCCGGTGCGACTTGCTCTTCGTGCCCTCGGACCAGTACAGGGCGACGCCTGCGATGAACAGGTCGCGGTCGGACAGCGTGCCGACCTGCTGTGCCGCGACGGTTTTCGCTTGCCTGCGTTCGAGGTCGCGCGCCTGCCGGATCGGCTCCCAGCGAGCCTCGGCCATTGCGCGGCAGTGCTCCCTCACCTTCCGCTCGGGTTTGGGCAGATCCCGCACCCACAGCGACACCGAGCTCTTCGCCACCCCCAGCTCGGCGACGATCTCGTCGTACGTCCTCCCCGCCCGCCTCAGCTCGCGGGCGCGGGCCTGCATGTCTGTCTTCGCCTGGACCATGACGGCAGCTTCCGGCGGAGCCAAGGGCGGACGCTTCGAATCCGCGATCGATTCACCAGTTCGAGCGAAAAGCGCCACTTTCGCCTTCGTTCGGATTGCTCGCCTGCTGTCGTGCGGGCAGGAAATGCGGTGGCACCCGCCCGTAGTCTGGGTGGTATGAGCACAACGGGGGCAATCGCGGAGGAGGGCGCGCGGGGCGCGCCGGTGGGGCCGTGGTGGTGGGCGCGGCGGCGGAGCATGGTGCTGGATGTGGTGCTGGCTCTGGCGTCGGCTTTCGAGTGTGTGCTGGAGGGGATCGCCTTCGCGCACGACGTGGGGATTCCGGCGCTGCTCGGTGGGCTGATAGGGGTGCCGGCGGGTGCCTCGCTGGTGCTGCGGCGGCGGTGGCCGGTCGCGGTGGTGCTGGTGTCGATCGCGACCACGCCGGCGGAGATGGGTTTCCTGCTCGGCATCGTGGGGCTGTACACGCTGGCGGCCTCGGAGGTGCCGCGCCGGATCATCGTGGTGCTGTCGGGGGCGTCGCTGGCGGGCACGCTGGTGGTGGCGATCGCGCGGTTCCACCGGGACATGGCGGAGGACGGCTACCGGCCGGGGCTGTGGCCGATGATCGCGTTCTCGGTGGTGATGGCCCTGGGGCTGACGGCTCCGCCGGTGCTGACGGGCCTGTACGTGGGGGCGAGACGTCGGCTGGTGGAGAGCCTGCGGGAGCGGGCGGACGGGCTGGAGCGGGAGCTGTCGCTGCTGGCGGACCGGGCCGAGGAGCGGGCCGTGTGGGCCCGTAACGAGGAGCGGACCCGGATCGCGCGGGAGATGCACGACGTGGTGGCGCACCGGGTGTCGTTGATGGTGGTGCACGCGGCGGCGTTGCAGGCGGTGGCGCTGAAGGATCCGGAGAAGGCGTCGAGGAACGCGGGGCTGGTCGGTGACATGGGCCGGCAGGCGCTGACGGAGCTGCGGGAGATGCTGGGGGTGCTGCGGACGTCCGCGGACGGGTCGGGGCGGGGGCCGGGTGAGCCGGCGTCCTCGGCGGCGCAGTCCGAGCGGCTGGCGGCGGTGGCCGCGGCGGCTTCGGCGCGGGTGCGGGTCTCGGCGGGCGGTGCCGCGGCCGGGGCGGCGGGGGACGGCGGGCCGTGTCTGGACGGGCTGGGGGATCTGGTCGGTCAGTCGCGGGAGGCCGGGATGGCCGTGGAGCTGTCGGTGATGGGGGAGGAGCGTGGTTACGCCCCGGAGGTGGAGCAGACCGCGTACCGGGTGGTGCAGGAGGCGCTGACGAACGTCCACAAGCACGCTCCGGGTGCGAAGGCGCTGGTACGGCTGGCGCACCGGGAGGCGGAGGTGGCGTTGCAGGTGGAGAACGGGCCTTCGGACGGGGGTGCGGACGCGGGTCCGGGGCTGCCGAGCGGTGGCAACGGCCTGGTCGGCATGCGTGAGCGGGTGGGTGCGCTGGGTGGTGTGTTTGTGTCCGGGCCGACGGATGCCGGTGGGTTCCGGGTGTCGGCGGTGATTCCCGACCGGCGCTGAGCCGTGGTGTGCGCTCGCGTCAGCGGGGCGGGGCGGCGGCCGACAGGCGGGAGGGCCGGGTTCCGGTGATGAGTGCGCCGATGGCGTGGTCGATGTCGGAACCGAGGTACCAGTCCCCGGTGTGGTCGAGGCTGTAGACGCGGCCGTGGGCGTCGACGGCGAGGAGTGCCTGGCCGTCCATTTCCTGGCCGAGGGGGCAGACCTCGGTGCCCAGTGCGCGGCCGAGGTCGGCGACGGTGCGGGCGAGGTGGAGGCCGTGCAGGGGGTCGATGTGGAACGGCGTGGGGGCGATGTGGCGGCCGGGTCCGGGTGGGGTGACGTGGAGTCCGCCGAATTCGGCCCAGGCCTCGACGGCGGCGGGGAAGACGGTGTGGCGGTGGCCGGCGGGGGAGGTGTGGGCGCGCAGGGCGTCGGCCCAGTTCTCGGCGGCCTTGATGTCCCAGCGGCCGGGTTGCCAGCCGGCTTCGCGCAGGGCGGCGTCGACGTTGACGGGGAAGCGGGTGGCGGCGGTGCGGTCGAATGCGCGCATGGGTGGTGGTCAGTTCCTGCCGTTGGTCGGGGCGCCGGGGTCGACGGTGCGTACGCCGAAGTGGGCCAGGAGTTCGGTGCAGGAGCGGCAGGGCGGGGCGTAGGCGCCGTGGCGGGGGTCGCCGTCCTCGCGGATGTGGCGGGCGGTCAGTTTGGACTGCTTCAGGGCGCGGCGGGCTTCGCCGTGGGTGAGGGGTTTGCGGGCCGCGCGTTTGCTGCGGCCGGTTTCGAAGCCGGTGAGGTAGCGGGTGAGGAGGACGGCTTCGGGGCAGCGGCCGGTGAAGCGTTCGCGGCGTTCGTTGGTGAGGGTGTCGAGGAAGTCCTGGACGAGTGGGTGGAGTCTGGGCGGTTGGTCGGATTTGCCCGCTGTGCAGGTGAGGGTTTCGCCGCGTACGGAGAGGGCGGCGGCCACGGCGGGCAGGATGCCGTCGCGGCGGTGGAGCAGTACGGGCGGCCGGTCGGCGTCCTCGGTGGAGCTCCAGGTGAGCCGGGGGTCGCCGGGTGCGGTGGCGTCTTCGTCGGCGGTCCGGCGGTCCTTGGTCGTGTGCATGGCGGTTCTTCCCTCCCGTGCAATCCCCCTGTTGCGGGGATCAGCCTGCCAAATGGGATGCCGGGTGCGGAAGGCAGGTCGGTGTTGTGTGCGTCCGGAGTGTCGAATGATCACTGTGGGGTCACGAGTTGTCGCGGGGCGACGTCGGGGCGACCACCGTTGGTACGGGTTCGTACGCACCTGCAAGCGTGTGGGCGCGGGGCGGCGGGCGGGGTCACCCGTTGCCGGGGACACCCTTCTCGCGGCACCGCATAGGCTGTCGCCCACGAGTGTTCCCGGCGTCCGCCGCATGTCCGGGTCTTCAGTAGTCCTGTAGGAGACACAGTCAGCAGGGGGCTTCCGCCATGACGACAGGTCGGCTCGGGCAGCATGCCGCGCCACCGAACGCGGCCTACGCGGGACAGGTCGTGCACTTCCCGGACCCGGTGCGGCGAGGCCGCCACCCCAAGGGGGTGCGGATCGACGACGAGGGCTTCCCGGACTTCTCGCCGTACGCCCGGGCCGCCGCGGAGATCGCCGAGCCCCCGGAGGGCTTCGGCGTCGACGAGCTGCGGCTGACCGACTACGTGTCGGCCAACGCCGCCCAGCACGCCGCCGGCCACGAGCTGTGGGCCAGCCTGCCGCCGGTGGCGACGCCGCACGGCTGGACCTGGCACCACGTGCCCCGTACGCGCCGGCTCGAGCTGGTGCCGGCGGAGGTCAAGGCGCTGCTGCGGCACCACGGCGGCCTGGCGACGGCGGCCGTGGACCACGGCAAGCGCGGTACGCGTCCGCTGCAGGAGACCCGGCCGGTGCACTTCGCGCTGCCGCAGCGGGACCTGGCGGTCACCGAGGAGCAGGTCCAGGGCGTCGAGGAGGACCTCGGCTACCGCCTGCCCGGCGCCTACCGCGCCTTCCTGAAGGCGGCCGGCGGCTGCGCCCCGGTGGGCGCCGCGCTCGACGCGGAGCTGGGGCTGCTGGTGGACCAGCCGTTCTTCACGGTGCGCGACGAGGCGGCGGTCAACGACCTCGTGTACGTGAACAAGTGTCTGCGCGACCACTTCACCAAGGACTATCTGGGCGTCGGCTTCGTCCAGGGCGGCGTCCTCGCGGTGAAGGTGCGGGGCGAGGCCGTCGGTTCCGTGTGGTTCTGCCCGTACGACGACGCCCGTGACCAGGACGGCTGGACGGTGACGGAGCGGGTGGAGCGGCTGATGCTGCCCTGCGGCGAGGACTTCGACGCGTTCCTGTCCCGCCTGGCGGGCGGCCCGCCGGAGCTGGAGACCGTGGCGAACCTGATGGTGGACGGCGGCTTCGCGCACGCCGTCGCGGTGGAGGGATGAGCGGCGCAATGGTGACGTTCGCGCAGGCGCAGGAGCGCGCGGAGCGCTGGGTCAACGGCGATGTGCCGGCCTATCTCCAACGCGAGGTGCGGGTGCGGGAGTTCGACCTGGGCTTCGTGGCCTGGGCGGAGGACCGCGAGGACGGCCCGACGGGCGACGGCGGCCGGGTCCGGCTGGTCATCGCGCGGGACAGCGGCGAGACGACGCTGTGGCCGGGGCTGCCGGTGGGTGAGGTGATCCGGCGGTACGAGGAGGAGTACGGGTCCGTGGACGAACCGGAACCGGCGACGGCGGACGAGGCTCCGCCGCGGCGCGTGGACCTGAACCAGACGTCGTTCCTGCTGAGTCCGCCGCAGTGGTTGCAGGACGCGGCGGACGCGATCGGGATCCCCGACCGGCGGTCGGGGGCGCCGGAGGCGCCGGGGGCGCCGGTTCCGGGGGCTGGGGTGGACGTGCCGTCCGCTGCGGTGTCGGCCGGGGCCACGCCTGCTTCGCCCGAGCGGCGGGCCGGTGCTGACGCGCGGTCCGACGGGGCGTCGTCCGAGGTCACGCCCGCTTCGTCCGAGCGGCGGGTCGGGACCGACGACCAGTCCGACGTGGCGTCGGATGCGGCGTCGGCGGCTGAGGCCTCGTCCGGGCCGTGGGCCGGTGCTGACGTGTCGTCCGACGCGGCGTCGGCGCCTGAGGCGCCGTCCGATTCCGAGCCTGCGTCTTCGCCCGAGCCGTGGGCCGCGGCGGACGTTTCCTCGTCCGAGGCCTCGCCCGAGCCGTGGGCCGGGGCGGACGTCGGGGAGGTGGACGACGACCGTTCCGTCGGCCTGCCCGCCACCGTGCTGGCCCCGGCCCTGTCGGGTTCGGACGCCGACGACACCCCGCCGCCGGGGATCCGCCCCGACGCCAAGACCGAGCTGATGCCGCAGGGCAGCGCGCTGCCGCGGACGACGATCGCGCCGGCGCTCACCGACCCGGCCGCCGCGGCCGCGGCGCCGCCGGCCGACCCCACGGCTCCGCCGGCGGGCCGGTACGTGCGTACGCAGCTGGTCTCCCAGCTGGACGAGGCGAGCCTCGTCGCGGGCGCGCTCGGCGCGCCGGGTGCCGCGATGCCGCCCGTGCCGTCCGCGACTCCGGGTGCCCCCGGCCAGCCCGCCCCCGCTCCGGGTGCGCCTGGTGCCCAGGCTGCCGGTGCGCCGGCTTTCCCGGGCGCTCCGGGCCAGCCGCCCGGTCCGGGCGCTCCCGGTGTTCCGGGTCAGCCCGGCGTTCCCGGTGCCCCGCAGGCCCCCGGCCAGCCCGGTGTCCACGCGCCCGGTGCGCCCGGCCAGCCCGGCCCCCACGCTCCGGGTGCCCCTGGCGCCCCCGGCGCCCCCGCCTTCCCCGGCGCCCCCGGGCAGCCGTCCGCTCCCGGCGCCCCGCAGGCTCCGGGCGTTCCCGGGGCCCAGGCCCCCGGTGCGCCGCAGCCCCCGTCCGCCCCCGGCGCCCCGCAGGGTCCCGGTGGGGTGCATGCCGCTGCCACGATGCTGGCGGGGCCCGGGACGCCCGGCATGCCTGGTGCTCCCGGTGCTCCCGCCGCTCCGCGGCCTCCGCAGGCCCCCGGTGCGCCCCCGCAGGCCCCGTCCGCCCCGCAGGGGCCCGGCGGTGGGGTGCATGCCGCTGCCACGATGCTGGCCGGGCCCGGGACTCCGGGCATGCCCGGCGCGCCCGGCACCCCGCAGGCACCGCAGGCTCCTCAGGGCCCGGCGCCTGCCTACGGGTATCCGCCCGCGGCGCCCACCGGTGTGCCCACCGTGGGGCCCGGGTACATGGCCGTGCTCCGCTACCGGGCCCAGGACGGGTCCGAGCAGCAGGTCATCCGGCGCAGTGCCCCCGGCACGCCGCACCCCGAGTGGCAGATCCTGCACGAGCTGCGGTCCATGAACGTGCCGCCGCAGCAGGTGCTGGAGCTGCACACGGAGCTGGAGTCGTGCGACCTGCCGGGCGGGTACTGCGCGCGGATGATCCGTGAGACGTGGCCCCAGGTGAGGATCAGTCACACGGCCGCGTACGGGCGCGACCACGCGACCCGGCAGCAGGGCGTGCGCCACCTCGTGGAGCACCAGGGCGAGCTGCACCAGGTGGCGGACGGGCCCGCGCGGCCGGCGCCGAACCGGGTGCCGCTGCCGCCCCCGGGCAGCATCCAGCCGGCGCCGCCGGTCGGGCCGGACGTCATCGGGCGCGAGCTCGCCGAGGGCTTCGGGCCGCAGGGGATCTTCCGCTTCGACCAGCGTGCCGTCTCGCGCCAGGGCGTGCCGGAGGTCGTCGCGCAGACGCTGGTGTGGGCCGGTCTGCCGGTCGACTTCGGTCCGTTCTTCTGGGGTCAGGCCCAGCCGGGCCGCCCGGTGCCGACGCTGGCGGAGCTGGCGGCGGAGCGCGGGGTGCGGGCGGCGTCGGACGCCGGTTCGTACCTCGTCATGGGCAGCGACTACGGCCGTCAGCTGTGTGTGCAGTACGGCACGGCGCACATCGTGGCCGTGCCGGTGGAGGCCGGGCCGGACGGCCACCCCGTACCGCCGCAGTTCGTCAACACGAGCCTCCCTCAGTTCATTCGCTCTTTGGCGCTGCTCGGAAAGATGTGGCGCTGGCGTTACGGGCTGACGCCGGAGCAGGCCGGGCGCTGGACCGTGGACTTTCAGAGTCAGCTGGCCGCGCTGGACCCGGCGGCGCTGTCCTCGCCGGAGAACTGGTGGGCCGTGTTGCTGGAGCAGATGTGGGACGGTCTCTTCTAGCGGCCGGTTGAAGCGTGCGTGGACGGCACAGGGCGTTCGACCCGAGGACGGGGGTCGGGCGCCCTGCGCCCTGCGCTGCGGAGTGTCGCGTCATGGGCGCTTCGCTTGTCCGGGAATGATGTACGCCAGACCTGTCGCATACCGGATTTCCGGATATAAGGGGCTACAAGGATGAGTTCATCGGTGTCTCCTGACGGTTTCGCTGTCGTACGAGGCCGCGGTTACCGGCCGGAGCAGGTCGACAGCGCGATGGCGGAGTGCGCCCGGCAGCGGGATTCCGCCTGGGAGCGGGCCGCGCGCCTGACCGTCCTCGCGCGCGAGATGGAGGACGAGGTCCGGCGTCTGGCGCAGGTGGTGGCGCAGCTTCCGCCGCAGACGTACGAGACGCTGGGGCCGCGCGCCCAGGGTCTGGTGACCACCGCCGAGCTGGAGGCCGCGGGGCTGCGGGAGCGTGCCGAGGCCGAGGTGGCGGCCGTGCAGGAGGCCTCCCAGACGCACACCCGTGAGCTGCGGGACGCGGCGCACGAGTACGCGGTGGCGGTGCGGGCGGAGGCGGAGGAGTGGGCGCGGCAGGCGCTGCTCGCCGCGCAGACGGTCGCCGATGACCTGCGGGCGACGGTGAGCCGGGAGGTCAAGGAGCGTGGCGAGGAGGCCCTCGCGGCGCTGAAGGACATGCGGCAGCGGTGTGCGCACGTGCTGGCCGAGCAGGAGAAGGAGCACGCCGAGCGCTGGGACGCTGCGGGGCGTGAGATCGCCGAGCGCGAGGCGGCGATGGACGCGCGGGTGGCGGCGCTGGAGGAGTACGCGCGGACCGCGCTGGGTGAGGCGCGGCGGCGCTACGCCGACACGGAGGAGGCCGCCCGGCACGGGCAGGAGGACGCCGAGGCGCAGGCGGCGGCGGTCATCGCGCAGGCGCGGGTGCGCGAGGAGCGGATCGCGCGGGACACGGAGCGGGTGCTGCGCGAGCATGAGGAGCGGCGCGAGGAGCTCAAGTCGCACATGGCGCACGTCCGGCACAGCCTGGCGGCCCTGACGGGCAAGCCGGTGGCGGAGGACGCGGACGCCGGCTGACGGGACGTCGGCCGGGCGGCGTCGTCCCGCCCGCGCGCGGCGGGCGGGACGACGCCGTGGCTCACTGAGCGGGCTTCGCCGGGCCGGAGGGCGCGGGTGTGCCGGAGGGCTCCGCGGCGGGCGGGGCCGTGACGGTCAGCTTCAGGTCGAGCGTCGTGCCGTCGGTGGTGGTCAGGCGCAGCACGAACGTGCCGGCCTGCTCGTCGGTGAACAGCTCGGGCAGGGTGACCGTGCCGTCCTTGTCGGTCTTGGGGAGGGCGAGCGTGCGCAGCTGCTTGCCGTCCTTGTCCTTGAAGTACGGTCCGGTCTTCGCGGGCGTCTTGCCGTCGGCGGCGAGCACGGTGGCCGTGATCGCGGTGTCGGAGACGGCCTTGTCCTTGCCGAGCGCCTTGATCTGGATCTTCTGTGTGAAGGCGCTCTTGGCCGCGGCCTTGAGCGGGTCCTCGCCGACGCGCTTGAGCGTGTCCGCGCGCGGCGCGGGTGCGGCCTTGACGTTCGCGTAGAAGTCGACGGGGGTGATGTCGCTGCCCTCGACGGTGGCGCGGATGGTGAACGAGCCGGGCCAGTCCTTCGCGTGGAGCTCCGGTGCGGTGGCCAGTCCGCTCTTGTCGGTGGGGACGGTGACCGAGGTGGCGGTGCCGAGGAACTTCGCGTCGGTGTGGCCGATGATCTCGAAGCGCACGCGGGTGCGCTCGGGGGCCGGCTTGCCGGCGGCGTCCAGGGCCCGTACGCGCGCCCGTTCGGTGAAGACCTCGTTGGCGGTGGCTTCCAGGGTCTCGTCGCCCACGCGGTCGAGGCGGGTGACGGGGGCGGGCTTGGGCGGAGTGGGCTTGGTCTCCCCGCCGTTGCCGTTTCCACCCGGATTGGGCTTGTTGCCCGGGTTCTTGGGCTCGTCGGGCTTCGACGGCGTCGGCTTGGCGGGCGGGTTCTGCTTGCCCGGGGTGTTGCTGCCGCCGCTGCTGCCGCTGCCGCCGCCGGGCTTGGCCGGCGGGGTGGTGCCGGGCTTCGACGGCCGCGACGACGGCGGCGCGGGGGTGTTCCCCGTGCCGGGCCGCGAGGGCGCCGGGTCGGGCACCGCGCTGCTGCTGCTCTTGTACGCGCGCATCCAGGCGAGCACGGCGTTGACGTACTCGCGGGACTGGTTGTAGCTGAGGATGGCCCGGTCGAGGTCGCCGGGGTTGTTCAGGTCCTTGCCGCCCGAGCACAGGTAGCGTGCGGTGCCCGCCGTGGCGTCGAAGATGTTGTTGGGGTCCTGCTTGCCGTCGCCGTTGCCGTCGGCGCCGAAGCTCTCCCACGTCGAGGGGATGAACTGGGTGGGGCCGACGGCCCGGTCGTACTCCGTGTCCCCGTCCCAGCGGCCGCCGTCGGTGTCCTTGACGACGGCGAACTGTCCGCCGGTCAGACGCGGGCCGCGGATCTGCTTCTCGGTCGACCCGTCCGAACGCAGCCCGTAGGCCGCGGCGTGCTCGGATTCCACCTTGCCGATGCCCGCGATGAGCTGCCAGGGGATGTGGCAGCTCGGGTAGCGCTCCTGGGCGAGCTTCTCGGCGTTCCTGTACGCGGCGAGGGCGGTCGCGGGAATGCCCGTGGCGCCGTCGGGGGTGTCGCCTCTGGTGGCGTTGGGGTCGGGCTTGCCCGTGGTGCCGGGGCGGGGCACCAGGTCGGGCAGGGCCAGGTTGGGCACGCCGTGCGGGCGGCTCTGCGGGTTGTCCGGACCGGGCGAGGGGTCGCCCAGTCCGGCGCGGTGCGGCGGGCTGGCGCCTACCGCGGCCGTGGTCAGGCCGGCGACGAGCAGGGCAGCGCACAGTCCCTGACGGGAGACGCTCGCAGCGCGAGTTCGAAGTATCTTCACGGGGGCTGCTTCCTTGGGAGACCTGCGGCCGTACGAAGGGGGTCGCACGTCAGCCCCCCTCGGCCATAGACCCGAACACTAATTCCCTCAAGCCCCAATTGTCTTGCCCGGGGACCGGCTTCACGGTTTCTTCGCCGTTCGTTACCCCTCTTGCGGTGCTCTCTCCGCTGTTGTGCGTAGCCGACCCCGACCCTGAGACGCCGCCGCCCCGCGGGCCCGTATCCCCTAGGGGTCCCTCCGTACGTTCTCCACCCCCCGGTTCGTACCGCAGCAGGAGGAGGGGCACCCCCGGCGCTGCCTAGATTCATGGGGACGGCCGGGGGACCGGGGTGGGGCTGGCACCACCCCGAAGACACGTACGAGCACCATCGCGGCCGCGGCCCTGCTCCAGCAGGCTTTGAACCATTACTCAGCAGCTCGGCAGACTTACGAGGAGAGCCCACCGTGACAACGGCTGTATCGATTCCCCGGGCCGGGGGCAGCGGAAGGCATGCGGCCGTCGCGGCGAAGGCGCGTCAGGTCCTGAAGGCCTACGGCTCGGGGGAGACCCGGGTCGTCGCGCTCGACCACGTGGACGTGGACATCGCCCGCGGGCAGTTCACGGCCATCATGGGCCCCTCCGGCTCCGGCAAGTCGACGCTGATGCACTGCCTGGCCGGCCTCGACACCGTCACCTCGGGGCAGATATTCATCGACGAGACCGAGATCACCGGCCTGAAGGACAAGAAGCTCACGCAGCTGCGCCGGGACCGGATCGGCTTCATCTTCCAGGCCTTCAACCTGCTGCCGACGCTCAACGCCCTCGAGAACATCACGCTCCCCATGGACATCGCCGGCCGCAAGCCCGACAAGCAGTGGCTGGACCGGGTCGTGGAGACCGTGGGCCTGGCCGGCCGCCTCAAGCACCGGCCCAACCAGCTCTCCGGCGGCCAGCAGCAGCGCGTCGCGGTGGCCCGCGCCCTCGCCGCCCGACCGGAGATCATCTTCGGTGACGAGCCCACCGGAAACCTGGACTCGCGCGCCGGCGCCGAGGTGCTCAGCTTCCTGCGCCGCTCGGTGGACGAACTCGGCCAGACCATCGTGATGGTCACCCACGACGCGGTCGCCGCCTCCTACGCGGACCGGGTGCTGTACCTGGCCGACGGCCGCATCGTCGACGAGATGTACGCCCCCACCGCCGAGGCCGTCTTCGAGCGCATGAAGAACTTCGACGCCCGCGGGCGGGTGTCGTGACCGTCCTCAAGACCTCGCTGCGCAACTTCCTCGCGCACAAGGGCCGCATGGCGCTGTCCGCCGTCGCGGTCCTGCTGTCGGTGGCGTTCGTCTGCGGCACGCTGGTGTTCACCGACACCATGAACGCCACGTTCGACAAGCTCTTCGCCTCCACCGCCTCCGACGTCGCCGTCTCGCCGGAGAAGAAGGACAACGCCCAGGAGACCGGAAAGCCCCAGACCCTGCCCGGGTCGCTGGAGGGCCGCCTGGCCAAGGTGCCGGGCGTCGCCAAGGTGGAGGGGCACGCCACCAGCCAGCGGATCACCGCCGCGAAGGCCGGGAACAAGAGCATCAGCCCCGACTCCGGCGCCCCCACCGTGGGCACCAACTGGGACGACAGCCAGAAGAAGTCCGTCGAGATCACCAGCGGCCACGAGCCGCGCGGCGCCGGCGAGGTCGTCCTGGACGCCGACACCGCCGGCAAGCACGACCTGACGACGGGCGACACGCTGCGCGTGATGGCCATGCCGGGCGACTTCGCCGTCCGCATCGTCGGCATCGCCACGTACAGGACGACGAACCCCGGTGCGGCCGTCCTCTACTTCGACACCCCCACCGCCCAGGCCAAGCTGCTCGGCAGCCCCGGCGTGTACAGCGGCTACGGGCTCACCGCCGCCTCCGGCGTCAGCGACGAGCAGCTGAAGAAGGACGTCACCGCCGCCGTGGGCACGGGCTACACCGTGCACACCGCCGCCGAGACCAAGGCCGAGAACAAGAAGGAGGTCGGCTCCCTCCTCGACGTCATGAAGTACGCGCTGCTGGGCTTCGCCGGCATCGCCGTCCTCGTCGGCATCTTCCTGATCGTCAACACCTTCTCCATGCTGGTCGCCCAGCGCACCCGTGAGATCGGCCTGATGCGGGCCATCGGCTCCAGCCGCAAGCAGGTCAACCGCTCGGTGCTGGTCGAGGCCCTGATGCTGGGCGTCGTCGGCTCGGTGCTGGGCATCGCCGGCGGCATCGGGCTCGCGGTCGGGCTGATGGAGCTCATGGGCGCCACCGGCATGAAGCTCGACACCTCCGAGCTGACGATCAAGGCCACCACGCCCGTCGTGGGCCTGGGCATCGGCGTCGTCGTCACCGTCCTCGCCGCCTACCTGCCCGCCCGGCGGGCCGGGAAGATCTCCCCGATGGCCGCCCTGCGCGACGCCGGCAACCCCGCCGACGGCAAGGCCGGCAAGGTGCGGGCCACGATCGGCCTGCTGCTGTCCGGCGCCGGCGCCGCGGCCCTGCTGTCCGCCGCCGGGTCCGACGACGCCTCGGCCGGCTCGGGCATGCTCGGCCTGGGCGTGCTGCTGACTCTCGTCGGCTTCGTGGTCGTCGGCCCGCTGCTGGCCGGCTTCGTCGTCCGCGTCCTGAGCACGGTCGTCCTGCGGGCCTTCGGCCCCGTGGGACGCCTCGCCGAACGCAACGCCCTGCGCAACCCCCGCCGTACCGGCGCCACCGCCTCGGCCCTGATGATCGGCCTCGCGCTGGTCGCCGCCCTGTCGGTGGTCGGCTCCTCCATGGTCGCCTCGGCCACGGACCAGCTCGACAAGTCGGTGGGCGCGGACTTCATCATCGAGACCGACAACGGCCAGCCGCTCACCTCGGCGCAGGCCAGGGCCATCCGCTCGGCCCGCGACCTCGCGCACGTCACCGAGATCACGGCCGTCAACGCCAAGCTGACCCTCCCGGACGGCAGGACCGTCACCGAGTCGCTGAACGCCTCGGACCCCACCTTTGGCGACGACCTGCGCACGGAGACGGTCCGGGGCACCTTCGCGGACGCCTACGGCAAGGACGCCATCTCGGTGCCGGAGGGCTTCGCCAAGGACCACAGGATCAAGCTCGGCGACCGGCTGACCGTCGCGATGATCGACGGCCGTGAGGCGAAGCTGCAGGTCAAGGCCGTCACCTCGGACGACACCAGCTTTAACAAGGGTGCGCTGTTCACCAACATCGCCACTGCCCGGCAGTACCTGCCGGCCGACAAGATGCCGCTGGACATGATGATGTTCGCCAAGGCCGCCGACGGTAAGGCGAAGGAGGCGGCCGCGTCCCTCAAGGCGGCGGTCGGCGACTACCCGCAGATCAAGGTCCGCGACCAGGCCGACTACAAGAAGCTCATCAAGGACCAGGTCGGCCAGCTCCTCAACATGATCTACGGCCTGCTGGCCCTGGCGATCATCGTCGCGGTGCTGGGCGTCGTGAACACCCTGGCCCTGTCGGTGGTCGAGCGCACCCGTGAGATCGGCCTGCTGCGGGCGATCGGCCTCTCGCGCCGCCAGATGCGCCGCATGATCCGCCTGGAGTCGGTCGTCATCGCCCTCTTCGGCGCCCTGCTGGGCCTCGGCCTGGGCATGGCCTGGGGCACGGCGTCGCAGCAGCTGCTGGCCCTGCAGGGCCTGGGCGTCCTGGACATCCCCTGGCCGACGATCACCGCGGTCTTCGCCGGCTCGGCGGTGGTGGGGCTGCTGGCGGCGCTGGTGCCGGCGTTCAGGGCGGGGCGGATGAATGTGCTGAACGCGATCGCGACGGACTAGCGGCTGCGGTTCCCGGGTTTCCGGCCCGGACGCGACACGGGGGTGCGCGTCCGGGCCGGTTCGCCCGTGCGGCCCGGTGGTGGGTTTGTGCCCACCCGTTCCGCCCTGCGGAACGATTGCCCACAAACCGGGGGTCGGGACCGGCGGTGCCGAACCGCCCCGTCCCGCCCCGCGCAGCGGCCCGGCGGGTGTCGGTCCACCGTCGTAGGCTGGAGGCCCCCGGCTCGGCCCTGACAGTCCGTGTCGGGCCGTTCGCGTTGTCCACCCCCGGGACGGAAAAGCCTTCATGAGCCTGCACGGTCTGCTCGACGCCGTCGTCAACGATCCGGCGCTCGCCGAAGCGGTGAGGGCCGCGGGCGACGGCAACCGGCCGCACGTCGACCTGGTCGGCCCGCCCGCCGCGCGGCCCTTCGCCATCGCCGCGCTCGCCCGCGGCGCCGAGCGGCCCGTGCTCGCCGTGACCGCCACCGGCCGCGAGGCCGAGGACCTGGCGGCCGCGCTGCGCTCCCTGCTCCCGGCCGACGGCGTCGTCGACTACCCGTCGTGGGAGACCCTGCCGCACGAGCGGCTCTCGCCGCGCTCCGACACCGTCGGACGGCGCCTGGCCGTGCTGCGCCGGCTGGCGCACCCCAGCAAGGACGACCCGGCGGCCGGCCCCGTCTCCGTCGTGGTGGCACCCATCCGCTCCGTACTGCAGCCGCAGGTCAAGGGCCTGGGCGACCTCGAGCCCGTCAGCCTGCGCAGCGGGCAGAGCGCCGACCTGGGCGAGGTCACCGAGGCGCTGGCGGCGGCCGCGTACGCCCGGGTCGAACTGGTCGAGAAGCGCGGCGAGTTCGCGGTGCGCGGTGGCATCCTCGATGTGTTCCCGCCGACCGAGGAACACCCGCTGCGGATCGAGTTCTGGGGCGACGACGTCGAGGAGATCCGCTACTTCAAGGTGGCCGACCAGCGGTCCCTGGAGGTCTCCGAGCACGGCCTGTGGGCCCCGCCCTGCCGCGAGCTGCTGCTGACCGACTCCGTCCGGGAGCGCGCGGCGGCCCTGGCCGAGGACCACCCCGAGCTCGGCGAGCTGCTCGGCAAGATCGCCGAGGGCATCGCGGTCGAGGGCATGGAGTCCCTGGCCCCCGTCCTGGTGGACGACATGGAGCTGCTGCTGGACGTGCTGCCGGCCGGCAGCATGGCCGTCGTGTGCGACCCGGAGCGGGTACGGACCAGGGCCGCCGACCTCGTCGCCACGAGCCAGGAGTTCCTGCAGGCGTCCTGGGCCGCCTCCGCCGGCGGCGGCGAGGCGCCCATCGACGTGGACGCCGCCTCCCTGTGGGGCATCGCCGACGTCCGCGACCGCGCCCGCGAGCTCGGCATGATGTGGTGGTCGGTCAGCCCCTTCGCCGCCGGCGAGGACCTCGACGGCGACACCCTCACCCTCGGCATGCACGCCCCCGAGACCTACCGTGGCGACACCGCCCGCGCCCTGGCCGACACCAAGGGCTGGGTGGCCGACGGCTGGCGCACCGTCTTCCTCACCGAGGGCCACGGCCCCGCGGCCCGTACGGTCGAGGTGCTCGGCGGCGAGGGCATCCCCGCCCGCCTCGACGCGGACCTGCCGCAGCTGTCCCCGTCCGTCGTGCACGTCTCCTGCGCGAGCCTCGACAACGGCTTCGTCGACCCCGTGCAGAAGATCGCGGTGCTGACGGAGTCCGACCTCACCGGCCAGAAGTCCGCCAGCAAGGACCTGGGCCGGATGCCGGTCCGGCGCCGCAAGACCATCGACCCGCTGACCCTGCAGGCCGGCGACTACATCGTCCACGAGCAGCACGGCGTGGGCCGCTACATCGAGATGGTCCAGCGCACCGTCCAGGGCGCCACCCGCGAGTACCTGCTGGTGGAGTACGCCCCGGCCAAGCGCGGACAGCCCGGCGACCGCCTCTACATCCCCACCGACCAGCTGGAGCAGGTCACCAAGTACGTCGGTGGCGAGGCGCCCACCCTGCACCGCCTCGGCGGCGCGGACTGGACGAAGACCAAGGCGCGCGCGAAGAAGGCCGTCAAGGAGATCGCCGCCGACCTGATCAAGCTGTACTCCGCGCGCATGGCCGCCCCCGGCCACTCCTTCGGCTCGGACACCCCCTGGCAGCGGGAGCTGGAGGACGCCTTCCCCTACGCGGAGACGCCCGACCAGCTCACCACGATCGCCGAGGTCAAGGAGGACATGGAGAAGTCCGTCCCCATGGACCGCCTGGTCTGCGGCGACGTCGGCTACGGCAAGACGGAGATCGCGGTCCGTGCGGCCTTCAAGGCGGTGCAGGACGGCAAGCAGGTGGCGGTGCTGGTGCCCACCACGCTCCTCGTCCAGCAGCACTTCGGCACGTTCTCCGAGCGGTACTCCCAGTTCCCGGTCGTGACGAGGGCGCTGTCCCGCTTCCAGACCGACACCGAGGCCAAGGCCGTGCTGGAGGGCCTGCGCGACGGCTCCGTCGACATCGTCATCGGCACCCACCGCCTGTTCTCCTCCGAGACCAAGTTCAAGGACCTGGGCCTGGTCATCGTCGACGAGGAGCAGCGCTTCGGCGTCGAGCACAAGGAGCAGCTGAAGAAGCTGCGCGCCAACGTGGACGTGCTGACGATGTCCGCCACGCCCATCCCCCGTACGCTCGAGATGGCCGTGACCGGCATCCGTGAGATGTCGACGATCACCACGCCGCCGGAGGAGCGCCACCCGGTGCTGACCTTCGTCGGGCCGTACGACCAGAAGCAGATCGGCGCCGCGATCCGCCGCGAGCTGCTGCGCGAGGGCCAGGTCTTCTACATCCACAACCGGGTGGAGTCCATCGACCGGGCGGCGGCGAAGCTGCGCGAGATCGTGCCCGAGGCGCGGATCGCCACGGCGCACGGCCAGATGGGCGAGTCGGCGCTGGAGCAGGTCGTCGTCGACTTCTGGGAGAAGAAGTTCGACGTGCTGGTCTCGACGACGATCGTCGAGTCGGGCATCGACATCTCCAACGCCAACACCCTCATCGTCGAGCGCGGCGACAACTTCGGCCTCTCCCAGCTGCACCAGCTGCGCGGCCGGGTGGGCCGCAGCCGCGAGCGCGGCTACGCCTACTTCCTCTACCCGCCGGAGAAGCCGCTCACCGAGACCGCCCACGAGCGCCTCGCCACGATCGCCCAGCACACGGAGATGGGCGCGGGCATGTACGTGGCGATGAAGGACCTGGAGATCCGCGGCGCGGGCAATCTGCTCGGCGGCGAGCAGTCCGGGCACATCGCGGGCGTCGGCTTCGACCTCTACATCCGCATGGTCGGCGAGGCGGTGGCCGACTACCGCGCGTCCGTCGAGGGCGGCGGGGAGGAGGCGGAGGCCCCGCTCGAGGTCAAGATCGAGCTGCCGGTCGACGCGCACGTCCCCCACGACTACGCGCCGGGCGAGCGGCTGCGCCTGCAGGCCTACCGCGCCATCGCCTCCGCGAGCAGCGAGGAGGACATCAAGGCCGTCCGCGAGGAGCTCACCGACCGCTACGGCAAGCTGCCGGAGCCGGTGGAGAACCTCCTGCTGGTCGCGGGCCTGCGCATGCTCGCCCGCTCCTGCGGCGTCAGCGACATCACCCTGCAGGGTTCCAACGTCCGCTTCGGCCCGGTGGACCTGCGCGAGTCCCAGGAGCTGCGCCTCAAGCGCCTCCACCCGCGCACGGTCATGAAGCCGGCGACCCAGCAGATCCTGGTCCCCCGCCCGGCGACCCGCCCCATCGGCGGCAAGCCCCTGGTCGGCCGGGAACTGCTGGCCTGGACGGGGGAGTTCCTGACGACGATCCTCGGCTGACCGGGGGCAGGGCGGCGGGGGGCTAGCGCACCCGCTTGAGCACCGCGTGCCCGCCGCCGCTGCCCAGTACGGCGTACGTCGCGCCGGGGTGCAGCCGCTGTCCTTCGCCGGCCAGGTCCTGCGGGGTCCTGCCGTCGGTCAGGCGCAGGGCGATGTAGTCGGGGACGACGCCGCGGGTGTCGCCTATCCAGAAGACGCGGCAGCGGCTCACGAGGCGGCTTATCGGGGCGATGTCGGCCTCGACGGTGGCGTCGTCGGGGATGAGGTCCAGGAGGCGCTCGGTGTCCTTGACGCTCTGCGGGACGCGATAGGTCTCCGGCAGGGTCAGGCCGTACAGGGGCAGGGACGCGGTGAGTGCGAGGGCCGCGGCGGCGACGGCGGCCGGCAGGTGGTGGGCGTACGAGCGCAGCCACGGGCGGGGGCTGCGGCGGGAGCGGGCGAGGGCGTCGGCCAGGGCGATGAAGAGGACGGGCATCAGGACGGCGCTGTAGTGCCAGTCGGTGCCCCAGTAGTGGTCGTCGTGGGAGACGAAGCGCCAGCCCAGGGTCGGCAGGGCGACCAGCAGCACCGGTGAGCGCAGGGCCAGCAGTCCGGTGGTGGGCAGCAGGGTCCACGCCAGGGTGCGCAGCGCGGTGTCGACGGGGATGACGGGGGCGGGGCCGTCGCCGCCGCTGAGCTTGTTCCAGTAGTCGTAGCCGCCGCCGCTGTTGAAGCCGGGGATGATCACGCCGAGGGCCAGGGCGGCGCCGGCGAGCCCGAAGGCCACCAGGCCGGCCGCCCAGGCCGTCGCCCCCCGGGTGCGCTCGGTGCCGCGCAGCCGCAGCAGCATCAGGACGCCGATGGCCGCGGCCGTGACGCCCAGGTCCTCCTTGACCAGCACCAGGGGCGCGGCCCACAGCGCGGCGGTCCGCCAGCGGCCGCGTACGACGGCCTCCAGGGAGAAGGCCAGCAGCGGCATGGCGAAGGCGATCTCGTGGAAGTCGAAGTCGACGGCCCGCTGGACGCCCCAGGACAGCCCGTAGGCGAGGGCGACGGCCAGTCCCCGGCGGCGGCCGAGGAGGTGTGCGGCGAGCCGGGCGACCGGCACGGCGGACAGGGCGAAGAGCGCGGCCTGGACGACGAGGAGCGTCACCGGGGTGGGGAAGACGCGGTAGAGGGGGGCGATCAGCGCGGTGACGGGGCTGAAGTGGTCCCCGAGGATGTTGGTGCCGGGGCCCTTGAGGTCGGCTATGGGGGTCTGGAGCCGGGAGTAGGCCCGTATGGCCTGTTCGAAGATGCCCAGGTCCCACGACATGGTCAGCATCCGCCGGTGCCGGCAGACGGAGAGCGTGGTGTAGAGGAGGAAGAGGACGCCGCCCACCCAGTACGGGTCCAGTCGCGGTGCGCGCAGCCGGGCGCCGCGGGCGCCCCGTGCGGGCGCGGTCTCGGCCCTGCTCCTGTCCTGTGCCGCGACGGGGGCGGTGGCCGAGTCCATGGGCGGGTCCTCCTCGGGCTGATTTGCGGGGGTCGGTCTGAAGTATGCGTCCTCGGCCGTGATCGTTACGACGCCCCCCTCGGTCCCGGCGGCGGGGGCGCGCATCCCGACGCCCCGCGAATCGTTGGCCGAATCAGTGGCCTGGGCCACGCCGACTCCCTACCATCGATCAACGCCGGACCATCGATCGACCCCGCACCTGTTTGCCAGCGATCTCTGCCGGGAGGCTTCATGATCCGCCGCAGGACAGCGCTCTCCTTCTCCGCCGCCACCGTGCTCGTCGCGGCGCCCCTGCTCACCGGCTGCGGGTCCACACCGCATCCGGGTGCGGCGGCGGTCGTGGGCAAGGAGCGGATCACCGTCTCGCAGCTGCAGAGTCAGGTGGCGGACGTGCGCGAGGCGCAGCGGTCCTCGCCGGAGGGGGCGCAGTTGCTGGCGGGCAGTGCGCAGCTGGGCCAGGACACGCTGGTCCGGCTGATCCAGTACCGGATCATCGAGCAGGCCGGCCGGGACAACGGCGTGGAGGTCACCCGCCGGGAGCTGCAGGAGCGGCGCGGGCAGGTCGAGCGGGTGCTCGGCGGTGCCGACGCCGTCGAGGAGCGTTTCCTGGCGGCCGGCATCGCGCCGGGCCAGATCGACCGGGAGCTGTCGGTCGGCCTGGTCCGCTCCAAGCTGGAGGACAAGCTCGGCAAGGCCCGCACGGGCGAGGTGCTGATGAAGACCTCCGACTCCCTGCGCGTGGACGTCAATCCCCGCTACGGCACGTGGGACGCCAAGCGCGGTACGGCCCGGGCCGCGCTGGAGCCGTGGCTGCGGCCGGCCGCGGCGCCCGGCGCCGAACAGCCGGCGTGAGCCGGGCGCGTCCGGTCGCCTAGGCTCGGTCGCGTGAACGACCGCGTGAACGACTCCTTTGGCCGCATCGTCCTGCTCACCACCAGCCACCGGGTCGCCCCCGGCCTGCTGTCCTGGCCCGCGTGGCAGACGCTGCGCGGCGCCGGGCGGGTGCTGTGCGCGGACGCCGGCCATCCGCAGCTGCCGTATCTGCGGGAGGCGGGCGTGGAGGTCGAGCACGCCTCGCCGACCGCCCGCGAGCTCGTCGACTACTGCGCGGACGGGCGGCGCACCGCGGTGGTGATCACCTCCGCGGAGGGGGAGTCGGCCCTCACCGACGGCCTGGCCCGGCTGGCGGGCTCCGGCCGCGAGTCGATGCCCGCGCTGGAGCTGCTGCCCGGCTCCTACGACCTGCCCGGCGCCCGGCTGCTGGACGTGGTGCAGGTCATGGACCGGATCCGGCTGGCCTGCCCGTGGAGCGGCATCCGCACCCACCAGGACCTGGCGAAGTACGGCCTGGAGGAGACGTACGAGCTGTTGGAGGCCATCGAGACCGGTGACCGGGAGGCTTTGCGCGAGGAGCTCGGCGACGTCCTGCTGCAGGTCGTCTTCCACGCCCGGATCGCGCAGGACGACGCGGACGAGCCGTTCTCCGTCGACGATGTGGCGGGCACCATCGTCGACAAGCTCATCCACCGCCACCCGCACGTCTTCGGCGAGGAGAGCGCGCGGACGCCGGAGGACGTCAGGGAGCACTGGCTGCGCACCAAGGCCGCCGAGAAGGGCCGCGACTCCGTCACCGAGGGCGTCCCGCTGGGGCAGCCGGCCCTCGCGCTCGCCGCGAAGCTCGCCTCCCGGGCCCGTACCGAGGGCCTGGACGTGGCCCTGCCGGTGGGGGAGGGCGTCGGCTACGAGCTGCTGGCCCTGGCCGTGCGGGCCGAGGCGGCCGGCACCGAGCCGGAGACGGCGCTGCGGGCGGCCGCCCGCACCTACCGGGACGCGATCCTCGCCGCGGAGAGGGCGCGGGGGGAGCAAGGGGAGTAAGGGGCCGCCACCCGTTCGGCCCACGCGCGGTCTTGACACGGCGCGCGGCGGGTACCCGACATCCATGCGCACTGAGCACATGGACCTCGCACTGCCGCACTGGGTCGGCGGCATCGCCCCCTTCATCGTGGGGCTGTGCGTCTGCGCCCTGCTGATCCTGGCCTTCGTGTACGGGCAGCGCTGGCGCGACAGGGAGCCGCCGCCCCCGGCCCAGCCGCAGCGCCGCCAGGGCTCCTGGCAGACGCGGCAGGAGCACGACCGGGGTCCGGCCTCGCCCGACCATGGCCCCGGGCACAACGACGACGAGGAGAGCTCGGTCGGCTACGTCGTCGAGCACCGGGAGTCGGACCAGCTGCAGACCGAGGCCAACGGCGAGCGTGTGCTGCCGCACGAGATCAACAACCCCGGCAGCCACCCCGAGGAGCGCTCGGAGGACCGCAAGAAGTGGGACCCGGGCAGCAGCGGGGCCTTCGGCAGCGGCGGCGGCGGGCACCACTAGCGGGGCCGCGGGTAGCGTCGGGGCGTGCACGACACGAACGACCGTATGCCCACGCCCCCCGCCCCGCCGCTGTTCACCTGGGAATTCGCGGCCGACCCCTACCCGGCGTACGCCTGGCTGCGCGAGCACGCCCCCGTGCACCGCACCGCCCTGCCCAGCGGTGTCGAGGCCTGGCTGGTCACCCGGTACGCCGACGCCCGGCAGGCGCTCGCCGACCAGCGGCTGTCGAAGAACCCCGTGCACCACTCCGAGAGCGCCCACGGCAAGGGCAAGGTCGGCATCCCCGGCGAGCGCAGCGCCAATTTGATGACGCATCTGCTCAACATCGATCCGCCGGACCACACCCGGCTGCGCCGACTGGTCTCCAAGGCGTTCACCCCGCGCCGGGTCGCGGAGTTCGCGCCCCGCGTGCAGGAGCTGACGGATCAGCTCATCGACGCCTTCGCGGAGAGAGGGGAGGCGGACCTCATCCACGAGTTCGCCTTCCCCCTCCCCATCTATGCCATCTGCGACCTGCTCGGGGTGCCGCGCGAGGACCAGGACGACTTCCGGGACTGGGCGGGAATGATGATCCGCCACGGCGGCGGGCCGCGCGGCGGAGTGGCCCGCTCGGTGAAGAAGATGCGGGGCTATCTCACGGAGCTGATCCACCGTAAGCGGGAGGATCTCGGCGAAGACCTCATCTCCGGACTGATCAGGGCGAGTGACCACGGTGAGCACCTCACCGAGGACGAGGCCGCGGCCATGGCCTTCATTCTGCTTTTTGCTGGTTTTGAAACAACTGTGAACCTGATCGGTAACGGAACCTACGCCCTTCTGCGCAATCCCGGGCAGCGCGAGCGCCTCCAGCGCGCCCTGCGCGAGGGCGACGAGAGCCTGCTGGCCACCGGCGTGGAGGAACTGCTGCGCTACGACGGTCCCGTGGAGCTGGCGACCTGGCGGTTCGCCACGCAGGACCTGCCCCTGGGCGGGCAGCGCATCGCCGAGGGCGACCCCGTGCTCGTCGTCCTCGCCGCCGCGGACCGCGACCCCGAGCGGTTCGCCGACCCCGACACCCTTGACCTGGCCCGGCGCGACAACCAGCACCTGGGCTACGGACACGGCATCCACTACTGCCTGGGGGCGCCCCTGGCGCGCCTGGAGGGGCAGGTGGCGCTGGCGACGCTGCTGCGCCGGATGCCCGATCTGCGCCTGGGTGCGGAGCCGGAGGATCTGCGCTGGCGCGGGGGTCTGATCATGCGTGGATTGCGCACTTTGCCCGTCGAGTTCACCCCGGCGCCGCCCGCCGACTGACGCCCTATCAGGCGACGTGACCTTCGCGTGACCTCGGATACACCGGCTTGTGACGACCCGGACCCGTCGCTATGTTCGACGACCACATCAGCCGCCACACGAGAGGGCCACCCCATGCGCTTCGGGAACGGAAGACATCGCCGCCCCCGTCAGATACCCGCCATCGTGCTCGCGGCGGGGGTGACGGGGGCGGGCATCGCGATGCCGCTGATGGCGGCGACCGCGGCGACGGCCGCGGACACGGGCACCTGGGACAAGGTCGCCCAATGCGAGAGCGGCAAGCTGTGGAGCGCCAACACCGGCAACGGATTCTTCGGCGGCCTGCAGCTCACCCAGCAGATGTGGGAGCAGAACGGCGGCATCTCCTACGCGCCGCGCCCGGACCTGGCCAGCAGGTCGCAGCAGATAGCCGTCGCCGAACGGATCCTGGCCGCCGAGGGCCCGGACGCCTGGCGCAGTTGCGCCGTCAAGTCGGGTCTGTCGAAGGACGCTCCGGCGCCCGAGGTGAACCCCGGCCGCATCATCGAGACCCCCGAGCCCGAGGCCACCGGCAAGCCGGCGCCCGAGCGCTCCGCTCCCGCCACGCCGGAGCACAAGACCCCCGCCGACCGCGCGCCCGGCACCAACGAGCCCGCGCCCGACGCGTCCAAGACGCCCGGCAAGCCCACTCCGTCGGACCCCGCCGCGAGCCCGTCCGCGGACCCCTCCACACCTGCGGGCCAGACCCCCGGACAGCCGGACGGCAAGCACCGCAAGGACCCCTCGGCCGAACCCTCCACCGGTCCGGCCGCCCCCTCCGCCACACCCTCGGGCACGCCCACCGACGCCGCGCCCACCGCCCCGCGCACGCCGGGCGACGACGCGAGTGCGGAGCCGGGTACGGGCAAGCACCGCAGCGAGCCGCCGCGTTCGGGCGAGCCGCAGCGCCCCTCGCGCGACGGCGGTGACGCCCGGACGGGCGTACCGGGTGCGACGGACTACACCGTGCAGCCCGGTGACAACCTGTCAGCCATCGCACAGGACCACTCGGTCAACGGTGGTTGGCAGACGATCTATCAGAAGAACGAAAAAGTTGTCGGAACCGATCCGGATCTCATCAAGCCTGGTCAGCGGCTCGATATCCGTCCGTAGCCGGGGGGTTCGGGGCGAATGTCCGTTCCAGTCGAAAGTGAGACATGGGTCTCGTTGGCTTTGGGCTGGACGGAGCTCGTCCGTTCTTCTCAAACCCCCTCTCACCTGCGGAAACAGGAGGTTCCTGTGGGTAACTTCCAGCAACTGTGGCTGAAAAGTGGGGTTTGAACCCGTCGGCCCGCTGTGTTTAACGTCGTCACCGCTCGCCACCGCGAGCACCACGGTCGCTACGCCGAATCCTGCCGGCGGCCGGGGGAGTCGTCGCGCAAGCGCCGTTGGCAGGAGCGGGGGAACCAAGGTAAGGCGCCGGACCGGTCCGACGGCCTCACGGCCGGGGGAGCGGGACGGCTTGGGGTGAAGCCCGGAGCGCAGCCGCGCACCGGGCCGGGCAAACTCACAGCCCGAACCCGACAGCTCACCTCGTAGGCGTCGGTGAGGAAACCGACTTATGTCCAAGGGCAAGCACCGTCGTCCGTCCAAGGCCGTCCGCATCGTCACGCTCGCCGGCGTCGCCGGCGTCGCAGTGGCCGCCCCGCTGATGGTCGCGACCTCCGCCAACGCCGCCTCCGTTTCGACCTGGGACAAGGTCGCCCAGTGCGAGTCCAGCGGCAACTGGGCCATCAACACCGGCAACGGCTACTACGGCGGCCTGCAGTTCTCGCAGTCCTCCTGGAAGGCCGCCGGCGGCACCCAGTACGCCGCGCGCGCCGACCTGGCCACCAAGGCCCAGCAGATCGCCACCGCCGAGCGTCTCCTCGCCATGCAGGGCCCGGGTGCCTGGGGCTGCGCCGGCGCCGGCGGCCTGACCGCCGGTGGCGCGAAGGCCGACGTCGACACCTCCGGCTCCGGCTCCGTGGTGAAGAAGAAGTCCACGAAGTCCTCCTCCTCCGCCGCGGGCGAGACCTCCACCAAGAGCCGCGCCGACCGCGCCGAGCGCCCCTCCGCGCCCAAGCACGCCAAGCCGCAGGCGGAGACCGCCGAGGAGGCCCCGGCCGCCCCGAAGCAGACCGCGCCGAAGCACGCCGCCCCCGCCAAGCCGGTCAAGCAGGGTGACGGCGAGTACGAGGTCAAGGAAGGCGACACCCTCGGCTCCATCGCCGACGCCAAGAAGGTCGACGGCGGCTGGCAGAAGCTCTACGACCGCAACAAGGACATCATCGACAACGCGGACCTGATCTTCCCGGGTCAGAAGCTGCATCTCAGCTGATCACCGGCTGAGCGCCGCGCTCATCCGCGGGACCGCCCCGCTCCGATGCGACTTCCCCCCGAGCCGCATCGGAGCGGGGCTCCGCCGTTTTCCCCGCCCATTCATCCGGTGATCTCGGCTTTTGTGCCATTTTTCGGTCCGGTGGCAGGTCCAAGGGCCGGTGCAGCCTCCGGGGCCCGTTAGGCTCGTGCTGCAGAACTCCAGACACATCACGAAGGAGACCCTCGTGCCGTCCATCGACGTCGTCGTAGCTCGCGAGATCCTCGACTCGCGAGGCAACCCCACGGTCGAGGTCGAGGTCGGCCTCGACGACGGCTCCACGGGCCGTGCCGCCGTGCCGTCCGGCGCCTCCACCGGTGCCTTCGAGGCCATCGAGCTGCGCGACGGTGACCCGAACCGCTACCTGGGCAAGGGCGTCGAGAAGGCGGTTCTCGCCGTCATCGAGCAGATCGGCCCGGAGCTCGTCGGCTACGACGCCACCGAGCAGCGCCTGATCGACCAGGCGATGTTCGACCTGGACGCCACCGACAACAAGGGCTCGCTCGGCGCCAACGCCATCCTGGGCGTCTCCCTGGCCGTCGCGCACGCCGCCTCCGAGGCGTCCGACCTGCCGCTGTTCCGCTACCTCGGCGGCCCGAACGCGCACCTGCTGCCCGTTCCGATGATGAACATCCTCAACGGCGGCTCGCACGCCGACTCCAACGTGGACATCCAGGAGTTCATGATCGCGCCGATCGGCGCGGAGTCCTTCTCCGAGGCCCTGCGCTGGGGCACCGAGGTCTACCACACCCTCAAGAAGGTGCTGAAGGGCCGCGGCCTGTCCACCGGCCTCGGCGACGAGGGCGGCTTCGCCCCGAACCTCGGCTCCAACCGCGAGGCCCTCGACCTCATCCTCGAGGCCATCAAGGAGGCCGGCTACACCCCCGGCCAGGACATCGCGCTGGCGCTCGACGTCGCCGCCTCCGAGTTCTACAAGGACGGCGTCTACACCTTCGAGGGCAAGGACCGCTCCGCCGCCGAGATGACGGAGTACTACGCCGAGCTCGTCGAGGCGTACCCGCTGGTCTCCATCGAGGACCCGCTGTTCGAGGACGACTGGGCCGGCTGGAACACCATCACCGAGAAGCTCGGCGACAAGGTCCAGCTCGTCGGTGACGACCTGTTCGTCACCAACCCCGAGCGCCTGGCCCGCGGCATCGAGGAGAACTCCGCGAACGCCCTGCTGGTCAAGGTCAACCAGATCGGCTCGCTGACCGAGACCCTGGACGCCGTCGAGCTGGCCCAGCGCAACGGCTTCAAGTGCATGATGTCCCACCGCTCCGGCGAGACCGAGGACGTCACCATCGCCGACCTGGCCGTCGCCACCAACTGCGGCCAGATCAAGACCGGCGCCCCGGCCCGCTCCGAGCGCGTCGCCAAGTACAACCAGCTGCTGCGCATCGAGGAGATCCTCGACGACGCCGCGGTGTACGCCGGCCGCAGCGCGTTCCCGCGCTTCAAGGGCTGACCTTCTCGCCAGTCTCCGTACGTCCCCGGCCGCGGTCCCGTACCGTGTCCGGGGACGTACGTTCGTGGCGGACTCTTCCAGGGGAGGCGACGTGGGCGCGGACCGGTTCTCCACCGCGACCAGGCTCAAGGCGCTGGGCACGGCCCTCGTGCAGGGGCCGACCGCGGCCCGGATCTACCGCGCCGGGCCCCCGCGGCGCAGCCGGCTCACCGGCCGGGCGGCGCTGCTCGCCCTCGTCGTCTGCTCCCTCGTCGTCGCCCTCGCCTACCCCATGCGCCAGTGGGTCACCCAGCGTTCGGACATCGCCGAGCAGCGGCACCGCACCGAGCAGGCGCGGGAGCAGGTCAAGCGGCTGCGCGACGAGAAGGCCCGGCTCGAGGACCCGGCGTACGTGGAGCAGCAGGCGCGCGAGCACCTGCACTTCGTACGGCCCGGCGAGACCGGCTACACCGTGGCGGACGGCAGCGGCGGCACCCGCCAGCGCCGCAACGAAGGCGCCGCCGACCGCCCCTGGTACAGCAACCTCTTCGACGGCGTGGACACCTCCGACGGCCACCGCTGACCCTGCACATTCTTTCGACAAGACCGAGCGAGCACGAGCGAGCACATGGACACCCCTCCTCCGAAGACCGAGCCCACCGAGCCGACCGACGCCGACATCGCCGCGTTCAAGGAGCAGCTGGGGCGCCCGCCGCGCGGGCTGCGCGCCATCGCGCACCGCTGCCCCTGCGGTCAGCCCGACGTCGTCGAGACGGCCCCCCGGCTGCCGGACGGCACGCCGTTCCCGACGACGTACTACCTGACCTGCCCGCGTGCCGCCTCCGCGATCGGCACCCTCGAGGGCTCGGGCCTGATGAAGGAGATGCAGGACCGGCTGGCGACCGACCCGGAGCTGGCCGCCGCCTACCGGGCCGCGCACGAGGACTACCTCGCGCGCCGCGACGCGATCGAGGTGCTGGAGGGCTTCCCGAGCGCCGGCGGCATGCCGGACCGGGTCAAGTGCCTGCACGTGCTGGTCGGGCACTCGCTGGTGGCCGGCCCCGGCGTGAACCCCTTCGGTGACGAGGCGCTGGCGCTGCTGCCGGAGTGGTGGGCCAAGGGCCCGTGCGTGAGCCCGTGCGGCGAGTCGGGCGAGGGGTGCGCATGACGCGCGTCGCCGCCATCGACTGCGGGACGAACTCGATCCGGCTGCTCGTCGCGGACGCCGACCCCGCCACCGGTGAACTCAAGGAGCTCGACCGGCGGATGACGATCGTCCGGCTCGGCCAGGGCGTGGACCGCACGGGCCGCCTGGCGCCGGAGGCGCTGGAGCGCACGTTCGCCGCGTGCTGCGAGTACGCCGAGGTCATCGAGGCGCACGGCGCCCAGCGGGTGCGCTTCGTGGCCACGTCCGCCTCGCGGGACGCGGAGAACCGCGAGGACTTCGTGCGCGGCGTCGTGGAGATCCTGGGCGTGGAGCCCGAGGTGATCAGCGGTGACCAGGAGGCGGAGTTCTCCTTCACCGGCGCCACCAGGGAGCTCGCCGGGCGCGCCGACCTGGCCACCCCGTTCCTGGTCGTGGACATCGGCGGCGGCTCGACCGAGTTCGTGGTCGGCGAGGAGCACGTGCGGGCCGCGCGCAGCGTGGACGTGGGCTGCGTACGGATGACGGAACGTCATCTGGTCGTGGACGGCGAGGTCACCGACCCGCCCTCGGCCGCCCAGATCGAGGCGATACGGGCCGACGTCGAGGCGGCGCTGGACCTCGCAGAGCAGAGCGTGCCGCTGACCGAGGCCCGTACGCTCGTCGGCCTGGCCGGCTCGGTCACCACGGTCGCCGCGATCGCGCTGGGGCTGCGGGAGTACGACTCCGCCGCCATCCACCACTCGCGCGTCTCCCTGGAGCGGGTCCGGGAGATCACCCACGAGCTGATCGGCTCCACCCACGAGCAGCGGGCGGCGATCTCCGTGATGCACCCGGGCCGCGTCGATGTCATCGCCGCGGGGGCGCTCGTGCTGCTGTGCGTGATGGAGCGGACCGGCGCCCACGAGGTCGTCGTCAGCGAGCACGACATCCTGGACGGCATCGCTTTCAAAACAGCAGAACAGGCCGAGGCCGAGAAAAAGCGGCCCTGACCTGCGCTGATTCGTAGGCCGTAAACGTGAATGGCCCCGGCCCGCTGTACGCGGACCGGGGCCACCTCGTTGCTTCACACCGGCCAGGAGTCGCCCGGCATGTCGAGCCACGCCTCTTGCCCGTCCGGCGTCACGGTGAGCCCGAACCGGTCATGCGTCGGCTTGCCCTCCTTCTGCCACCACCGAAAGGCCGCTTCCACCTCGTCCCACAGCCGGCGCGGGCCCGCCTGCCAAACGCGGGCTTCTTCCCCTTCGCGGAACATCACGCAGGCCCAGGAGCGGTCACCCAGCCCGTAGAACCACACGGGGCGCGCGCCGTCGCGTGCGTCGGCCACAGCCTGAACGCAGTTCCGCACCCGGAGGCCCAGAGCGAAGGGGAGGGCGGTGTACCGCCCGGTGACGAACTCGGACTCGGTAATAGCCGTGGTGGAGGTGTCCGCATCGTCGAACGTGCCCGCCGGAACGTACTCCGCGTGCGGTCGCCGGGGCGAACGCTGGGCCCGGATCTTCATGAACTCCACCGGGCGGGTGAAACGGCCGAGTGCGATTCCGCCGTCCGCCCGCAGCCGGACCACGGCGTCCGCGTTGCTGTAGTGCGTGCCCCATGGGGCGACGATGAGCCCACCCTTACGGATCTGTGGCAGCCACACCCCTGGGGACTCCCGGAGCCCCACAGTGGCGAGGATGCGGTCGTACGGCCCGTGGTCCGCGTAGCCCTCGAACCCATCGCCGACGACCACGTCCGGGTACAGCCCGGCCGCACACAGTCGCTCGCGGGCCCGCATGGATACTGTGCGGTCGATCTCGATCGTGGTGACGCGTCCGCGCCCGCGTGAGCCCACACAGCGGTGGTACAGGGCCCCGGCGGTCTCACCCGTACCGGTAGCCACGTCCAGCACGTTCATGCCCTCTTCCGCGCCCAGATCCTGAAACAGCCCGTAGTTCACGGACGGCGCGGACGACGAGCTTGTCGACACGCGCCCCGGCGCGGTGCCGGAGTGCTCGCCGTCGTCCCACTGGGTCACGATGGGTTGGTTACTGTCCACGGCTGCGTACCAGCCGTCGGGGTCGGCGGTCCGGTCCACGGCGACGCTCGTACCGGATTCCATGTCCCACGGCCAGACCAGATCGGGCAGGAAGGCGGCCCGGTCCACCGCGGCGAAGGTCGGCGCCCAGTCCGACGACATTGCTTTCGTCTCAAAGAGGACGCGCCCCAGCTCATTTCGGCTGGGGCGCTCCACCTGCGGGTTGAACGTCACTTGCGGTGGTCCCCATCTCCCTCGGGGCTACTGCCGTCGGGGGACGGGGGATCGGACGGCGGCGTCCATGGCTGGCCGGGGTGTCCGTCCCCCTCGCCTTCGTCCTTGCTGTGCCCGCCGCCGGCGGCGGTTACGAACTGAATGTTCACTTTGTACCCTTTCGCTCATTCGGATGGGCACTTGCGCCTGCCCGGCCGCCGACCGTCCTCACCGCGTTGCGGGGTGGCGACCGGGCAGGGGTCTAGGGGTGGTGCGTGTGGGCCCGCGGGCACGCCGTTCGTGAGCTGTCTTCGGGCACCGGCTGAGAGGCGGGTGTGGGGTGCAGCACGGGAGCGTAGTGGGCGCGGGTCGCCGGGGACATGTAGGGAGTCGGCATTGCAGACGGGCCGGAGGTATGGGGAAGCGAAATCACGTGGCTCCGGGTCGGTCCGCCGACCGGCGCCCCGGGGGGCGTCGGTCGCGCGATGCGCCATGCTCGGCGAAGAAGGCGCCAGAGCCGACTCATGGGTGCATCACCCGCAGGTGGCGGCACATGGCCAGGGTGAGCAGGTGGGCGGCGTTGGCACGGCCCGCTTCCACCGCCTTCCTGCGCTCGACCTTGAGTCTGGCGATGTACTCACACCGCAGCGGGGTGACGACTTCGAGGGAGTCGCCGTCCGCCTCCCACTCGTGCCCGCCGTCGAGTCGGCGCAGCTGGTAGCGCGACTCAACCTTGCCCATGACCCTTCCGATGCGGTCCGTCTCGGAGTCGTGCACCACCCTGCCGACCCAGCGGTGCCCGATGCGGCCGGGATCGTCCGGCCTGCGGCGCTCAGGAGTCTGTGGGAACGAATGCGAATGCGTGATCGCCATGCAAAACCCCCTCTGGGCAGCACTAACCAACGCCGATTGTCGTCAGAGCGTGATCGTGCGGCGACGTTTCGTGTACGACAGAGTGCTCTTAACTCCAGCCTGTCGCAAGCCATCTCACGCACGAATGAGAATTTGCATATGCCCGTGTGAGTGGCGAAGGTCAAATGATCAACACAGATGACATGGCCAACGGGCAGGCGGCAGACTGGCCGACAGAACGCGATGATGGAGGGCAAGTTGAGCGCACCGACTGTGCGTCGCCGCAGGCTGGGGGCGAAGTTGCGAGCACTCCGCGAGGGTCTGGGGCTCACGCTCGAGGACGTCGCCGCGAGGGCTGACGGCAGGATCACCGTTGCGAAACTGAGTCGCCTCGAGACGGCGCGTACGCCGGCGAAATCTGCCGACGTCAAGATGTTGCTTGCCCTCTACGGTGTTGACGGCGGCGAGCTCTGTGCGGCGTTGCTCGCCCTCGCCAACGAAGGTGCCGCTCGCGGGTGGTGGCATTCCTACCGGGGTGTGTTGTCGCCTGTGTACGAGGATCTGATCTCTCTGGAGGCCGAGGCGGCTTCGGTGCGGTCGTGGCAGATGGGCGCGATCCCGGGCCTGCTCCAGACAGCGGAGTACGCCCGCGAGATCATCAGCAGTACCGCCATGTCGGCGGCCATCGAAGACAAGGTCGATGCGCTGGTGGAGGTACGCCTGGCTCGTCAGTCGGTGCTCACCTCGCGCGAGCGCCCGCTCGACCTGCGTGTGGTCGTCGGCGAAAGCGCACTCCACACGAAGTGCTCCGACGATGGCGTGATGCATGACCAGCTCACGCGCCTGCTCACGGTGAGTCGCCGGCCGAACATCACCATTCAAGTGTTGCCGGCTGGCGTCTCACCGCACGTGGGGCAGATGGGTTCGTTTTCCCTGCTGGGGTTCGCCGATCACAGCGACCTCGACGTCGTCCACATCGAGAGTCTGACGTCCGGCCTTTACGTCGAGGACGGTCAAGAGGTAGCCGTGTATCAGAGCGCTTTCGAACGGCTGAGCGTTGCGGCGCTTACGCCGGAAGCGTCCGCCGAGCGCATCGCAGAGATAAGGAAGACGGCATGACTCACGTTGATGACGCCTCGATACTTCCCGTGAGGTGGTGGAAGTCGAGCGCGTCCGGCGCGGTGTCCGACTGTGTCGAGGTCGGCATCGTAAGCGAGGAAGAAGAAGTGATCGCCGTGCGAGACAGCAAGCGCCCCACGGGGCCCGCGCTCCTGTTCGGCTATGGGCAGATGCGCGGCCTCGTCGTGGCGATTCGCAGCGGCAGACTCAGGTAGGGCGTGGCCGTTTGAACCGCGCCGGACGGTGACGACTGGCGTGCACCGGCGAGGGTGTCCGGCCGGGGGTCCGGGGGTTGTCCCCCGGTGTAAGCAGCCTTGGACGGCATCGCGTGGAGCGTGGCGTAAAGGGGCGTTCCGGACCCTTCGGGGGCCCGGTGGGCCCCTCTCCGGGGAATGTTCGTGAAATCCTTCACATGAAAAAGTGGTCCTAGGACCCCGGAATGAGGGCTTCAGACCCCCTTCCGGGGCCCGCGGGGCCTCCGCGGCCGGAAACGGTCCGGTTTCAGACGTGTTAAAGAAACGCTTATGCGGGCCGTCCACAGGCTGTGGTCCAGTCGCCCCGCGAGCCGCAAGCCCAGTTCAGCAGGGGTGATCAACGCCCCGGCGGACGGCTTGGTTCCATTACGGCGCCATGGCGTCGGTCACAGGGGCGGCGGAGTGTAGCAGACAGGCCCCGGCCCCTTGTGAAGGGGCGCACGAGCACCCCTCCCGAGAGTGCTGGATACTCGAAACATGAGCACCACGGAGCGTCCACGGATCCTCGTAGTAGGCGGTGGGTACGTCGGCCTGTACGCGGCGCGCCGCATCCTCAAGAAGATGCGGTTCGGCGAGGCGACCGTCACGGTCGTCGACCCGCGCTCGTACATGACGTACCAGCCCTTCCTTCCTGAAGCAGCCGCCGGCAGCATCTCCCCCCGCCACGTCGTGGTGCCGCTGCGACGCGTGCTCCCGAAGGCGGAGGTCCTGACCGGCCGTGTCACGACCATCGACCAGGACCGCAAGGTAGCCACGATCGCGCCGCTCGTCGGCGAGGCGTACGAGCTGCCCTTCGACTACCTGGTCATCGCGATGGGCGCCGTCTCGCGCACCTTCCCGATCCCCGGCCTCGCCGAGAACGGCATCGGCATGAAGGGCATCGAGGAGGCCATCGGCCTGCGCAACCACGTTCTCGAGCAGCTCGACAAGGCCGACTCGACCAAGGACGAGGAGATCCGCCGCAAGGCGCTCACCTTCGTCTTCGTCGGCGGTGGCTTCGCGGGTGCGGAGACCATCGGCGAGGTCGAGGACATGGCGCGCGACGCCGCCAAGTACTACCCGAACGTGAAGCGCGAGGACATGCGCTTCATCCTCGTCGACGCGGCCGACAAGATCCTCCCCGAGGTGGGTCCCAAGCTCGGCCAGTACGGCAAGGAGCACCTCGAGAGCCGTGGCGTCGAGATCTACCTCTCGACCTCCATGGACTCCTGCGTCGACGGCCACGTCGTGCTGAAGAACGGCCTCGAGGTCGACTCCAACACCATCGTGTGGACCGCGGGCGTCAAGCCCAACCCGGCGCTGGTCCGCTTCGGCCTGCCGCTGGGCCCGCGCGGCCACGTCGACACCTCCGAGACCCTCCAGGTCCAGGGCACCGACTACATCTGGGCCGCGGGCGACAACGCCCAGGTCCCGGACATGGTCGGCCGCAAGGCCGGCAACGAGAACGCCTGGTGCCCGCCGAACGCCCAGCACGCCCTGCGCCAGGCCAAGGTCCTCGGCGACAACGTGGTCTCCGGGATGCGCGGCTTCCCGCAGAAGACCTACGAGCACTCCAACAAGGGTGCGGTGGCGGGCCTCGGCCTCCACAAGGGCGTCGCGATGATCGTCATGGGCAAGATGAAGATCAAGCTCAAGGGCCGTCTCGCCTGGTACATGCACCGTGGCTACCACGGCATGGCCATGCCGACCTGGAACCGCAAGATCCGCGTCTTCGCGGACTGGACCCTCGCCATGTTCCTCAAGCGCGAGGTCGTCTCCCTGCGCGCCATGGAGAACCCGCGCGAGGAGTTCTACGAGGCCGCCAAGCCGGCCCCGCAGGCCGCCAAGTCCGACACGGCGCAGAAGGCCAAGGCCTCCTAGCCGGCACCGCATTCCTTCGAGGGCGTCCACCAATCCGTGGGGTGGGCGCCCTTGGCGTTTTCGTTGACCTACCCTGTCCGAAGAGGGACTGCAGCACGGCCTGTTGGTGTTTAGGTGTTAGGTGAATCTATCTCCTGACACTTCATCATGGAGGTGTGCGACATGGCCGAGGCCGCTCGACGGCTGACCACACTCGCGGAACAGGTCCTGGGGGCCCCGCTCCCGGTCCGGGTGCGCGCCTGGGACGGCAGCGAATCCGGACCGCCCGGCACCCCCGTCCTCCACGTGCGCCGGCGCCGCGCCCTGCGCCGCCTGCTGTGGAAGCCGGGAGAACTCGGGCTGGCACGCGCCTGGGTCGCCGGGGACCTCGACGTCGAAGGCGACCTCTACCAGGCCCTGGAACTGCTCGCAGGGCACCTGTGGGAGCGCGACGAGGGATCCGGACCCCGCAGCGGCCCCGCCGCCCTCCTGAGCGCCCTGCGCGACCCCGCCCTGCGCGCCGCCGGCCGCGAGCTGCTCCGCCTCGCCGGACCGCTGCCACCGCCCGCACCGCCGCGCGAGGAGGCCCGCACCGGCGGCGGCCCGCTGCACACCGTGCGCCGCGACAAGCAGGCCATCAGCCACCACTACGACGTCGGCAACACCTTCTACGAACACGTCCTGGGCCCCTCGATGGTCTACTCCTGCGCCTACTGGCCCGGCCCGGACGCCACCCTGCAGGAAGCCCAGCGCGCCAAGCTCGACCTCGTCTGCCGCAAGCTCGCCCTGCGGCCCGGACAGCGGCTGCTGGACGTCGGCTGCGGCTGGGGCTCGATGGCCCTGCACGCGGCCCGCGAGTACGGGGTGCGCGTGGTCGGCATCACCCTCTCCGAGGAACAGGCCGCGTACGCCCGTAAACGGGTCGCCGAGGCCGGTCTGACGGACCGCGTGGAGATCCGCGTCCAGGACTACCGCGAGGTCCACGACGGGCCGTTCGACGCCCTCTCCTCCATCGGCATGGCCGAGCACGTCGGCTCCGCGCGCTACGCCGAGTACGCCGCCGAGCTCCACGCCCTGCTCGAGCCCGGCGGCCGGCTGCTCAACCACCAGATCGCCCGCCGCCCGCTGCGGGACGAGGCGGACTACCGCGTCGACGAGTTCATCGACCGCTACGTCTTCCCCGACGGGGAACTGGCGCCCGTCGGCCGCACCGTGGCCCAGCTCGAACAGGCCGGCTTCGAGGTGCGCGACGTGGAATCGCTGCGCGAGCACTACGCCCTGACCCTGCGCGCCTGGGTGGCCAACCTGGAGGCCCACTGGGACGAGGCCGTGCGCCTGACCTCGCCGGGCCGGGCCCGGGTGTGGCGGCTGTACATGGCCGCCTCCGCGCTGGCCTTCGAGCGCAACCGCATCGGCGTCAACCAGGTCCTGGCCGTACGCACCCCGCCGAGCGGCGGGAGCGGGCTGCCGCTGCGCACCCGCGACTGGCGCTGAGCACGCGCGAAGGGCCCGGTCCGCCTGGACCGGGCCCTTCGCTCTACTCCTCGTCCTCCGCGGCCGCTACTCGGCCTTGATGGCGGACAGCATGTTCAGCTTGGCCGCCCGGCGGGCCGGCCACAGCGCGGCCAGCACACCGACCACGGCGGACAGCAGCAGGAAGACGCCCATGCGCTCCCAGGGGAGCACCAGCTCATAGGTGCTCAGGCCCTTCTTGATGAGGTCGCCCGCGGCCCAGCCGAAGAAGACGCCCAGCCCGATGCCCATCACACCGCCGAACAGCGAGATGATCAGGGACTCCAGGCGCACCATGCGCTTGATGCCCTTGCGGTCCAGGCCGATGGCGCGCAGCATGCCGATCTCCTGCCGGCGCTCGAAGACCGACATCGCCAGGGTGTTGATGACACCGAGGACGGCGACGACCACGGCCATGGCCAGCAGGCCGTAGAGCATGTTGAGCAGCAGGTTGATGCCCTTGGAGATGCTCTCGGAGATGTCCTGCTTGGTCTGGATCTGGATGGCGGGGTTGTCGCCGAGGGCCTTGGCCAGCGAGTCCTTGGCGGCCTCGCTGGTGCCGGCCTTGGTCTTGACCAGCACCTGGCGGTCGTCGATCTGGCTCTGGTGCGGGGTCAGCGTCTTGGTGTCGACCATGATGCCGCGCATCAGGTCGTTGCCCTTGTAGACGCCGGAGACCGTCAGGCTGCCCTTCTTGCCGTCCTCGAAGGTGACGTCGAGGGACGAGCCGACCTTCCAGTGGTTGGTGCGGGCCGTGGCGTCGTCGATGACGACCTTGTCGCCGGAGAGGCCGGCGAAGGAGCCGGCCGTGAACTCGAGGTTCATCAGCTTGCCGATGGTGGCGCCGTTGACGCCCATGAGCTCCCTGCGCTCGTCGGCGACGGAGGACCAGGAGCTGCGCAGCGGGCTGGTGGCGGCGACGTCCGGGTGCGTGGAGAGCTTCTTCTCCACATCGGTGGACAGCGGGGTCATGCTGGCCATGGAGACGACGTAGTCGGCCTTCATGGAGCCGGTGGCCATCTTGTCGATGGCCTGCTGCACGCTGCCGGCGATCACGGTCATGCCGGTGATCAGGGTGAGGCCGATCATCAGCGCGGAGGCGGTGGCGGCGGTGCGGCGCGGGTTGCGGACCGCGTTCTGCCGGGCCAGCTTGCCGGTCATGCCGAACGGGCGCAGGAGCGGGGCCGCGGCGGCGATCACGGGGCGGGACAGCAGCGGGGTCAGCACGAAGACGCCGATGAGGACCAGGCCCGCGCCCAGACCCATCATGGTCGAGCTGGAGGCGGTCAGGACGGTCGCGGCACCGATGGCGGTGATGACGCCACCGATGGAGTTGCGCACCACCAGGGACTTGGTGGTGGCCACCGCGTGCACGCTGTTCATCGCGGCGACCGGCGGGATCTTCGCGGCGCGGCGGCCGGGCAGCCACGCGGCGAGCATGGTGACGACGATGCCGACGACCAGGGAGGTCAGAATCGTGCTCGGGGCGATCACCAGCGGGCCGTCCGGGATGGTGGCGCCGGTGCCGCTGATCAGCGACCGCAGGCCGGCACCGATGCCGATGCCCGCGAGCAGGCCGGTGACGCCCGCGACCGAGCCCACGACGAACGCCTCGATGAGCACCGAGCGGGTGACCTGGCGGCGGCTGGCGCCGACCGCGCGCATCAGCGCCAGCTCCTTGGTGCGCTGGGCGACCAGCATGGTGAAGGTGTTGGCGATGATGAAGATGCCGACGAAGAGGGCGATGCCCGCGAAGACCAGCAGGCTGGTGCGCATGCCGTCCATGCCCTGGGCGATGATCCGGCTCTGCTCGTCGGCGAGCTCCTGGGCGGTGGTGGCCTCGGCGTCCTTGGGCAGGATCTTCTCGACGGACGCCTTGAGCGCCGTCTGGGAGGTGCCGGAGGCGGCCTTCACGTCGATGCGGCCGAACTCACCGGGCTTGGCGTAGAGCTTCTGCGCGGTGGGCGTGTCGAACAGGGCGAGGCTGCCGCCGGCGGAGACGTTGCCGTCGTCGGTGGTGAAGATGCCGGAGAGCTTCTGCTTCAGGACGGGGCCGTCGACGGACACCCGGACGGTGTCACCGATCTTGTAGCCGGCGCGCTCGGCGGTCTTGGCGTCCAGCGCGATCTCGCCGACGCTCTGGGGGGCGCGGCCGCTCTTGAGCGGGTAGCGGGGGTCCTTGCCGCCGGCGGCGGGGTAGTAGTTGGCGCCGGAGGAGGAGAAGCCCTCGCCTATGAGCTTGCCGTTCTTGTCGGCGATGGCGGCGAAGCCGTTGACCGAACCGGTGGCGGAGGCGGCGCCGGGCACCTTGGCGGCCTGGTCCAGCAGGCGCTGGCTGAGCTGCGGAACGGCGCCGGGGTTGTCCTTCTCGCTGCTCTTCCGGTGGGGCTCGATGGCGACGTCGACGCCCGTGAAGCCCTTCTCGGAGCTCTTCTTGTAGGCGTCGGAGATGGTCGAGGTGAAGACCAGGGTGCCGGAGACGAAGGCCACGCCGAGCATGACGGCGAGCACGGTCATCAGCAGCCTGGCCTTGTGCGCGAGCACATTGCGCAGGGCGGTGCGGAACATTGAGGTCAGTCCTGAAGATCGAATCCGGCGGGGATCAGCTCGTGCGGCCCTTGGCGTCGAAACGCTTCATGCGGTCCAGGACGGCGTCGGCGGTGGGCTCGCGCAGTTCGTCGACGATGCGGCCGTCGGCGAGGAAGACGACGCGGTCGGCGTAGGAGGCGGCGACGGGGTCGTGGGTGACCATGACGACCGTCTGCTGCAGCGCCCGCACGGACTCGTGCAGGAAGCCCAGCAGCTCGGCGCCGGAGCGGGAGTCGAGGTTGCCGGTCGGCTCGTCCGCGAAGATGATCTCCGGCTTGGCGGTGAGGGCGCGGGCCACGGCCACGCGCTGCTGCTGGCCGCCGGACAGCTGGCTCGGCCGGTGCGCGAGCCGCCCGGACAGGCCCAGCGTCGTCACGATCTGCCGCAGCCACTCCGGGTCCGGCTTGCGGCCCGCGATGTCCATGGGGAGCGTGATGTTCTCCAGGGCGGTCAGGGTGGGCAGCAGGTTGAACGCCTGGAAGATGAAGCCCACCTTGTCCCGGCGGAGCCGGGTCAGCTGCCGGTCGCCGAGCGAGCCGAGCTCGGTGTCGCCGATCCGGGTGGAGCCGGAGGAGATGGTGTCCAGGCCCGCCATGCAGTGCATCAGCGTCGACTTGCCGGAGCCGGACGGCCCCATGATCGCCGTGAACTCGGCCCGGCGGAACTCCACGGAGACCGAGTCCAGGGCTGCCACCCGGGTCTCGCCCTGCCCGTAGACCTTGCTCAGCCCGGTGGCGCGAGCGGCGATGACACCGGCGGGCGTGTGGGGGGTGGCGTAGGCGGCCGTGTGGGACACGAGGTCTCCTCCGGGAGGTACGTGGGGGGTGGGGACGTTGGAATCAACAGTTCCAATTCTCGGAGCGGCAGCCTCGGCGAGCGTCAGCCGTACGGCCGGAAAACGGCGTCGTGCTCTGGGCCTGTGGTGCCGGTGGGGCGTAGTACTGCAGACGGACGTCGTCATCCTGAAGGCGCACCGGACCGCCTGCGGGCGGAGGCGGGCCGGCGGCGGGCGACGGCGGGTCAGCCCTTTACCGCGCCCCCGAGTGCGAAACCTCCACCGAGGCGGCGGGCGATGAGCGCGTACAGCACGACCACGGGCGTCGAGTAGAGGAGGGAGAAGGCCGCCAGCTGTCCGTAGGCCACCTGCCCGTAGTTCCCGAAGAAGGTGAAGATGCTGACGGACGCCGGCAGTTGGTCGGGGGAGAGCAGCAGCATGAACGGAACGAAAAAATTGCCCCAAAGCATAATGAAGCAGTAAATGGTCACGACCGAGAGGCCCGGGCCCATCAGCGGCAGGATCACCCGCACCAGCGCCTGCAGCCGGCCCGCGCCGTCCGTCCAGGCGGCCTCCTCCAGGATGACCGGCACGCCGTCCATGAAGTTCTTCATCAGCCAGATGGCGAACGGCAGTTGGGCGGTGGCGAGGAAGAGTGCGGTGCCGTAGACGGTGTCGATGAGGTTGATCCGCACGAACAGCCCGTAGACGGGCACCATGATCGCTGTCAGGGGCAGACAGGTCGTGAAGAGCACCCCCAGCAGATACGGCCGGGTGACGCGGGAGCGGTAGCGCGAGAGCGGGTACGCGGCGAGGGCGGCGCACACGATCGTGAGCAGGGTGGCGCCGCCGCACAGCAGCAGGCTGTTGAGCATGGGCCGGAAGGTGATGTCCTCGGTCAGCACCGCCGAGAAGTTGTCGAACGTGGGGTCCTCGGGCGCGCGCACCCGCAGCCCCGCCCCTGAGTCGACGGAGGCCAGCAGCAGCCATACCAGCGGCACGGCGAACGCGCCCGCCACGACGAGCAGCGCGGCGTCGGCGGCGAGCCGGTGGGACGGGCCGGGACGGTAGCGGCGGCGGGGGCGGCGGGCGAGGAGCGGGCGCATGGCACCTCCGGGCGCGACGTGCGCGGACAGCCGCTCGGAGGGTAGCGCGGGGCGGGGGTGCGGGGGCAGGGGGCCGGGCCGCACTTCACCCCGCGCCCTGTCCCCGGGTGGAGCCGGCGCGCCCGTCGGCCGCCGCGCCCGCCTACTTCGCCGGTGAGTAGATGTGGCCCGCGAACTCGGCGACCTGGGCGTCGGGCAGGTGGCGGGCCAGGTCCGCCTCGCTGATCATGCCCACCAGGCGCTTGTTCTCGATCACCGGGAGACGACGGATCCGGTGGCTCTCCATCTCCTGCAGGACGTCCTGGACGTCGGCGTTCGCGTCGATCCAGCGGGGCGTGCCCTCGCAGAGGTCGGCGGCCGTGCACTTGGACGGGTCGTGCCCCAGGGCGAGGCACTTCACGACGATGTCGCGGTCGGTGATGATCCCGCACAGCCGCCCGTTGTCGTCACTGACCGGCAGGGCGCCCACGTTGAGCATCTTCATCACCTGGGCCGCGCGGGGCAGGGTCTCCTCGCGGGTGATCCACTGGGCGCCCGGATGCATGATGTCCTTGGCCTTGGTCATGGTCTGTCCGCCTCCTCGGAGGGTGTCGTAGCCGTCGGCTGCCGGGTGGCAGTCAGCGGGCGTAGACCAGCTCCGTGAACTCGGCGATCTGTTCGTCCGTGAGGTGCTGGGCCAGGTCGGCCTCGCTGATCATCCCGACGAGACGCTTGTTCTCGATCACCGGTATCCGCTTGATGCGGTGGCCCCCCATTTCGTGCAGGACGTCCTCGACGTCGGCGTTCGCGTCGATCCAGCGGGGCGTGCCCTCGCAGAGGTCGGCGGCACGGCACTGGGAGGGGTCGATGCCCTCGGCAATGCACTTCACGACGATGTCGCGGTCCGTGATGATGCCGCACAGCCGCTCGTTCTTGTCGGCGACCGGCAGGGCCCCCACGTTCAGGTCCCGCATCAGCTGGGCCGCGACGTCCAGGGTCTCCGTCTGGGGTATCCACTGGGCGCCCTCGTGCATGATGTCCTTGGCTGTCGTCATGATCGTCCTCCTCCGAGCGCGAATGCCTCTCGAGTCGTCTGCGTCGTTGACAGCACTCTCATCGTCTCCCGCACCCTGGCCCCCGGCTATCGGAGGCTTACTCCGTTCAGGGGGCCCGTCGCGCCCTCCGGCGGCCGGTACGCCCTGCCCCCGCGCGCCGGGGGCGTACGAATGTCCGTACTGGGCTGTCAGTGGCCGGTGCCAGAGTCAACTTGTCCCGGCCCTGAGGGACCGGGCTTGGAGGTAGTGCCCAACTGGCTGCTGGGTTGGCTCCTCCGTCCAGACACCCGCTATTGGGGTGGCAGGGACGCGTGACTCACGCCCCGCGGTCCACACGGTCTCGCCTTTGCGGCCGATGGTGTGGGACGCGTTGTCGTCCGCGTGCATGAGGGCCCCGCAGGACCGGCACGCGAACGTTGCTTGATCGACACGGTTCCTCCGGTCGGTATAGCCGCACTCGGAGCATTGCCGGCTGGTGTACGCCGGATCGACGTACACCAGTGGCACCCCAGCCCGCTTGGCCTTGTACTCGATGTACTGGCCGAGCTGGAGGAAGCTCCACGAATGCAGGGGAGTCCGCTGGTCCTTGCGGAGCCGTACCCGGCTTCGGATGCCCGTGAGGTCTTCGAGGCGATACCGGAGCCGGTGCGTTCAGCGGTGGTGACGATGGTCTTGGAGATGATGTGGTTGACGTTGGCGGTGTGCCGGGCTTCCTTGCGGGAGCGCTTCTTGAGGAGGCGCTTCGCGGACTTGGTGCCCTTGGCCCGGAGCTTCTTCCGCAGTGCGAGCTGTCGTTTCCGGTGTCGGTTCAGGCCGCGCCCGGCAACCCGGTAGCCGGTGGAGGTGGTGGCTATGTTGTTGATCCCGAGGTCGACGCCGATGAACCCCCTGGGCTCGTACTGCTCGGCCTCGGGGACATCGCAGACGGCGATCAGGTAGAACACGCCGCCGCGTTCGATCAGGTCGGACTCGCCCTTGCGGTGCTCGCGGAGCATCTTGAGCGCGTCCAGGGCGCAGGCGAAGCGGACGTGTCTGAGCCGCCCGGCCGTGGTCCAGATCGACACCGTTCGGGCGTCGTACTGCCAGGACAGGCACCGGTCGTCATACGGCTGGGCGGCATCGGCCCGGAATGCGATTGGCTTCGACTCCGCCTTGGCCCTGCGCTTCGCCCCCGGCTTGCCCAGGTTCCCGGCGCGGATGTTCGCCTTCAACGTGGTGTAGGCGTCCCGCGTCTTCTTGATGGTGTGCTGGGCGGCCTGCGCACCCAGCCCACGCGCCTTCAACTCTGCGTAGGTGTGCTTGCGCAGCTCGTACTCACGCGGCACACCGCGCTCGAACGCCACAGCGGACACCCAGTTCGCGGCCTCGTTGACCGCGTGCAAGGTCGCCCCAAGTGCCGCTGCCTGTACGGCATCCGGCATGAGTCTGACCTGCACGACGAGCTTCATGCCGGCAACCTAACAGCAGGTACTGACAACGGGGCCGGATCCATGCTCCCCTGCACGTCCGAGCAGTCCGGAGAAGCGATTCCTCCCGGGCGTAAACGCCCGGAGTTCCTCGCTAGATCCCGCTGAAATCCGGCCGGGGGAACCCGGCGGAATCCGTCGAAGGGGCACACCGCCATGCTCACCACTGACTTTGTCACCGGCGCACCGTGTTGGCTCGACCTCGGCAGTCCGAACACGGAGGGTGCCGCCGACTTCTACGGCGACGTCTTCGGCTGGGAGTTCCGGTCGGCGGGGGAGGAGGCGGGCGGCTACGGCTTCTTCCAGGTGGACGGCAAGAACGTCGCGGCCCTCGGCCCGCTGACGGAGGAGGGCGCGAGCTCGGCCTGGACCGTCTATTTCCGGACACCGGACGCGGACGCCACGGCCAAGTCCGCCGAGCAGGGCGGCGGTACGGTGCGGGTGGCGCCGTTCGACGCGATGGAGGCGGGCCGGATGGGGTGCCTCACCGACCCGGACGGCGCCGAGTTCGCCGTCTGGCAGCCGGCGGCCGTCCAGGGCCTGGAGAAGGTCACCGACCAGGGCTCCCTGTGCTGGGCCGAGCTCCACACCGGCGACCCCACGGCCGCCAAGGCCTTCTACCGCGGCCTGTTCGGCTGGCGCTCCGAGGACGTCAAGGTCCCCGGCATGACGTACACGGTCCTGTCCACCGCGGCCGGCGAGGACCAGCAGAAGGCCTCCTTCGGCGGCGTCGTCCCCCTCCACGAGCCCGCCGAGAAGCCGCACTGGCTGCCGTACTTCGAGGTCCCGGACGTCGACCAGGTCGTCGCCCGGACCCAGGGCAACGGCGGCTCGGTCCTGATGCCGGCCGCCGACGCGCCCGACATCGGGCGCATGGCGTGGCTCGCGGACCCCTACGGCGCCCCCTTCGCGGTGATCAAGAGCGTGACGCCGCCGGCGGAGCCGGCGCCTTCGGCGGGCTGACGGGTCCGACGCCGGGCCGGCGGCCGGCGGCCATGACCTCGGAGGTCATTGAGCCCCCGGCCCCCGCGATGTCACGGTCTCCCCAGACCGGGCCGGGTCAGGCCCCTGCCCACGGACAAAGGAGACCCGCATGAGCACCCAGGCCATGACCGCCCGGCGTTCGGCGGCCGGCAAGAGCGCGGACCTGCTGCGCATCACCCTGCGCATCGACGGCTGGGCCTGCGCCGGGCTGGGCGTCGTCCTGCTCGCCGGCTGCAAGCTGCTGAGCGACCCCCTGGGCCTGCCCACCACGTGGTCGGTCGCCCTCGGGATCGTCATCCTGGGCATAGCCGCCGGGATCGCCTTCATCGTCCGCCACGAGCGGACCCCGTCGGGCCCCGCCGCGGCCGTCATCGCCGTCAATTCCCTGTCCTTCGTGGGGTTCCTGGCGCTCGCCTTCACGGACGTGGTGCCGCTCACGGGCCTGGGGACCGCGTTCATGGTCCTGACGGCGGTGGTGGTCGGGCTCTTCGCCGACGTCGAGTTCGTCGCGCTGCGGCGTGCCCGGGCCGCGGCCGCCGTTCGGGTGTGACCCGCACGAGCAATGCGGCGGGGGCCCGTTGCCCATGCGGGCCCCCTGGCCGTGCCTAGGCGCCGACCGTCGCGGCGGGCGCGTCGCACGCCACGCCCCGCAGGGCCGCGTCCAGTTCGGCGCCGAGCCGGCCCATCAGGGCGCGGGTGTGGACGGCCGTGTCGTACTCGACCTGCACGGTCAGCCGCCCGTCGTAGGTGAACGCGGTCAGCTTCGGCGGCATCCCCGCCGCCATCGTGTACACCTCGTCGCGGACGATCCGCAGACCGGGCGGGGTCGGGTGCCCGGGGACGAGGCCGACGTTCGAGACGGCGACGGTGGGCGGGGCGCCGAGGGCCGCCGCCCCCTGATCCGTACGGGCGCGTTGGACGGCGAGCACGTAGCGGGCCGGGTCGCGGTCGGCCAGGGCGCGGCGGGCGTCGGCGGACATCATGCGGCCGAGTGCGACGGGATCCGCGCCGGCCGGCACCGGCAGCAGGGTGCCGAACCCCGAGGCGCAGTTCAGCACTGTGCTCGCGGGCAGCTCGGGGCGCAGGGTGCCGCGCAGGTCCGCGGCGTTGCCGCAGACCAAGGGCAGTTCCCCGGAGGCGGGTGCGAGCTGCGTTCTGACGGCGGCGAGTACGGCGCCGCACAGCAAGCTGTTGACGGTCAGCCCGTGCGCGCGGGCGGTGGCCATGAACGCCGCGGTGGTGTCGGGGCCCAACTCGATGCGGTCCAGGGCGAAGCGGCCGAGCGGGTCCTCGCCCGTACCGTCGCCGTCCGTCGGCAGCGCGGCCGGCACCGGACCGTCACCGGCGGCGGCCCCGGCGAGCCGGTCGAGGAACGCGGTGACCTCCGCGTCGGACACGACGGCCGGGAGCCGGGTGTCCACCGCGTCCGGCACGCGGTGCCCGACCACGACCGGCAGCCCGGCGCCGGAGGCCAGGGCGGTGTAGCGCCGCCACAACTCGTCGAGCAGCGCGAACACGGACCGGCCGTCGGCTATCCCGTGGTGGATCGCCAGGACGACCCGGCTCTGCTCGCCGTCCCGCATCAGGTAGCCGCGGAAGAACCCGTCCGCCCAGTCCTGCCGGGAGTTGATCAACGCGAGGTACGCCGCGTCGCCCCCGTCGACGACGTCGAGCCGCGGCCGGAAGCCCTCCCTCACATGGAACGCCGGGGCCCCGCCACTGCCCGGTGCCACCCGGCAGCGCAGCAGCGGATGCCCGGCGGCGAGCTCGTCCAGGACACGCCGCAACAGACCGGCGTCCACCGGCCCCCGCACGACCGAACCGACGTAGACCGGCAGCCCCGCGACGGGGACGCTGCCGAACCGCGCCGCCGCGCTGAAGTAGCCGGTCTCGAAGGGGGACAGCGCGCGCTGCTCGGTCATCTCGTACTCCTCGGTGGGTGATCGCCTTCCCCTCTACCCTCGTCGACCGGCGCGCGTGGAGGAATGAGGCCAGCACCCGGCCCCGGGGGTGGTGCCAGGCCCCCGGGAGCGGTGCGGTTCAGCGAACGGCGACGCTCAGGTCTCCTCCCGCAGCAGCCGGACGTACACCGCCGCGAACACCGCCCCCACCAGCAACAGCAGCAGCGCCACCGCCGTTCCGTAGCCGATCAGCGCCTTGAGGAACGCCTGGTCGTACATGAACACCGGCAGCGTCTGGCTGCGGTTGCCGGGGCCGCCGCGGGTCATGGCCCAGATGAGGCCGAAGACGGACAGCGTCTGGAGGGTGTTGAGCATCAGGTTCGTGCCGATGGAGCGGCGGATCATCGGCAGGGTGATGTGCAGGAAGCGGCGCAGGCCGCTCGCGCCGTCGACCTCCGCCGCCTCCGTGACGTCGCGGGGGATCTCCGCGAGGGCCGCGGAGTAGACCAGCATGGAGAAGGCCGTGCCGCGCCAGACGTTGGCGAAGGAGACGGCGAGGATGGGGAGGGTGAACAGCCAGTTCTGCTGCGGGAGATGCAGCCACTCCAGGACGGCGTTGAGGGTGCCGCGCCGGTTGAAGAAGGTGTAGAGCAGGAAGCCCGCCACGATCTCGGGCAGCACCCATGCCGCGATCACGACGGTTCCCGTCAGCGTGCGGACGCCCTTGGACGCGCGGCGCATCAGGGCCGCCAGCGCGAAGCCCAGCGAGTTCTGGCCCACGATCGACGACAGGACCGTGAAGAGGAGCGTCAGCAGCACCGCGTTGCGGAAGTCCGGGTCCGCGAAGGCCCGGCGGAAGTTGGCGAAGCCGACGAAGGAGGCCGACGCCTGGCCGGTCAGCTGGGTGTCGGTGAAGGCCAGGTAGACGCAGTAGGCGATGGGCCCGGCGAGCAGGAGCAGCAGCAGGGCCGTCGCCGGGGCGAGGGGCAGCCAGCGCACGGCGGTACGGGCGCGGCGGGCCACCGGCCCCCGTCCAGGGATCGGTCCAGGGCCCAGGCCTGTGCCTGCGCCCGGCGGTGCGGTCGCGGTCACGGTGTCCCCCTTCCTTTCGTCCGCCCCCTCATCGCGTCGTCACGCCCGACGCGCCCGCGATCGACGTCAGCCGCTCGTCGTAGCGGCGCGCCGCCTGCGCCACGTCGGCGTCCCCGGTCGTCACCGACTCCATCGCCTCCTGGATCGCGTGGGAGACCTGGGGGTACACCGGAAGCGCCGGGCGGTAGTGGGTGTGCTCGACGAGGCTCGTGAAGAATTCGATGCCCGGCATCGACTCCCGGTAGCGGCGGGCCGACGCCACGTCGTCCCGTACGGCGATCTGCGCGTCGCGCACGGTCCACTCGGTGGCGTTGGCGGTGTTCTGCAGGGTCTCGATCACCTGCCAGGCGAGGTCGGCCTTGGCGGACTTGGCGCTGATCGACCAGGTCCAGCCCCCGGAGAGGCTGACGCGGCCCGGCGCCTTGCCGTCCTTCGTGGGGAAGGCGGCCCGGCCCATCACGTGGGACCACTCCGGCCAGGGGCGGGCCCCGTTCGCCAGCCAGTTCTTGCCGAGCCAGGAGCCGTCGAGGGCGATGGCCAGCTTGCCGGTGGGCAGCCATTCGGTGGCGACGACGGTGGAGACGTTCGGGTCGAGCGCGTCGGAGGGGTCGGGGCCCAGCTTCTCGGAGTAGACGGTGCGGACGAAGTCGAGGGAGTCCTTGAAGCCCTGGCCGCCCACCACCCACTTCTTCTCCGCCGGCCGGTAGAGGGGGTCGGCCCCCGTCCCGTACAGCAGCATCTCGAAGCCCTGCATGGTGGCGGCCTCGCCCGGGCCCTTGCCCGTGTAGACGTTGAGCGGGATGACGCCGGGGACCTTGCGCTTGATGGTGCGGGCGGCCTCGAGGACGTCGTTCCAGGTGTGCGGCGCCCAGTCCTCGGGCAGCCCGGCCCTGGCGAAGACGCTCTTGTTGAACCACAGGCCTCGGGTGTCCGTGCCGTCCGGCACCCCGTACGTCCTGCCGTCCTCCGCCTTCGCCGACGCCTTCGCGGCCTGCTCGAAGTGGTCCCAGGGCTTCCAGTGCGCCAGCTTGTCGTCCAGCGGTCTCAAGTAGCCGCTCTTGATGTCGGAGTTGATGAGAAACGTATCCTCACGGACGACGTCCGGGGCCGTCTTCGGCGACCGCATCATCTGCTGGATCTTGGCGTAGTAGTCGTCCTGCGAGGCCTGGATCGGGACGAGTTCGAGCTTCTTGCCCTGGTGGTCCCGCTCGAACTGCTTCTTGATCCCGGCCAGGTAGTCGTCCATGATCCGGACCTTGTTGTCCGTGCTGCGCGGGTAGGCGATCTTCACGGTGTCCGGATCGCCGCCGGATCCGCCGCAGGCCGTCAGCGACGCGGTGGTGAGAGCGGTGGCGAGGGTGGCGACGAGGAGTACGGGGGTGGTGGGGCGCACGGCACGACCTCCTGCACCTTGGGATGTCGAGTCGTACGTTCCCCCGGCGACCCCGCCGCACGCGTGCCGCCGCCCCCGGCCCCGGCCTGGCTCCCCCTCTGCGTCAGCGCCGGCTGAGCCAGGTGTACCGCAGCTCGGGCCGGCCCACCTGGCCGTACTGCGGGGCCCGGGCGGCGCGGCCGGTGTCCACGAGGTACTCCAGATAACGGCGGGCGGTGATCCGGGAGATGCCCACGGCGCTCGCGGCCGCGCCCGAGGAGACGCCGACGGGACCGGCGGCCCGCAGGGTGTCGGTGATCGACTGCAGGGTGTCCGCGGCCAGCCCCTTGGGCAGCGCGGCCGGCTGCGGAGCACGCAGGGCCGCCAGCGCCCGGTCGACCTCCTCCTGGCCGCCGGCCTCCCCGGCGGCGGAGTGGAACTCCGCGTACCGCACGAGGCGGTCGCGCAGGGTGGCGAAGGTGAAGGGCTTGAGCACGTACTGCACCACGCCGAGCGAGACGCCCTCGCGGACCACGGCCAGGTCGCGGGCCGAGGTCACGGCGATGACATCGGCGGTGTGCCCGGCCGTGCGCAGCGAGCGCAGGAGCTGGAGGCCGTGGCCGTCGGGGAGGTAGAGGTCCAGCAGGATCAGGTCGACCGGCGTCCGCTTGAGGAACTGCGAGGCGTCGCCGCGCGTGTGCGCGACCCCGGCGACCGTGAACCCGGGCACCCGGCCCACGTACAGCGCGTGCGCGTCGGCGGCCACGGGATCGTCCTCGACGACCAGGACGCGGATCGGCGACGCGGCCGCCGGCCCGGTGCCCGGCGGTTCGGGGCAGGGACCGGTGCTCATGCGGGGACTCCTTCGGGGGTGGGGACGCGCAGGGGCAGCCGGACGGTGAACTCGGCCCCGCCGGCGGGGGAGCGGCCGAGCGTGACCGTACCGCCGTTGCGGCGGGCGGCCTGCTGTACGAGTGCCAGGCCGAGGCCGCGGCCGTGCGGTGCGATGCCGGGCGACTTGGTGGACCAGCCCCGGCGGAACACCTCCGCCACGGCCTCGGCGGCGACGCCGGGGCCCGAGTCGCCCACACGCAGCAGCAGCTCGCCGCCGTCGCCGATGTCATCGTCGGTGCTGTCGGTGCTGTCGGTGCCGTCGGTGCCGTCGGTGCGGACGGTCACGGTGACGCGGGGGGTGGTGCGCGAGCCGGTGGCCGCCTCGACGGCGTTGTCGATCAGATTGCCGAGGACGGTGACGAGGTCGCGGGCGGGCAGGCCGGGCGGCAGGAGGCCGTCGTCGACGCGGGTGTCGTCGGTCAGGACGAGCTCCACGCCGTGCTCGTTGGCCTGGGCGGCCTTGCCCAGCAGCAGCGCCGCGAGGACGGGCTCGGCGACGGCGGCGACGACGCGGTCGGTCAGGGCCTGGGCGAGCTCGAGTTCGGCGGTGGCGAACTCCACCGCCTCCTCCGCCCGGCCGAGCTCGATGAGGGAGACGACGGCGTGCAGGCGGTTGGCCGCCTCGTGGGCCTGCGAGCGCAGCGCCTCGGCGAAGCCGCGTACGGAGTCCAGCTCCCCGGACAGCGCCTGGAGTTCGGTGTGGTCGCGCAGGGTGACGACCGTGCCGCGCCGCTCGCCGCTGGAGACGGGCGAGGTGTTGACGACCACGACGCGCTCGGCGGTCAGGTGCACCTCGTCCACGCGCGGCCCGGAGGCCAGCAGCGCGTCGGTCAGCGGCGCGGGGAGGCCGAGGTCGCGGACGTGCCGGCCGACGACGTCGCCGCGCAGGCCGAGGAGCTCCCGCCCGCCGTCGTTGACCAGGGCGACGCACCGCTGCCCGTCGAGCATTAACAGTCCCTCGCGCACCGCGTGCAGGGCGGCCTCGTGGTAGTCGTGCATGCGGCCGAGCTCGGCCGCGTTCATGCCGTGCGTGTGGCGGCGCAGCCGGGTGTTGAGCAGGTACGTGCCCGCGCCGCCGAGGGCGAGGGCGGCCACGGCCATGGCGAGCAGGGCGGCGACCTGGCGGCGCACCTCGGCACTGATCGCGTCGACGGTGATGCCCGCGCTGACCAGGGCGGTGACCTCGCCGCCCGGTGCCTGGCGCACCGGGGCGACGGCCCGTACGGACGGGCCCAGCGTGCCGGTGTACGTCTCGGAGAACGTACGGCCGCCCAGGGCGGGGCCGGTGTGGCCGAGGAAGCGTTCGCCCACGCGGGACGGATCGGGGTGGGTCCAGCGGACGCCGCCCGGGCTCATGATCGTCACAAAGTCGACGCCCGTGTCGTGGCGGACCTGCTCGGCGTACGGCCCCAGCGCGGCGGCCGGGTCGGGGCCGCGCACGGCCGCCCGTACGGCCGGCGAGGCGGCGACGGCGGTGGCGGCCGCGGTCACCTGGCGGCGGGCCGCCTCCTGCGCCTGCCGGCGGTCGGAGATGTACGTGAAGACCGCGCATCCGGCCACCACGACGGCGACCAGCACGATCTGCATCGCGAAGAGCTGGCCGGCCAGGCTGCGGGGGCGGCGTATGCGAGGTATGCGCATGGCCGACAGTGTGCCCTCTGGCCGGTTCGTGAACGTAATGCACGCAAGGGTGACCGCCGTCACAGCGCCATGCATAGTCACCGCGACCCCCTTTCGTCGGGAGAACGGGGTCCGGGGACCTCGCGACGGAGCGGGGAGCCCCGCATCGAGCCGGGACGACGAGGAGACCACCGTGGCAGTGCAGCCACCGCCGCAGGAGCCGCAGCAGGCGCGCGGAAGAGCCGACCGTACGCACTACCTCTACCTAGCGGTGATCGCGGCGGTGCTCGCCGGCATCGCGGTCGGCTTCGCCGCGCCCGGGGTCGCGGTGGAGCTGAAGCCGCTGGGCACGGGCTTTGTGAACCTGATCAAGATGATGATCTCGCCGGTCATCTTCTGCACGATCGTGCTCGGCATCGGGTCCGTGCGGAAGGCCGCGAAGGTCGGCGCCGTGGGCGGCCTCGCCCTCGGCTACTTCATGATCATGTCGACCGTGGCCCTCGCCATCGGCCTGGTCGTCGGCAACCTCCTCGAGCCCGGCAGCGGCCTGCACCTGACCGACTCCCTGCGGCACGCCGGCGAGGCCCAGGCCAAGGGCGCGAGCCACGAGTCGACGGCCGACTTCGTGCTCGGCATCATCCCCACCACCATGGTGTCCGCCTTCACCGGCGGCGAGGTGCTGCAGACCCTGCTGGTGGCGCTGCTGGCGGGCTTCGCGCTGCAGGCGATGGGCCCGGTCGGCGAGCCGGTCCTGCGGGGCATCGGGCACATCCAGAAGCTGGTCTTCCGCATCCTGGCCATGGTCATGTGGGCGGCACCGGTCGGCGCCTTCGGCGCCATCGCCGCGGTGGTCGGGGCCACGGGCCTGGACGCGCTGAAGTCCCTCGCCGTCATCATGATCGGCTTCTATGTGACCTGTGGGCTCTTCGTGGTGGTCGTGCTCGGCGCGCTGCTGCGGCTGGTGGCGGGGGTCAACATCTTCGCGCTGCTGAAGTACCTGGGGCGGGAGTTCCTGCTGATCCTGTCCACCTCGTCCTCGGAGTCCGCGCTGCCGCGGCTGATCGCGAAGATGGAGCACCTGGGCGTCAGCAAGCCGGTCGTCGGCATCACCGTGCCGACCGGCTACTCCTTCAACCTCGACGGCACGGCCATCTACCTGACGATGTCGTCGCTGTTCGTCGCCGAGGCGATGGGACAGCCGCTGTCACTGGGGCAGCAGGTGTCGCTCCTGCTGTTCATGATCGTGGCGTCGAAGGGCGCGGCGGGCGTGACCGGCGCGGGGCTCGCCACGCTCGCGGGCGGCCTGCAGTCGCACCGGCCGGAACTGGTCGACGGCGTCGGGCTGATCGTCGGCATCGACCGCTTCATGAGCGAGGCGCGGGCGCTGACGAACTTCGCCGGCAACGCGGTGGCGACGGTCCTCGTGGGGACGTGGACCAAGGAGATCGACCATGGGCGGGTGCGGGAGGTTCTCGCGGGGCGGGTGCCGTTCGACGAGGTCACGTTGACGGATGACGGGCATGGGGCGGTGCCGGTACCCCGGGGCGGGGAGAAGGAGACGGCGGGGGTCTGAGCGATTCTTGTCCTCAATCGCCGGACGGGCTGAAATTCAGCCCGTCCGGCGATTGAGGACCGGGAGAGCTACCGGTTCTCGCCCGGTACCCACAGGATGTCGCCGAGCTCCTTGTTCGCCGTGCGCGCCAGGATGAACAGCAGGTCCGACAGGCGGTTGAGGTACGTCGCCGTCAGGTGGTTCATGATGTCGCCGTGGACCTCGAGCGCCGCCCACGTGGAGCGCTCGGCGCGGCGTACCACCGTGCAGGCCTGGTGCAGCAGCGCGGCGCCCGGCGTGCCGCCGGGGAGGATGAAGCTGCGCAGCTTCTCCAGGTCCTCCAGGAACCGGTCGCAGTCCGCCTCCAGCTTGTCGATGTAGGACTGCTCGACGCGCAGCGGCGGGTACTTGGGGTCCTCGACGACGGGCGTGGCGAGGTCGGCTCCCACGTCGAAGAGATCGTTCTGGACCCGTACGAGCACCTTGACGACCTCCGGCGGCAGCTGGCCCAGCGCGATCGCGACCCCGATCGCGGCGTTCGCCTCGTTCGCGTCGGCGTACGCCGCGATGCGGGTGTCGGTCTTCACGGTGCGGCTCATGTCGCCGAGGGCGGTGGTGCCGTCGTCACCGGTGCGGGTGTAGATGCGCGTCAGATTGACCATGGTCCGAGCGTAGTCACGCCCCGGCCCGGCGGAAGTACCGCGTGCCCGCCGCCACCGACGCCGCCATCAGCACGAGGGCCGCCAGGGTGCCGTACAGCAGGGCGGAGGAGGCGTAGTCGCCGGCGAAGGCGGCCCGTACCGCGTCCACCAGATAGCGCAGCGGCACCAGGTGCGAGAGCGCGTCGAGCCAGCCGGGAGCCAGGCTCATCGGCAGCAGCAGCCCGGAGAGCAGCATCACGGGCACGTTGACGGCGTTGACGACGGGGGCGAACGCCTGCGGCACCGGGGCCTTCATGGCCAGCGCGTAGGAGAGGGACGCCAGCGACAGGGCCAGCGCGGCCGTGAAGGCGAGTCCGATGAGGAGGCCGGGCAGTGGGGCCCGCAGGCCCATGGCCAGGGCCACCACGACCAGCAGCACGGCCTGGACGACCAGCAGGGTGGCGTCCTTCAGGACCCGCCCCAGCAGCAGGGCCGCCCGGCTCACCGGCGTCACCCGCATCCGCTCGACCACCCCCTGCTGCTTCTCGACGATGAGCCCGAGCCCGGCGAACGTGGAGCCGAAGAGGGCCAGTTGGAGCAGCAGGCCGGGCACCAGGACCTGCCAGGAGCTGCCGGAGCCGCCGAGCGGTACGTCGGTCAGCAGCGGGCCGTAGAGCACGAGGTAGAGCGCGGGCATGAGCGCGCCGAAGAGCATGGCGGCCTTGGAGCGCAGGGTCTGGCGCGCGTAGCGGCTGTAGACGACGGCGATGTCGGAAAGGAGAAGGCGCATGGGATCGGCTCCTAGACGGCGAGGGGGGCGGCGTCCCGGGGCGCGGCGCCGCGCCCGGTGATCGCGAGGAAGGCGTCCTGCAGCGTGGCCGTGGGCGAGCCGGCGTGCCGGGTCTTGAGCTCGGCCGGGGTGCCCTCGGCGGCGACGGCGCCCTTGTCGACGACGACCAGCCGGTCGGCGAGGGCGTCGGCCTCGTCGAGGTAGTGCGTGGTGAGGAAGACGGTCGTGCCCCACTCGGAGCGGATGCGGCGGACGAGGTCCCAGAGGTCGGCGCGGCTGCCGGGGTCGAGCCCGGTGGTCGGCTCGTCGAGGAAGAGGATCTCCGGCCGGTGGGTGAGGGCCATGGCGATGTCGAGCCGTCGCCGCTGTCCTCCGGACAGCGCGCCGCAGGGCCGCTCCAGCAGCCCCTCCAGGCCCAGTTCGGCGGCCAGCTCCTCCGCGCGGTCCCGCGCGTCCGACGTGCGCAGCCGGTAGAAGCGGCCCTGGGTGACCAGTTCCTCGCGTACGGACACGCCGGGGTCCACGCCGCCGGACTGGGCGACGTAGCCGGTCCGGCGGCGTACCCCGGCGGGGTCGCGGACGAGGTCGTGCCCGGCGACGGTCGCGGTGCCGCCGGTGGGCGCGAGCAGGGTGGTGAGCATGCGCAGCGTGGTGGTCTTGCCCGCGCCGTTGGGGCCGAGGAAGCCGAGGATCTCCCCGCGCCGGACGGCGAGGTCGATGCCGCGCACGGCGTCGACGGGGCCGCGCGGGGTGGTGAAGGTCCGGGCGAGCCCGGTGGTGCGGATGCTGAGGGTTTCCGGTGCGTCCATGACCGCAAGAAAAGCAGAGTCTCTTAAAGTTTGCAATGACTCCAAGTTTTCATCGGGTGCAGCGAAGCTACGATGGGGCCATGACCGAAGGGCTCAGGGAACGGAAGAAGCGGCAGACCAGGCAGCACATCTCGGATGTCGCCACCGGTCTGTTCCTGGAGCGCGGCTTCGACGCCGTGACGATCGCGGAGATCGCGGCGGCCGCGGACGTCTCCGTCAACACCGTGTACAACTACTTCCCCGCCAAGGAAGACCTCTTCCTCGACCGCGAGGACGACGTGGTCCAGTGGCTGGCCACGGTCGTCCGCGACCGCCCCGCCGGGGAGTCGGCGGCCGAGGCCGTGCTGCGCGCCCTGCGCGCCGAAGTGGTGGCGCTCTCCCCGCGGCTCGGGCTCGTCGACGGCTACGACCGCTTCATGCGGGTCATCGGCCGGTCGCAGGCGCTGCGCTCACGGCTGTTCGACATCCGCCACCGGGCCGTCGGGGCGGTGGTCGACGTGCTCGCCGGGGAGGCCGGCGCGGAGGCGGACGGCCCGCTGCCCGCCCTGGTGGCCAGTCAGCTGGGCTGGATCCACGGCCACGTCGTGGAGTTCATCCAGCACGAACTGATGGCCGGGCGCACGGCGGCCGAGGCCTCCCGTGCGGCGCTCGGTGTGCTGGACGAGATCGAGACCCTGCTCGGCGACCGGCTCCTCGGCTACGCCCGCCGGCCCGCCGTGTGATCGATGGGGCCCAAGTGGCCCCTCTGCACCGTGAGGTCGCGGCTCCGGCCGTCTCAGTGTGATGTCCGTCATTCGGGACGTGACGCGCATCTCTTACTGCCCAACCGCGCGCCGACGAGCGCTAATCTCCGGGCGGAGAACGTAAATGAACAGATACATGCACAGGGAGTAAGGGGACAGCCGTGGCCAAGAAGCTCGCCGTCATCGGTGCCGGACTGATGGGATCGGGGATCGCGCAGGTCTCCGCCCAGGCCGGGTGGGACGTCGTGCTCCGGGACGTCACCGACGCCGCGCTCACGCGCGGGACGGACGGCATCAAGGCCTCGTACGAGAAGTTCGTCTCCAAGGGGAAGCTGGAGGCCGCGGCCGCCGAGCAGGCGCTGGCCCGGATCACCACGACCACCGACCTCGACGCGACCGCCGACGCCGACATCGTCGTCGAGGCCGTCTTCGAGGACATCGACACCAAGCGGGACATCTTCCGCACCCTGGACGGCCTGGTGAAGGACGAGACGGTGCTGGCCTCCAACACCTCCGCCATCCCCATCACCAAGATCGCGGCCGCCACGTCGCGCCCCGAGCGGGTCGTCGGCGCGCACTTCTTCTCCCCGGTGCCGATGATGCAGCTGTGCGAGCTGGTGCGCGGCTACAAGACCAGCGACGAAACCCTCGCCAAGGCCCGTGAGTTCGCCGAGGGCGTCGGCAAGACCTGCATCGTCGTCAACCGCGACGTCGCGGGCTTCGTCACCACCCGCCTGATCTCGGCGCTCGTCGTCGAGGCCGCCAAGCTGTACGAGTCGGGCGTGGCCAGCGCCGAGGACATCGACATCGCCTGCAAGCTGGGCTTCGGCCACGCCATGGGGCCGCTGGCGACCGCGGACCTGACGGGCATCGACATCCTGATGCACGCCACCGGCAACATCTACACCGAGTGCCAGGACGAGAAGTTCGCCCCGCCGGAGATCATGCGCCGCATGGTCGACGCGGGCGACCTCGGCCGCAAGAGCGGCCAGGGCTTCTACCAGCACTGAGGCCGAACCGTCCACTGGTCTTCACCCCGTGGGGTGAATTCGGTATCGGTTCGCTTACAGGCGGCAACTTTGTCGTGTGAGAGGCAGTCAGTTCTTTAGAGCCACAACCACATCACGCACCACTCCCGGGAGCGCATATGCACATCAGGGGCGACCACGCCGAACTGGTCGTCGGGGGGCGCCTCGACGTCCGCAACGCGGCGGACGCCCGTACGGTCCTGCACTCCGCCCTCGACGCCGGAAGAGGCGACCTCGTCCTCGACCTGACCGAGCTGGACTCCTGGGACGCCACGGGCCTGGGCGTCATCATGGGCGCCCACCGCCGCGCCGGGCGCACCGGCCGGCGGCTGGTCCTGCGCGGAGTGCCCGACCGGATGCAGCGCCTGTTGGTGGCCACCCGGCTGCACCGCATCCTCGCGATCGAGGGGGGCGAGGGCGTCGAGGCGAACCGCGTCGACGCCGCCCCCCAGCAGCCCCTGCCGAGAGTCTGAGCGCCCGTCGGGCACACCCGCGGCCCCCGTACGGGACGAGGGGCGCCGGACGGGAGTGATGAGCCCCCTGCGGTGCGAGTACCCCGATCCTCACGAGACTGTGACGTCCCGCTGCGACGTGGCACCCTCCCGGTCGTAGATACTGTGCCAAGGTCTGTTCGGTTTCCCGCCGCCACGACGGCCCACGGCGGGCACCGGACCGGAATCGACGGCCCGGGCAGCGCCCGGCCGGAGGTCGAAGGAGTGCGGACAGGCCGGAGGGCACGACGGCACGCCACGCATCTTGGGGGCTCTGAACCATGGACCCGACGAACAGGGGATCCGAGGAATTCCACGACGACGAGCGCACTCCCGCCGAGGACGGCGGCACGCGGCGCCCGCCCCGCGACGCCGTCCCGGCGCCGGAGGCCTCCGGCGGCGGCCAGGGCCCCGTCCGCGTCGTCCAGCTCGTCTCGGGTGACTACCTGCTCACCGTCAACCCCCTCGACGGCAGCGAAATAGAGCCCTGCCCGCCCGGCGCCCTGCCCGCCCGTCCCGAGCGCCACGGCCCCGAGCAGCGCGCCGAGCTGCGCCGCGCCGCCCAGCCCCCCGTGCCCGCCCGCCAGGCCGGCCCCGAGCTGCCCCTGCTGCACCGCGAGGAGGAGCGCGAGAGACTGGGCCGGCTCCTCTCCCGCGGCCGCTCCGTGCGCCTGACCGGCCCCTCCGGTTCCGGGCGCAGCGTCCTGCTGGACGCCGTCGCCGAGGACTGCGCGGACCTCGCGCCCGACGGCGTCGTCCGCCTCAGCGGCTACCACCGCACCCCCACCGACCTGCTGCACGAGCTGTTCGCGGCCGTCCACCACGCGCCGCTGCACCGCCTGGACCGCACCGAACTGCTGGCCGCCGTCCACGAGATCGGCGCGGTCGTCGTCGTGGACGACCTCGAGTTCGGCGGGGCCACCCTCGACGAGCTCCTCGACGCCACCCCCGAGTGCGCCTTCCTGCTCGCCGCCACCCCCGACGTGGCCGCCCCTTCCGCCGACTCGCACCTGGAAGAGGTCTTCCTCGGCGGACTGGACCGCACCGGCTGCCTGGAGCTGCTGGAGCGGGCCGTGGACCGGCCGCTCACCGACGACGAGGCGGACTGGGCCGCGGACCTGTGGTTCGAGTCCGAGGGGCTGCCGCTGCGCTTCGTCCAGGCCGGTGCGCTGCTGCGCCGGCGCGACGCCCAGGCCCTGGGCCCGGCGGCCGTCGACGAGTACGGCGTCTTCGCCGAGCGGCCCTACGCCGCCGACGGGGACCCCGACGTCGCCGCGACGGGCGACGGCGCCCAGGACGTTCCGCTGCCGAGCCTCGCGCAGGCCGCGGCGCCCGCCGTCCTGCTCTCCTCCCGGCTGTCCAAGGCCGCCCGCGAGACCCTGAGGTTCGCGGTCGCCCTCGGCGGCGAGGTGCCCCACCAGGCGCATCTGCCCGCCCTGGCCGGGGACACCCACGCGGACGCCGCCGTCGGCGAGCTCCTGGCCTGCGGCCTGATCACCACCGTCGGCGCCCACTACCGGCTGGCCGCCGGCATCGCCGACCAGCTGCTGGCCGCGGACTACGGCAGCGACGCCGCCGCCAAGGCGCACACCGCCGCCCAGCACTACGCCTGGTGGGCCGGGCACCCGTCGGTGACCCCCGAGCGGATCGCCGTCGAGGCCGACGCCATCCTCGCCGCGATGGGCGCCCTGGTCGGCGACGCCGAGGCCGGGCACCGCGCCGCCGCCGTGCTGCTGGCCCGTACCGCCGCACCGGCGTTCGCGGCGGCGCTGCACTGGGGGGCGTGGGAGCGCAGCCTGCGCTGCGGTCAGGAAGCCGCCCGGCTGGCGGGCGAAGTCGGCGAAGAAGCGTATTTCCACCACGAGTTGGGCGTGCTGGCCCTGTGCAGCGGCAACCTCGACCGGGCCCGCGCCGAGCTGGAGGCGTCCATCGGGCTGCGCGGTGTCCTCGCGGACAAGCGCGGCGCCGTCGCCGGCCGGCGGGCGCTGGCGCTGGTCGCCGACCGCTCCGGCCTGGCCATGGGCGCCCGGACGGTGCCCGGCGGCGCCCCGCGGCGCACCGGATCCGCGCCGGTGCCCCCGCTGCCGCCGCTGCCCACGGTGCCGCCCCTGCCGGGCGGCACGGACGGGCGGCTGCGCGTCGGCGACGGCCGCACCTCGGCCGGCGAGGAGGTGCCGGACGCGCGCAGCGAGGAGTCGGCCGCGCCGCCCGCGAAGGTGCCCCCGGTGTTCGGCGCCCCGCGCCAGGGCGACGCGACGACCGCGGTCGTCCCCAAGATCCTGGCCCCCGGCGCGGCGGCCCACCCGCCGGCCGCCCCGCCGCGGCCCACCGCGGCGCAGCCCCGCTCGTGGGCGCAGAAGCTGATGTCCGGCGGCAACCGGCGCAACCTCCTCGCCGCGTGCGCGGGTGCCGTCCTCGCGGCCGTGCTCGGCACCGTCGTCACCCTCGGCGCCACCTCGGGCGGCAAGGGCGGCCCGCAGACGGACACGGTCCAGCCGGGCCGGTCGGCGACCCAGCAGGACGGCGACGGCGGGCTGAGCGCCGACGAGCCGGCGGCCGGTGAGCCGGGCGCGCCGCAGGTGCAGGACCGGCCGCGCAAGCCCGGGCAGACGCCCGGCCCGAGCGGATCACCGGACGGGCCCGCCCCCTCCGGCAGCGCCTCGCCGTCCGCGTCGCAGCCGGGCGGCGACCCGGCGTCGCCGTCGCCGAGCAGGCCGGGCCGCCCCTCGCAGAGCCCCACGCGCCCCTCGCCCGGCGGCGGGGAGACCCCGACGCCGAAGCCCACGCCGACCAAGACGGGCGACGGCGGCACCCCGACGAAGCCCGCCGAGACGACGCCCACGACGCCGACCCAGCCGGCCACGGGCGGCAGCTCCAACTCGGCGAGCGGACCGGCGCCGGCCACCTCGTCAACGGGCGTCGGCACGCCCGTCGCCTAGAGCGGATACGCGAACGCCGGGCGGGCCGGAGAGATCCGGCCCGCCCGGCGTTCGTGCGATCCGGGTCCGTCAGAACAGCCGCAGCTTGTCGTCCTCGATGCCGCGCATCGCGTCGTAGTCCAGGACGACGCAGCCGATGCCGCGGTCCGTGGCGAGCACCCGCGCCTGGGGCTTGATCTCCTGGGCGGCGAAGATGCCGCGCACGGGCGCGAGGTGCGGGTCGCGGTTGAGGAGCTCCAGGTAGCGGGTGAGCTGCTCCACGCCGTCGATCTCGCCGCGGCGCTTGAGCTCCACGGCCACCGTGGCGCCGTCCGCGTCACGGCAGAGGATGTCCACCGGGCCGATGGCCGTGGGGTACTCGCGGCGGATGAGGGTGTAGCCCTCGCCGAGGGTCTCGATGCGGTCCGCGAGGAGCTCCTGCAGGTGCGCCTCGACGCCGTCCTTGATCAGGCCGGGGTCGACGCCGAGCTCGTGCGAGGAGTCGTGCAGCACCTCTTCCATGGTGATGATGAGCTTCTCGCCCGCCTTGTTGATCACCGTCCAGACGCCGACGCCCCCTTCGACGTCCTCCTTGAGGGTGCACGGCGGGGACATCCAGTTGAGGGGCTTGTAGGCACGGTCGTCCGCGTGGATGCTGACGCTGCCGTCCGCCTTGACCAGAATCAGTCGGGGGGCGGAGGGCAGATGGGCGGTGAGCCGGCCCGCGTAGTCCACGGAGCAACGGGCGATGACGAGACGCATGGTGTGTCACGCTACTCGACTTACGCCACTCCACGCGATTCGCCCTGGACCGTCCCTCGGGCTTTGGCCAGTTGTCGGTGTTCTCCTGGTGGGGCCGCAGTGGCCGGATTACCGTTGAAGCGGGCGGTCGCCGTACGGGCACAGGGCGTCGTCGTCCGCTCGCCCATCCCTGAGACCCCGCCCGCGGGGTCGCGAGAGGAGAACCCATGTCGCTCGACGTCTCACCGGCCCTCCTTGAACAGGCCGAGCGAGGCGAGGTCGACGAAGCCGACTTCGTCGACTGCGTCCGGAACTCCCTGCCCTACGCGTGGGAGATGATCAGCTCTCTGGTGGACCGGCTCCAGGTCGAAGGCGGAGAGTTCGCCGACAACCGGACGCCGCCCCCGGACGAGCAGGCCCGCGGCCAGCTGCTGCGCGCCCTGGCGAGTGACGCGATCCGTGGAGCGCTGCAGCGACACTTCGGGGTCCGGCTGGCGTTCCAGAACTGCCACCGGGTGGCGGTCTTCCCCGTCGACCGCTCGGTGGACGAGCGCCTGGCCCGTTTCACCTCGGTCCGGGGCCAGCTGCTCAACCAGTCGCCGGAGCTCCGCGACTGCTGACGCGTTCCGTGCTGCCGCTCCGAGTCCGGGAGGTGGGGTAGAGAGCGGGGGGCGGCAGCTCCGCCGGGCGCCCGGCCCAAGGGACGGGCGAGCTCGGACGGGGGACCGGACCGACAGCGGCCGAGCGTCAGGCGAGCAGCGGCAGCACCTCGGCGCCGAGCCGGCGCAGGTTCTCCTCGGTGGCCGCCAGATCACCCGAGCCCTCGGCCAGGAGGGCGAAGCGGCTGATGCCCGTGCGCTCGGAGGTGGCCGCGAGCCGGTCCGCGCACAGCCGGGGCGAGCCGACGGGATGCAGCTCGCACAGCAGCTCCGTATAGGCGAGGGGATCGCGCATCGGGCGGGCTCTGCCGTCGACCGTCACATGGGCCGACAGGCCGTAGTGGAACCACCCCGGCATCGCCTTCAGCAGCGTCTGCGCCGCCTCCTCGCGGCGGTCCGCGATCTGTACGACGCCCGCCGCCACATGACCGGCCGCGGCCACCGCCTCCGGCGAACTCCCGGACTCCAGGGCGCACTTGCGCCAGAGGGCGACCATCCCGGCCTTCTCCTCGTCCGTGCTGTGCATGCCGAGCAGCATCGGCAGCCCGTGCGCCGCGGCCAGCCGCACGCTCGCGGGCGAGGTACAGGCGACGATCACGCCGGGCCCGGCGGAGCCCAACGCGTCGTCCGGGCGCGGCACGACGGGCACCTCACGGAAGGCGAACCGCTCCCCGTCGCTGCCGACCCGGGGTTCGCGCAGCCACCGCATCAGCAATTCGAGCGATTCGGGGAACCCCTCTTCGTACGCCCCCAGGCCTGAGTTGAACACCTCCAGGTCGACCCACGGGCCGCCCCGGCCCACCCCGAGGGTGAAGCGGCCGCCCGAGGTCAGGTGCAGCAGCGCCGCCTGCTCGCCCAGCGCGACGGGGTGCGTGGTGGGGAGCACGCTCACGGCGGTGCCGACCTCGATGGCACGGGTACGGCCGAGCAGCAGGGCGGCCAGGGTGACGGCGGACGGACAGACTCCGTACGGGACGAAGTGGTGTTCCGCCAGCCAGACGGCGGCCAGCCCCGCCTCCTCGGCGACCTCGGCCGACCGCACGGCCCGGTACAGCGCCTCCTCGTGGCCCTGGCCCGGGAACTGGGCGGCCAGGACAAATGCTCCAACGCGCATCGCTCTTGTTCCTCCTAGCGACCGACGCGGCACCCCCCTGGAGGCAATAACGGCTGACACGTGCCAAAGGTACGGCCGAGCGTGAAGTTTTCATGATGATCGGAGCGCAGGCGCCATAGGGGCGCGAGGATGCCGGGCCGGGGCGGTGACCGTCCCGCGTAGGCTGTTCGCGACCCGTAGCCCCAGACCTTCCGAGGTGCCCCGTGTCCCCGCGCCGAAACCGCCCGCGAGGCGGCGCCGACAAACACACCCCCCTCCCGCGCGACGGGAGCGGCGAGCGGTACGGCCTGGAGCGCACGGAGAGCTGGCAGGGCGAGGAGTGGGCGGTCCGCATGATCGGCGGCGGCGCGGCGGCCAAGCACTACCGCTGCCCCGGCTGCGACCAGGAGATCCCGCCGGGGGTGCCGCACGTGGTCGCCTGGCCGCAGCACGGCGCCGGGGTCGACGACCGGCGCCACTGGCACAAGGCCTGCTGGAACGCGAAGGACCGCCGGAGCGCGCGGCTCCAGCGGTCCCGTAACGCGCCGAGGTACTGAGGGCGTCCCCGGCCTAGGCGTCGCGCCGCAGCAGCGAGGCGTACGCACCGGCCAGGGCGGCAGCGGCCACGCCCAGCATGATCCACAGCGGGTCCCAGCCCGTGGGGCCGTCGGTGACCGCGTCGGCCCCGCTCATGTAGAACGCCGACATCTGGTTGGGGATCGAGTACTCGAACAGACCCTTGCGCAGGTCCTCGAGGGTCTCGCCCATCATGAACATCGCCATGACCAGCGGCAGCAGCACCACGCCCAGCATGACCGTGATGGCCCCGGCGGAGTGCCGCAGCAGCGTGCCGACGGCCAGCGCCAGCAGGCCCAGCGTCGCCACGTACAGGCTCACGCCGACCGTCGCCCGCAGCCACTCCTCCCCGGTCGGATCGGTGGAGGACCGGTCGCCCAGCAGCGCGACGTCCGCCATCGCCACGAGCACGGTCGACACCAGCGTGATCATGAACGTCAGCAGGAAGAAGACGATCGCCTTGGCCGTCAGCACGCGGCCGCGGTTCGGGCAGGCGGTCAGGGTCGTACGGATCAGGCCCGTGCCGTACTCCGACGAGATCGTCAGCACCCCCAGCGTGATCACGCAGATGATGCCCAGCAGGATGCCGAAGAAGCCCAGCGACAGCGGGGAGGTGCGCTCCAGCGAGCCGTTCGTGCTGCTGTACGCCACCGCGATCAGCAGGCCGATGCCCACGACGAGCAGGACCATCACACCGAGCGTCCACATCGTCGAGCGGACGGAGCGGATCTTGGTCCACTCGGAGAGCAGGGCGTCGGCGAGGGTGGCCTTGCGGATCGGGATCGGCGATACATAGCCGACGGGGCCGCCGGCGGGCGCCTGGCCGGGCCAGTAGCCCGCCTGCGGGGCGTGCTGCTGGGCGTAGGCGGGCGCGCCCACGGGCTGCTGCTGCGGGTGCTGCGGGGCGTGCTGCGGGGGCGCGGGGGGCTGCTGCGGGGTGGTCATCGGGCGTCCTCGCTGTCGCGCTTGGTCAGGTCGGCGGGGGCGGTCACGGGAGCGGGGGGCGTGGCGGCGGGCTGCTGCGGCGCGGCCGCGGGGGCGACGGGCTGCGGCTGCGGGGGCTGGGCGTAGGGGTTCGGCTGCTCGCCCGGCAGGACCGGGTACGCCTGCTCCGGCCAGCCCTGCGGGGCCGCGGCGGGCTGCTGCCACGGCTGGGCGGCCGGCTGGAGGCCGGCGCGCTGGTCGGCGGTGGAGCGGTAGTCGACCGCGCCCTGGGTCATCCGCATGTACGCCTCCTCCAGGGAGGCCTGGTGCGGGGAGAGCTCCCACAGGCGGACGTCCGCGCCGTGCGCGAGGTCGCTGATCCGCGGCAGCGCCAGCCCCGTCACCCGCAGGGCGCCGTCCTGCTCCGGCAGGACCTGCGCACCGGCCTCGACCAGCGCGGCCGTCAGCTTCTCGCGGCCCTCCGGCTCGCCGTCGGGCGTACGGACGCGCGCGAAGTCCGCGGAGTTCGCGGAGATGAAGTCCTTGACGCTCATGTCGGCCATGAGCTGCCCGCGACCGATGACGATCAGGTGGTCGGCGGTCAGCGCCATCTCGCTCATCAGGTGCGAGGAGACGAAGACGGTGCGGCCCTCCGCGGCCAGCCGCTTCATGAGATTGCGGACCCAGAGGATGCCCTCGGGGTCGAGCCCGTTGACCGGCTCGTCGAAGAGCAGCACCTGCGGGTCGCCCAGGAGCGCGGCGGCGATGCCCAGGCGCTGGCCCATGCCGAGGGAGAAGCCCTTGGAGCGCCTCTTGGCCACGTCCTGCAGGCCGACGACGCCGAGGACCTCGTCCACACGGCGGGCCGGGATGCCGGAGAGCTGGGCGAGCGACAGCAGGTGCTGACGGGCGCTGCGCCCGCCGTGCACGGCCTTGGCGTCGAGCAGCGCGCCGACCTGGCGCGGGGCGTTGGGGAGCTTGTGGAAGGGGTGGCCGCCGATGGTGACCCGGCCGGACGTGGGCATGTCCAGACCGAGGATCATGCGCATGGTGGTCGACTTGCCGGAACCGTTGGGCCCCAGGAAGCCGGTGACGGCACCCGGTCGCACCCGGAACGTCAGGTTGTGCACGGCTGTCTTGGCGCCGTAGCGCTTCGTCAGACCGACTGCCTCGATCATTCTCCGCCCCTTGCGAGCTTGGTCAGGGCGATAGCCCCCGTAAGGGTTAGGAGGATAGACGAGGGGTTGACGGTTCCCGATATGCGTGAGTTATGGCGGCGGTAAGGAGGAGGTCTCCTCCAGTTCGTCGTACGAGCGTGCCACCGCGCCGTCGCCCGCCGGGAACCCCTCCGACCTGCGCACCCAGCCCTCGGCCGCGAACACCCGGGCCCCCGCCGCCCGCACCTCCGGGTCGGCCGCCGCCCGCGCGACCCAGCCCGCCGGGTCGGGGCCGAGCAGGGCGCGCAGCCGCGCCGAACCCAGCAGGAGGGCGGCGAGCAGGGCGCTCTGGTCCCCGCCGCCGGGGCGGGCCAGCCCGCTGCCGGGGTCGGTGAGCACGCCCCACTTGCTGACGTACAGATACGCGCCCGCCAGCCGCGCCCCGGACGGCAGGGTCAGCGCGAACGCGTCGCCGGGCAGCAGGACCCGCCGGTAGTTGAGCTCCGTGGCGTCCACGACCGCGAGCTGCTCGGCGTCCAGCCAGCCGGCCACGAGCACGCGCTCGGCGGCCGGGTCGGCGTACGGCGCCGCCGCGACGTACCCGAAGCGGCCGATGTGGCCGGAGCAGCCGACCCCGATGCCGCGCGTGCGGACCGGCACCATCGGAACGGTGGCCGCCAGGCCCTCACGGGTGAGCTTGTGGGCGAGCTGGGCGGGGGAGGCGTTGGACCCCACGGCGAGGACCGGGTGACGGCGGCCGGTGGCCGCCCCGCCGAGGGAGGCGAGGGCCTGGTCGAGGGTCGCGGCGCCGATGCGCCACGAGCCGAGCCGCCCCGGCCCCGGGGCCAGCGCCAGCAGCTCCTCGCCGGCCAGCAGCACCGGCTCGGTGACCGGCCGGCCGGGATAACTGAGCGGATGCCGCGCGGGAGCGACGTCCAGCCCGAGATCCCGCAGGGTGCGCCGCCGCGTCATGCCGGGTTCTCTCCCCACGCCGGGCCCGGATCGAACGGTCCCGCCCCTACGCGTCCCGCCTCTTCAGCAGGACGTAGCCGCCGATCAGCGCCGCCACCACCCACAGCACCATGATCGTGAAGCCGCCCCACGGCCCGTACGGCGCGTCGTCCCCGGCCGTGACGACCTGCATCACCTTCTGGCCCGCCTGGTCCGGCAGGTACTGCCCCACCTTCTTCGTGGCCGGCACATTGCCGAGGATGGCGGAGATGAGAAAGAAGAACGGCATCAGAATGCCGAGCGAGAGCATGGGGCTGCGCAGCATCGCCGCCACCCCCATCGAGAACACCGTGATCAGCGTCATGTAGAGGCCGCCGCCGAATACCGCGCGCAGGACCCCCGGGTCGCCGAGGTGTGCCTTGTGGCTGCCGAGCATCGCCTGGCCGACGAAGAAGGCCACAAAGCTGGTGATCATGGCGACCACGAATGCCAGCAGCGTGGCGACAATGATCTTGCTGAAGAGAAAGACGCCGCGCTGGGGAACGGCCGCCAGCGAAGTGCGGATCATTCCGGTGCTGTATTCGTTGGAAACGACCAGCACACCGAAGACGATCAATGCCAGCTGACCGAGTCCCATACCCGCGAAGCTGAGGAACGTCGGATCGAATCGGATCTTGTCCTCGACCGACAGATTGTCGAAGTCCTTCTTGCTCAAAGCGCTGATCAGCGCGCCGAGAGCGACCGTGACGACCACCGCGATCCCGAGCGTCCACACCGTGGAGCGCACCGATTTGATCTTCGTCCATTCCGATGCGAGAACCTGATTCACCGCCGCCATCGTCAGGACCCCTTCACCTTTTTCTCCCGCCAACCGGCCCCCCAGACCGCCGTCTCACCGCCCGCCCCCGGCGGCGCTCCCGCCGGCGGCCGGTGGTCGTCGTGCGCGTGGTACTCCACCGACCCGGCGGTGAGCCGCATGAACGCCTCCTCCAGCGAGGCCTGCTGAGGACTCAGCTCGTGCAGCACGATCTGGTGCCGGGCGGCCAGCTCGCCCAGGTGCGGGGCGTCCTCGCCCTCGACCTCCAGGGAGCCGTCGGCGCCGGGGGCGAAGTCGATGCCCGCGCCGTGCAGCACGTCCCGCAGCCGCTCCTGGTTCGGGGTGCGCACCCGGACGTACGAGCGGGAGTTCTCCCTGATGAAGTCCGCCATGCTCGTGTCCGCGAGCAGCCGCCCCTGGCCGATGACCACGAGGTGGTCGGCGGTCAGCGCCATCTCGCTCATCAGGTGGGAGGAGACGAAGACCGTACGGCCCTGGGTGGCCAGGTTCTTCATGAGGTTGCGGATCCAGTGGATGCCCTCGGGGTCGAGTCCGTTGACCGGCTCGTCGAACATCAGGATCTGCGGGTCGCCCAGGAGCGCGCCGGCGATGCCCAGGCGCTGGCCCATGCCGAGGGAGAAGCCCTTGGAGCGCTTTCCGGCCACCGACGACAGGCCCACGGTGTCCAGGACTTCACGAACGCGCGTACGGGGGATGCCGTTGCTCTGCGCCAGGCACAGCAGATGGTTGTAGGCGCTGCGACCGCCGTGCATCGCCTTGGCGTCCAGCAGGGCACCCACGACCTTGAGCGGGTCGTGCAGTTCGCGGTAGTGCCGGCCGTCGATGCGGACCGTGCCGCTGGTCGGATTGTCCAGATCGAGCATCATCCGCATGGTCGTGGACTTGCCCGCACCATTGGGGCCGAGGAAGCCGGTGACGATGCCGGGCCGCACGGTGAACGTGAGGTGATCCACGGCGCGTACGTCGCCGTAGTGCTTGGTCAGACCCGCCAGCTCGATCATTCAGCCACGGTAAGGGCGCCCCGGCCGGCCCGCCACCGGTGGCGCGGCCTCCGGGGAAACCGGCAGGAAGCACTCAGCGCGCCCGGCCGCCACCTAAGGCGGCGACAGGGCGCGCTGAACACAGGATCCCCCGAACGAGCGACGTACGTTCCGTGCAGCGTGCCGCGTCAGCGGCTCTGCTGGGCCGGGACGCCGCGCGAGATCGGCTCGTCATCACCCGGAACCCCGGCCGCGGCCACCGCCGCTCCGGTCAGCGTGGCCAGCATCTCGCGGACGTTGGTCAGCTGGGCGTTGATGCTGTCGCGGCGGTTGGTGAGCGCCGCCAGCTCGCGCTCGGATTCGCTGCGGATGCGGTCGGCCTTGGCATTGGCGTCGGCGACGATGTCCTCGGCCTGACGCTGCGCGGTCTCCACCGTCTGGCGGGCCCGGCGCTCCGCGTCCGTGCGCAGCTTCTCCGCCTCCAGGCGCAGCTGCTCGGCGCGGTGCTCGATCTCCGCCAGCCGCTTCTCGGCCTTGGCCTGGCGCGAGGCCAGGTCGCGCTCGGACTGCTCGCGGCGCTTGGCCAGGTTGGTCTCGAAGTCCGCCGCGGCCTGGGCGGCCTTGGCGCGGGTCTCCTCGAAGAGGGCGTCCGCCTCCTCGCGCTTGGACTGCGCGTCCTTCTGCGCCTCGGCACGCAGCGTAGCCGCGTCGCCCTTCGCCTTCTCGACGATCCGCGCGCCCTCGTCCTCCGCCTTCGCCTTGCGGTCGGCGGCGAACGACTCGGCGTCGTTGCGCACCTGCTGCGCGGCCGACTCGGCCAGCTCACGGTGCTGCTCGGCGGCGCGCCGGGCCTCTTCCCGCAGGTCCTTGGCCTCTTCCTCGGCCAGCCGGAGAATCTTCTCGACCCGCGCGCCGAGCCCCGCGTACGACGGCTCCGCGTCATTGATCTGTGCCTGAGCGTTCTGCGTCTCGAGGTGGAGCTCCTCGATGCGCTTTTCCAGCGAGGTGATCCGCGCCAGGGCGCTGTCACGGTCCGCTACGAGCTTGGTAATGCGGTCGTCCACCTGGCCGCGGTCGTATCCACGCCGCACCAACTCGAAGCCGAAGGGGGAGGAAGTGTCGCTCATGGGGTTCCTGTCATAAGAGACCGGTGAGGTGATAGAGGAATCCTAGGGGCGTGAGCGGCGTCTCATCGAGCAGATGGAAGTAGACAGTTGAGGATTCCGGAAACCGACCCCTCGATTGAGTGTTACTTCTGTGACTGCTTGCCACCCGATCGAGTTGCGCCGGCACCAGCCGCCGCCTTCACCCCGCCCTCCTTGGAGCCGCCTGCCCCGGGGGACTCAAATGATTCCAACGCTTCCAACACGTCCTGGACACGGGAAATCTCGGCCTGAATGTCCTCGCGACGACGGACCAGGACCTCCAACTCCCGCTTTCCCTCCTCGAGAAGGCGCGAGGCCTCCTGCTGAGCCTCGGTGCGCAGGCGCTCCGCCTCGCGTACGGCGGCGGTCTTCTTCTGCTCCGCCTCCTTGATCAGCGCGTCCGCCTTCTTCACGGCGGTGATGCGCACCTTGCTGGCCTCGCCCTGGGCGTCCGAGATCAGCTTCTCCGCCTTCTCCTCGGCGTTCGCCAGCTGTTCGGTGGCCGCCGCGACGAGCTTGTCGCAGCGCTCGCCCGCGGACTGCATCGCCTCGGACGCCTCCCGGCGCGCCCGCTCGTGCAGCTCCTCGACCTCGCCCTCGAGCCGCGAGCGCAGCTCGTCGGCCCGGTCCCTTATGGCCGTGGCGTCCCCACGGGCCTCGGCGAGCAGGGTGTTGGCGTCCGTACGCGCCTGCTCCACCAGCGCGTTGCCCTCGCCGGTGGCCTCCTTGACGATCCGTTCGGCCTCCTTGCGGGCCGCGCCCACCATGGTGTCGGCCTGCTCCTCGGCCGCCGTGGCGGCCCGTACGGCCTCCTCCTGGGCCTTCGCGATCAGCGCGTCCGCCTGCTCGGCGGCGTCCGCCAGCCGCTTGGCGCCCGCGTCCCGCGCCTGGTCCACGGTCCGCTCGGCCTCGGCACGGGCCTCGGCCCGCAGCCGCTCCGCCTCCAGGACCGCGTCGGCCTTGATCTTCGCGGAGTCGGCACGCGTGCTGTTGGCGTCCTCCTGCGCGGCGGCGAGGGCCTCGGCGGCCTCGGCCGCCATCCGCTCGGCCTCCGCCGTCGCCTCGGTGACCAGCGTGTCCGCCTGCTCGGCCGCCTCCGCGCGGCGGGCGTTCGCCGCCTCCCGGGCCTCGTCGGCGGTCCGCCGGGCCTCGTCGCGGGCGCTCTCCAGCGCCACGTCGGCGTCCGAGCGCAGCCGCTCCGCCTCCCCGGCGGCCTCGGCCAGCACCCGCTCGGCCTGCGCGTCGGCCTCCGCCCGGCGCGCGTCGGCGGCCTCGGTGGCCTCCGCCAGCGCACGGGCGGCCTCGGCGGCCATCTTCTCCGCCTCGCTCGTGGCCTCGGCGATGAGCTCGTCGGCCTGCTGTGCGGCCTCGGCGCGGCGGGCGTTCGCCGCCTCCCGCGCCTTGTCCACGATGCGGTCGGCGTCGTCCTGCGCGGACGAGGTGAGCTCGGCCGCCTCGTCGACGATGCGCTCGGCCTCGGCCCGGCCCTCGGTCCGGATCTTGTTCGCGTCCTCGCGGGCCTCGGCGCGCGTACGCGCCGCGTCCTGCTCGGCCGACGCCAGCGCGTCGGAGGCGTCCGTGCGCATCTGCTGCGCCCTGGCGGACGCGTCCGCCACCACCCGCTCGGCCTCGGCGGTCGCCTTGGCGAGGACGGCCTCGGCCTGCTCGTCCGCCTTGGCCTTCTTCTCGGCCGCGGCGACCCGCAGCCGCTCCGCCTCCGCGATGGCCTCGCCCAGCGTGCGATCGGCCTGCCCCTCGGCCTCGGCCCGGTGGGCGTCGGCCTGCTCGCGGGCCTCGGTGACGATGCGGGCGGCCTCGGCCGCCATCTTCTCCGCCTCGCTCGTGGCCTCGGCGATGAGCTCGTCGGCCTGCTGTGCGGCCTCGGCGCGGCGGGCGTTGGCCGCCTCGCGCGCCTCGTCCACCGTGCGGGCCGCCTCGGCCCGCAGCCGCTCGGCGTCCGCGGCGGCCTCGGCCCGGTGGGCCTCCGCCGCCTCGCGGGCCTGCTCCTCGAAGCGGGCCGCCTCGAGCCGGGCGGCCTCGACCATCTCGGCCGCCTCGGCGATCAGCCGGTCCGCGTCCGCGGACGCCTCGGCCCGGTGACCCTCGGCCTCCTCGCGGGCCTCGGTGACGATGCGGGCGGCCTCGGCCGCCATCTTCTCCGCCTCGCTCGTGGCCTCGGCGATCAGCTCGTCCGCCTGCTGGGCCGCCTCCGCGCGGCGGGTACCGGCGTCCTCGCGGGCCCCGTCCAGGACACGGGCCGCCTCGGACCGCAGCCGCTCGGCATCGGCGTCGGCCTCCGCCCGGTGCGCCTCGGCCGCCTCGCGCGCCTCCTCGACCGTGCGGGCGGCCTCGCCGCGCAGCCGCTCCGCCTCCTTCGCGGCCTCCGCGATCACCCGGTCCGCGTCCGCGGACGCCTCCGCCCGGTGGGCGTCGGCGCTCTCCCGGGCCTTCGCCATGGTGCCGGCCGCGTCCGCGGCCATCTTCTCCGCCTCGGCCATGGCCTCGGCGAGCAGCTCGTCGGCCTGCTGGGCCGCCTCGGCACGACGGGCGTTGGCCGCCTCGCGCGCCTCGTCCAGCACCCGGGCCGCCGCGCTCTCCACCCGCTCGGCCTCGGCCGTGGCCTCGGCGACCGTGCGCTCCGCCAGCTCCTTCGCCGCGTCCGAGGCCGCCTTGGCCTCCGCACGCGTACGGGCGGCGTCCTCGTCCGCCCGCTCGCGCTCGGCGTAGGCCTCGGCCCGGACCCGGTCCGCCTCGATCTGGGCGTCGGTGACCGTCCGCTCGGCGTTGTGCTCGGCCGCCGACCGCAGGCCGGCGATCTCCTCCTCGGCCTGCTCGTGCAGCCCGGCCACGGAGTCGCGCACCTGCTGCGCGGTCTGCTCGGCGGCGGCCACGAGCTCGCCCGCCCGCTGCTCCGCCTCCTCGACCAGGCGCCGGCCCTCCTCCTGCGCCTCGGCGACCCGCTTGCGCGCCGAAGCCAGCAGCTCCTCGCTCTGCTCGCGCGCCGCCTCGCGCTCGGCCTGCGCCTCGGTACGGGCGTCCCCGAGCAGCTCCTCCGCCTCACGACGGCGCCGGGCGGCCTCCTCCTGCGCCGCGGCCAGCGCCTCGGCCGCCTCGGCGGCCGTGCGCTCGGCGGCGGCGTTCGCCTCGGTACGGAGCCGGTCGGCGCTCTCCTGCGCCTCCGAGCGCAGCCGCTCGGCCTCCTCCTCGGCCTCGCCCAGCAGCCGCGCCAGGGTCGCCTCGCCCTCGGCACGCGCCTCCGACGCCTCCGCGGCCGCCTCGGAACGCAGCCGCTCGGCCTCTTCCTCGGCCTGGGCCCGCAGCGTACGGACCCGCTCCGCGGACTCCGCGCGCTGCCGCTCGGTCTCCTCGGCCGCCTCGCGGCGCAGCCGCTCGGCCTCCGCACGGGCCTCGCGCAGCGCCGTCTCCGCCGCCTCGAGGCGCTGCTCGGCCTCGCCCTGCAGCCGGGCCAGCTCCTCGGCGGCCTCCTCGGTGCGTGCCCGCGCGGCGCGCTCGGCCTCCTCGCGCACGCGGCGGGCCGCCTCGGCGGCCTCCTCGCGGGTGCGCTCGGCGTGGTCCTCGGCCTCCTCGGCCATCTCCTCGGCCTCGGCGCGGGCCCGCTCCAGGGCCTCCTCGGCCTGCTTGCGCAGGCCGGACGCGCGCTCGGCCGCCTCGGCCCGTACGCGCTCGCTCTCGGCGCTCGCCCCGCCGCGGGTCTCCTCGGCGTCGGCCTTCGCCTTGACCAGGAGCTCCTCGGCGGTGCTGGCCGCCTCCTCGATCTGCTGGACCGCCTCACGGCGGGCCTCGCCACGGATCCGCTCGCCCTCGGCGACGGCCTCGGCCCGCAGCTGCTCGGCCTCGCCGCGCAGCCGTCGCGCCTCCTCCTGGAGCTCGACGGTGCGGGCGCGGTACTCCTCGGTGTCGTCCTTCGCCTCGCCCTTGAGCTGCTCGGCGGTGTCCGCGGCCTGGGCACGCAGCCGCTCGGCCTCGGCCTCGGCCTCCCGGCGGATCCGCTCGGCCTCGGCCGCGGCGGCCTTGGTCGTGGCCTGGGCGTCCTGCGACGCCTTGGCCAGCACCTCCTCGGCCGTACGGGCGGCCTTGGCGAGCTGCGCGGCGGAGTCCTCGGCGACGGAGCTGCGCGCCTTCTCGGAGGCCTCGGCCAGCAGCCGCTCGGCCTCGGCGGCGGCGTCGGCCCGCAGCTGCTCGGCCTCGGCCCGCAGGGTCTCGGCCTCCTTGGTGGCCTCGCTCACCAGGCGGGCGATCTCCGCCCGGGCCGTACGGGTGCGCTGCTCGTTGTCCGACTCGGCGGCGGACAGCCGCCGGGTGGCGGCCTCCTTCGCCTCCGTGACCAGCTTCTCCGCCTCGGCGCGCGCCTCGCGCAGCGCCGTGTCGGCCTCCTGGATGCGGGCCTCGGCGGTGCGCGTCATCTCCGCGGCCGCGGTACGGGCCTGGTCGGACTCGGCGCTGGTGCTGGAGCGCAGCTGCTCGGCGTGGTCGGTGGCCTCCTGCGCCTGCGCGGAGGCGGCGGTCAGCAGCCGCTCGGCGTCCGTGCGCGCCCGGCGCAGGATCGCTTCGGCTTCGGCGCGGGCCTCCTCGGCGGCCTGGCCGAGCCGGCCGCTGGCCTGCTCGGCCAGCCGCTGGGCCTCGGCGCGTGCGGCCGCGAGGGACTGCTCGGACTCGGCCCGAGACTCCTCCAGCAGCCGGCGGGCCTGGGACTCCGTACGGGCCCGCAGCTGCTCGGCCCAGGCGACGTTCTCGTTGACGTGCGACTCGACGGTGCGGCGGCGCTCGTTCAGCTCCTCGTCGAGGCGCTGGCGGCGGGCCACCGCTTCGGCGTGCAGCTCCGCCTCCATGCGGGCCTGCTGCTCGGCGTGCTCCTGCAGCAGCCGCTGCGTCTGGGCCCGGGCCTCGCGCAGCTCGCGCTCGGCGTCGGAGCGCAGCTGCTCGGCCTGGATCTGGGCATTGCGGAGCAGCTGCTCCGCCTGGTACCCGATGTCCGCCGAGTCATAGGCGGGACGGTGGGCGAGGTTGCGACGCGCCTCGTGGAGCTTGGCGCGCAACACCTCGACCTGGTAGCCGAGGTCGTCGGCGTGCTGGACAGCCTTTTCCCGCTCGGTCTTCAGCCGCTTCATCTCGGCCTCGAACTTCGAGAGGTGGTCGGCTTCCTCCAGCTGACTCTCCTGGCGCTCGTAGCCCCGCACAGCGCGGTCCATCCGTCCCCTGGTCGCGTCGGCGGCCGGCCCCGTACTGCGTCGGTGTGGAACCCGGAGCCCGCCCTTCCGAAGAAATGGTGTCAGATCATCGGTACAGCCCGGTCCGGGGGCCACCCGTACCCGGCCGAACCTGCACTCTACCGGCCGGGGAAGGGGAGGGTCAGTGCTCCGTCGTCCCGGGAGGCGCGGAGGTGACCAGTTCCGTCAGCACTCCGTGACAGTCCTTCGGGTGCAGGAAGGTGATGCGCGAGCCCATGGATCCGGTGCGGGGCTCGTCGTAGAGCACCCGCAGACCCTTCTCCCGGGCGGCCTGGGCGTCGGCGTCGACGTCGGGCGTACCGAACGCGATGTGGTGAACGCCCTCGCCGTTCTTGGCAAGCCACTTGCCGACCGCGGAGTCCTCGCGGGTGGGCTCGAGCAGCTGCAGGTACGAGGCCCCGCCGTCGGACGTCTCATTGATTTTGAGCATGGCTTCGCGGACGCCCTGTTCCTCGTTGACCTCGGTGTGGAACACCTCGAAGCCGTACGTGGCACGGTAGAACTCGACAGTCCTGTCGAGGTCGAAGCAGGCGATCCCGATGTGGTCGATGCGCGTCAGCATGGCTCCAGTGCACCGCCGGACGGGGTGGTTACGCAACGTGCGCGCGATCACACCTTCGGCCCGGTGACCCGGTGCGGTACTGCTCAGTACATTGACGGAAACCGTCGTTAACATCCTCCGCTCGAAGGGGCAGCGCCCATGTCTGGTACGAACGGAACATCCGGTACGACCTCCGTCATCGTCGCGGGCGCGCGCACGCCCATGGGCCGGCTGCTGGGCTCGCTGCGCACCTTCTCGGGCGCCGACCTGGGGGCGGTGGCCATCAAGGCCGCCCTCGACCGGGCCGGGATCGGCGGCGACCAGGTGCAGTACGTGATCATGGGCCAGGTCCTGCAGGCCGGCGCCGGGCAGATCCCCGCCCGCCAGGCGGCCGTCAAGGCCGGCATTCCCATGAGCGTCCCCGCGCTGACGGTCAACAAGGTCTGCCTGTCCGGCCTCGACGCCATCGCGCTGGCCGACCAGCTCATCCGCGCGGGTGAGTTCGACATCGTCGTGGCCGGCGGTCAGGAGTCGATGACCAACGCCCCGCACCTGCTGCCCAAGTCCCGCGAGGGCTTCAAGTACGGCGCGGTCGGGATGCTCGACGCCATGGCCCACGACGGGCTGACGGACGCCTTCGAGAACATCGCGATGGGCGAGTCCACCGAGAAGCACAACACCCGCCTCGGCATCCGCCGCGCCGAGCAGGACGAGGTCGCGGCCCGCTCCCACCAGCGGGCGGCCGCCGCCCAGAAGAACGGGCTGTTCGAGGCGGAGATCACCCCCGTGGAGATCCCGCAGCGCAAGGGCGAGCCGGTCATCTTCAGCAAGGACGAGGGCATCCGCGCGGAGACCACCGTGGAGTCGCTGGCCAAGCTGCGGCCCGCCTTCGCCAAGGACGGCACGATCACCGCCGGCACGTCCTCGCAGATCTCCGACGGCGCGGCCGCCGTGGTCGTGATGAGCAAGGCCAAGGCCGAGGAGCTGGGCCTGGCGTGGATCGCCGAGATCGGCGCCCACGGCAATGTGGCCGGCCCCGACAACTCCCTGCAGTCGCAGCCGTCCAACGCCATACGGCATGCGCTGGGCAAGGAGGGGCTGGGCGTCGAGGACCTCGACCTCATCGAGATCAATGAGGCATTCGCCGCCGTTTCGGTGCAGTCAATGAAGGATCTGGGCGTATCCCCGGAAAAGGTGAACGTCAACGGTGGGGCCATCGCGCTCGGTCACCCCATCGGCATGTCGGGCGCCCGCATCGTGCTCCACCTCGCGCTGGAGCTGAAGCGGCGCGGCGGCGGCGTCGGCGCCGCGGCCCTGTGCGGCGGCGGCGGCCAGGGCGACGCGCTGATCCTCCGCGTCCCCGGCAACTGACCCCCGCGGCGGACCCGAGCGGGACCCGAACGGACCGGAACGAAACGGAGCAGTCATGGCGGACGTCCCCACGCTGGTCGAGCAGGCACGGGAGGGCCGGCCGCGGGCCGTGGCCCGGCTGATCTCACTGGTGGAGGGGGCGTCCCCGCAGCTGCGCGAGGTGATGGCCGCCCTGGCCCCGCTCACGGGCCACGCCTACGTCGTGGGCATCACGGGCTCGCCCGGCGTCGGCAAGTCGACGTCGACCTCGGCGCTGGTGAGCGCGTACCGCCGCATGGGCAAGCGGGTCGGCGTCCTGGCCGTCGACCCCTCCTCGCCCTTCTCCGGGGGCGCCCTGCTGGGCGACCGGGTGCGGATGTCCGAGCACGCCTCCGACCCGGGCGTCTACATCCGCTCCATGGCCACGCGCGGCCACCTCGGCGGCCTCGCGTGGGCCGCCCCGCAGGCGATCCGGGTGCTGGACGCGGCCGGCTGCGAGGTGGTGCTCGTGGAGACGGTGGGCGTGGGCCAGTCGGAGGTGGAGATCGCCTCCCAGGCCGATACGTCCGTGGTGCTGCTCGCCCCCGGAATGGGTGACGGCATCCAGGCCGCCAAGGCCGGAATCCTGGAGATCGGCGACGTCTACGTCGTCAACAAGGCCGACCGGGACGGCGCCGACGCCACGGCCCGCGAGCTCAACCACATGCTGGGTCTCGGCGAGTCCCGTGCCCCCGGCGACTGGCGGCCCCCGATCGTGAAGACGGTGGCCGCCCGCGGCGAGGGCACGGACGAGGTCGTCGAGGCCCTGGAGAAGCACCGCGCGTGGATGGAGGAGCGCGGCGCCCTGACCGAGCGCCGCCGGCTGCGGGCGGCACGGGAGGTCGAGACCATCGCGGTCACCGCACTGCGCGAGCGCATCGGGGACCTGCGGGGCGACCGGCGCGTGGACGCTCTCGCGGCCCGGGTCGTGGCCGGTGGGATCGACCCCTACGCGGCGGCGGACGAACTCGTCGCCGGTCTCACGGAGAACGCGGCACGGACATGAGATGAGCCCGGCGCGTGCGCCGGGCTCACTTCACCTACGCGGGGCCGACGGACGGTCAGACCTTGCCGCGCGTGGAGCGCAGGTGCCGGGCCACCGGGGCCAGGGACTCGTGGAGCGCCTTGAGCTCCTGTGGCGACAGCAGGTCGACGAAGTGCTCGCGCACGGAGGCGACGTGGTGCGGGGCGACCTTGCGCATGGTCTCCCAGCCCTGTTCGGTGAGGACCGCGAACAGCCCGCGCCGGTCGGACTCGCAGTTCTCCCGGCGGACGAGCCCGGCGTTCTCCATGCGCGTGATCTGGTGCGACAGACGGCTCTTGGACTGCAGGGTGGCGGTCGCGAGATCGCTCATCCGCATCCGGTGGTCGTCCGACTCCGAGAGGTTGACCAGGATTTCGTAGTCGTTGTTGGTGAGGCCGAACGGCTGCAGGTCCCGTTCGAGCTGGTGCATCAGCAGCCGGCTCACGTCCAGGTGGGCGCGCCAGGTGGCCTGTTCCTCGTCGCTGAGCCAGCGAGTGCCGTTCTCGGTGTCCATGAATGGATTCTACCTAAGAAGTTGAAAGATTAACTAAGGGCGGTTACGGGCGAGCGTAAGGAGAGGTCATGCGTTCGACGTCACACTCTGCAGGGTACCGCTCACAGCCCGAAGCGGCGCTGGAGGTCGCCGAGCTGGCCCGGCAGACGCGGCGTCATTGTCTGATTTCCGGCACTTGCGTGCGGAACGCCGGCCTGCTGCGGCGGACCCTCGCCCGTGGCGATCTCCTCCATCAGCTGCTCGGTGGACTGCAGCAGCACCGTCCCGGACCCGACGAACTCGAACTGGTGCTCCTCGCCGGAGGCGCCGCCGATACCCGTGAGCCTGCGCACGCCGCCCATCACTCCGCGCATGTACTGGTGGTCGTAGTGGTGGCAGGGCGAGGGACAGTCCGCCCACCCCACCAGCGCCTGCGGGTCCACGCGCACCGGCGGCTCCACGAAGACGACCGGACCGTTGGAGGCGGCCACGAACTTGCCCGTGCCGATCAGGGTCAGGAAGCCCGGGATGATGGACTGCTTCAGCGCCAGCGTCGGCTCGAAGGCCAGCAGATTGCCCGAGCGGACGGTGAGGTTGCCGTCCTCCAGGTCGTAGGAGTTGACGTCGAAGGACCGGTCGGCGAGCAGCATCTTGCCCTGCCCCTCCGCCACCACCCAGTCGGCGGCGTGCAGGGGGGAGTGGAAGCTGCCGGCGATCAGCCGGTCCAGGGGGCCGTGGCCGATGCCGTGGAAGTCGATCCGCCCGTAGTAGGCGATCATCTTCCCCTTCTGCAGGAACCATTGACCCTTGAGGTCCACGCTGAAGGCGTACGGATTGACGTTGTCGTCGGCCGGCAGGGTCGACGCGTCATGGATGACCGGGGCGTTCACAGCTTCTCCTCCGAGGCCTGTACGTACACCGTGCCGCTGCCCGAGAGCTCGAGCCGGAACGCCTCGCCGCTGCCGCGACCGACGACCTCACGCCAACCCAGCGCCGCCGTCAGCTTGTTGCGGACGTCGCCCCTGTGGGCGACGTAGGCCTGCGGGTCGACGGTGACCGGGCGCTGTGGATTGATCGGCAGCTCGATGAAGCCGCCGTGCGCCATCACGGCCACCGCGCCGTGCCCCTTGAGGGTGGTCGTGAACAGCCCCTGCCCGGTGACCTGACCGCGCACCATGCCCATCACGCCGCCCTGCGACCCCATGAACATCGTCCCCTGCTGCAGCGTCCCGTCGAACGCCAGCAGCCGGTCCGCCTCGACGTAGAGGGTGTCGCCCGACAGCTCGATGACGTGGACGTGGTGGCCGCCGTGGCCGAACATCACGGTGCCGCTGCCCTCCACGGTCATCAGCGGCGTCGCCTCGTTGGCGATGCGGCGACCGATCATCCCCATGACGCCGCCCTGGCCGCCGGTGATGCTCGGGGTGAAGGAGACGTCGCCCTTGTAGGCGAGCATGGCGCCGCGCTGGCTGAACAGCCGCTGCCCCGGAATGACCTGGGCCTCGACCATGCGCGAGTTGAGAAGCCGGAACGGCATTACACGTCACCCCCGATCGTGTTGCGCTCGCTGGGCTGTACGTACACGAGCCCCTCGCCCTCGAAGCGGATCTGGAAGGCCTCTCCCGAGCCCTCCCCGATGAACGTCCGGAAGTTCACGCCGGACTGGAAGTGCTGCTTGAGCCGCCCGGTGTGCGCGATGTACGCGCCGGGGTCGACCTGAAGCGGCATCTGCGGGGTCACCCGCAGCACGATCGCCGTGCCGCCCGAGAGGATCGCCGCCTGGCCGGAGCCCTCGACGGTGGTGGTGAACAGCCCGTTGCCCTGCGAGGCGCCGCGCAGCCCCGTGAACGTGGTGCCGGTCCGCAGCGCCGAGTCCGTGCAGAGCAGGTTGCTGGCCTCCACGTACAGCGTCTCGCCGCGCAGCGTGACGAGGTTGATCTCGCTCGCCCGGTCGGCGAAGTAGCAGGTGCCGTGCCCCTTCACCTCCATGACTTCCATCTGTTCGCCGGTGAGCCGGCGCGTGACCATGCCGCGCAGGCCGTCACCGCCGCCGGTCATCTTCTTGAATGCCATATCGCCCTCGTACGCGACCATCGAGCCGTTCTTGGCCTTGACCGCGTCGCCCGCCATGTCGACGGCGAGAACTTTGCTCCCATGGAGCCGAAACTGAGCCACGCCCCCGACGCTAGCGGGCGGACATACGCCTCCAACAGGCCCCATGGCCCCTGAAGTACTCCGGAACGGACCCGGATCCGCTGATCGTTTCCGGGGCTGCGACAATGGGGCAGCTTGTGAATGCCGTCACAAGCTGTGACCGTCCAGCCACGTCGACCGAAGGTGTGCCCCCGTGGACCTCAAGACCGCCTCCGCCCTGCGCCGGCTCCGCCTGGTCTCCGCTCCGGAGGCCGTGTCCTTCCTGCTCCTGATCGTCTGCTCGGTACTGAAGCGGACCACCGACTTCAACGCCGTGCCCGTGATGGGCGGCGTCCACGGTGTGCTGTTCATCATCTACGTGATCTTCTGGATCGACGCCTGGGTGACGGCCAAGTGGCAGCTGAAGACCGCCGCCCTCTACTTCGTCCTCTCCGTCCTGCCCGCCGGCGGCTTCTTCGCCGACCGCATGCTGCGCCGTGAGTCCGAGGCGACCGTCATCGCCGCCCGCGCCCGTAAGGAAGGCGTGATCAACGCATGATCGTCGCCTTCTCCGTCTCCCCGATCGGGGTGGGCGAGGACGTCGGCGAGTACGTCGCCGACGCGGTCCGCGTCGTGCGCGAGTCCGGGCTGCCGAACCGCACGGACGCGATGTTCACGTCCGTCGAGGGCGAGTGGGACGAGGTCATGGACGTCGTCAAGCGCGCCGTCGCCGCCGTCGAGGCGCGCTGCGGACGGGTCTCCCTCGTGCTGAAGGCGGACATCCGCCAGGGCGTCACCGGAGGGCTGACGTCCAAGGTCGAGACCGTCGAGCGCTACCTCGCCGACGGTGCATCCGGAGCCGACGCCTCCTCCTGAACGAGGCCTGGGCACCGTGCCGTACGCTCGGCCCCCCGAGGAAGATCGACAGGGGGAGCCGAGCGATGTTCGAACTGTTCAAGGGCGGAGCCAAGCGCTCCGGGCCCGACCTCGGCGTCGTCGTCCTGCGCGACTCGCACGCGGTCGCCGAGGCCGTGCGCGAGACGCTCGCGGGTGCGAGCGCGGAGGACCGGCCGGGCCTGGAGCGCGCGGCCGCGCTGATCGCCGAGCGGGCGGCGCGGCCGGAGAGCGAGATCCGGGGCGAGTGGGTCCGCGGCATCGTCGCGACCCAGGGCGTGGACCTGCACACGCAGGAGATCCACGCGATCCGCGCGCTGCGCAAGGCCCAGCCGCGGCTGAGCCTCGTGGACGCGGTCCATCTGGTGCGCGAGGCGGCGGCGACGGACCCCGGACGGCCGTCGGCGCCCACGGCCTGAGGCGGGGCGCGCCCGGCGTCCGATGGCCTGGCCCCCGTACGTCCGGCGCCGCCCCTTCAGGGGCCCCGCGTCCGAAGTCTGAGATAGCCCCGGCCGGGATATGCCCGAACTGTAGGCTCGTTCCGTGCCCAAGCCCCTCAGCCTCCCCTTCGATCCCATCGCCCGTGCCGACGAGCTCTGGAAGCAGCGCTGGGGATCGGTGCCGTCCATGGCCGCGATCACCTCGATCATGCGGGCCCACCAGATCCTGCTCGGGCAGGTCGACGCGGTCGTCAAGCCGTACGGGCTGACGTTCGCGCGGTACGAGGCGCTGGTGCTGCTGACCTTCTCCAAGGCCGGCGAGCTGCCGATGTCGAAGATCGGCGAGCGGCTGATGGTGCACCCCACGTCGGTGACCAACACCGTGGACCGGCTGGTCAAGGCGGGCCTGGTCGACAAGCGGCCCAACCCCAACGACGGGCGCGGCACGCTGGCCTCCATCACCGACAAGGGCCGCGAGGTCGTCGAGTCGGCCACGCGCGACCTGATGGCCATGGACTTCGGGCTCGGCGCGTACGACGCGGACGAGTGCGGGGAGATCTTCCGGATGCTGCGGTCCCTGCGGGTGGCGTCGGGGGATTTCGAGGACGCGGAGTGAAGTCCGCCACTACGGTGAAACCGGGTCGGCACGCCTGATCCCCGCAATGAGCGGGGATGACCCCACCATGGCGGTGCAGAGTACGAGCCGCATGACCTGCTCCCCGCGTCCGCGGGGGTTTTCACGGGTGGTTTAGTCTCATAGGCATGAAACGCAGCGTGCTGACCCGCTATCGGGTGATGGCCTACCTCACTGCCGTCATGTTGTTGGTCCTGTGCACATGCATGGTGTTCAAGTACGGCTTCGACACAGGTGCGGGCGCCACGCTCGTGATCTCCCAGATCCACGGCGTGCTCTTCATCATCTACCTGGTCTTCGCCTTCGATCTGGGCTCCAAGGCCAAGTGGCCGCTGGGCAAGCTGCTCTGGGTGCTGGTCTCCGGCACCATCCCGACGGCCGCCTTCTTCGTCGAGCGCAACGTCGTCCGCGAGATCGAGCCGCTGATCACGGACGCCGCCCCGGCGACCGCCCGCGCCTGACCGCGCCGATTCGCTCCGCACCGCCCCGGACACGCCGCCCCTTGTGTCCGGGGCGTTCTTGCGCGAAAATTTAGTAGGACGTCCTACTAAATTCTTGACCTTGGGCCTTGCACGGGGCGCGGAGAGGCAGACGAGACCACCATGGACGCAGCAGCCATTGAGGCGGGGCGCAGCCGCTGGCAGGCCCGGTTCGACAAGGCCCGCAAGCGCGACGCCGACTTCACCACGCTCTCCGGAGACGAGGTCGCCCCGGTCTACGGCCCCCGCCCCGGCGACTCCTACGAGGGCTTCGAGCGCATCGGCTGGCCCGGGGAGTACCCCTTCACCCGCGGCCTGTACCCCACCGGCTACCGGGGCCGCACCTGGACCATCCGGCAGTTCGCCGGCTTCGGCAACGCCGAGCAGACCAACGAGCGCTACAAGATGATCCTGGCCAACGGCGGCGGCGGCCTGTCCGTGGCCTTCGACATGCCCACCCTCATGGGCCGCGACTCCGACGACCCCCGCTCCCTCGGCGAGGTCGGCCACTGCGGTGTGGCCATCGACTCCGCCGCCGACATGGAGATCCTCTTCGGGGACATCCCGCTGGGCGACGTCACGACGTCCATGACGATCAGCGGCCCGGCCGTCCCCGTCTTCTGCATGTACCTCGTGGCCGCCGAGCGGCAGGGCGTCGACACCGGCATCCTCAACGGCACGCTGCAGACCGACATCTTCAAGGAGTACATCGCGCAGAAGGAGTGGCTCTTCCAGCCCGAGCCCCACCTGCGCCTGATCGGCGACCTGATGGAGCACTGCGCGCGCTCCATCCCCGCGTACAAGCCGCTGTCGGTCTCCGGCTACCACATCCGCGAGGCCGGGGCGACGGCCGCGCAGGAGCTCGCCTACACGCTCGCGGACGGCTTCGGCTACGTCGAGCTGGGCCTCTCGCGCGGCCTGGACGTCGATGCGTTCGCGTCCGGCCTGTCCTTCTTCTTCGACGCCCACCTCGACTTCTTCGAGGAGATCGCCAAGTTCCGCGCGGCCCGCCGCATCTGGGCCCGCTGGATGAAGGAGGTCTACGGGGCGAAGACCGACAAGGCCCAGTGGCTGCGCTTCCACACCCAGACGGCGGGCGTCTCGCTGACCGCCCAGCAGCCGTACAACAACGTCGTGCGCACCGCGGTGGAGGCCCTCGCCGCCGTCCTCGGCGGCACCAACTCCCTGCACACCAACGCCCTCGACGAGACCCTCGCCCTGCCCAGCGAGCAGGCCGCCGAGATCGCCCTGCGCACCCAGCAGGTGCTGATGGAGGAGACCGGCGTCGCCAACGTCGCCGACCCGCTGGGCGGCGCCTGGTACGTCGAGCAGCTCACGGACCGGATCGAGGCCGACGCGGAGAAGATCTTCGAGCAGATCAAGGAGCGCGGGCTGCGCGCGCACCCCGACGGCCGGCACCCCATCGGACCCGTCACCTCCGGCATCCTGCGCGGCATCGAGGACGGCTGGTTCACCGGCGAGATCGCCGAGAGCGCCTTCCGCTACCAGCAGGCGCTGGAGAAGGGCGCCAAGCGCGTCGTCGGCGTCAACTGCCACGAGGGCTCGGTCACGGGCGACCTGGAGATCCTCCGCGTCAGCCACGAGGTCGAGCGCGAGCAGGTGCGCGTCCTGGCCGAGCGCAAGGCGGCCCGCGACGACGTGAAGGTACAGGCCTGCCTCGACGCCATGCTGACCGCCGCCCGGGACGGCTCGAACATGATCGAGCCGATGCTGGAGGCGGTACGGGCGGAGGCGACGCTGGGCGAGATCTGCGGCGTGCTGAGGGACGAGTGGGGGACGTACACGGAGCCTGCGGGGTTCTGAAGCTCTCACCCGTAGCACGACGGGGGCCGGATCCCGAAGGAACCGGCCCCCGTCGTCAGGAGTCCGTCCGTACTACAGCTTGTTCGTCCAGACCATGTGGGGCTCGTTGAAGCCGTCGCCCTTGCTGGTGAAGGTCCACAGAGCGGCTTCGTTCCGGCCGCCGGAGCCCTGCCCGAGGTCGTAGGTGACGCTGATGTCGGCTTTGCCGTCACCGTTGAAGTCGCCGGCAGTCAGCTCGCTGGTGTTCCAGTTCCAGCTTTCGACGGTGCCGGGACCGCTCTCCCAGATCTTGCGCGGGTCGCCGAATCCGTTGTCGGTGCCGGGGAAGACCCACAGGGCGGACTTGTTACGGCCGTCGGCAGTCTTGTCGTAGCCGTAGAGGACGGCGACATCGGTCTTGCCGTCGCCGTTGAAGTCACCGGCGGCAATCTTGCTGGCGTCCCAGCTCCAGCTGCCCTTGCCGTTCTGCCACTCCAGGCTGTTCCAGACCTTGCGGGGCTCGTCGAAGCCGTTCTTGCCGTTCGCGGTGAAGAACAGGGCGGTCTCGTTACGACCGTCGGAGGTCTTGCCGTAGCCGTAGAGGACGGCGAGGTCCGCCTTCTTGTCGCCGTTGAAGTCGCCGGACGTCAGCTTGCTGGAGTTCCAGTTCCAGCTGACCGGGCCGCTCTCCCACACCTTGACGGGCGTCTCGAAGCCCTTCCCATTGCTGGTGAAGGTCATCAGCGTGGTCTCGTTGCGTCCCTGGGGGTTGGTGCCGAGACCGTACAGGACGGCCAGGTCGGCCTTGCCGTCGCCGTTGAAGTCGCCGGCGGTCACCTTGCTGGAGTCCCAGTTCCAGCTCTTCCAGGCGCCCGAACCGCTCTCCCACACCTTGTCGGGGGCGTTGAATCCGGTGCCGTTGCTGGTGAAGGTCCACAGGCCGGTCTTGTTGCTGCCATCGGTCTTGCCGTAGTTGTACAGGATGCCGATGTCGGTCTTGCCGTCGCCGTTGAAGTCGCCAGAGGTCAGCTTGCTGGCATCCCACCGCCAGCTGTCGATCCCACCGGTGCCGGTCTCCCACACGGCGCGCGGCTCCTTGAAGCCTTCACCGCCGGCGGTGTGGACCCACAGGGCGGCCTGGCTGCGGCCGTCCTTGGACTGGCCGTAGTCGGTGAGCGTGGCGATGTCGGCCTTGCCGTCACCGTCGAAGTCGCCCGTGGTGGTCAGGTATCGCTTGGGCAGGGCGCGGACTTGCTGGATCCAGCCGGTGACGTCGTCCACGCGGGTGTCGACGGCACCGGTACGGGTTTCGCTCTTGTCGGTGCCGAGGCAGCCGCCTTGCCAGAAACGGCTGTGCACTGCGGCCAGCTCGTAGCGGCCGCCGTTCTCGCGAAACGCGGGGCCACCGGCGTCGCCCTGGCACATGACGGCGTCGGCCGACTTTGGAGCGAGGCGAAGAGCGGAGTCCTTGACCGACCCGACGGAGAAGGTGGCACTGTGGAGACGGTCCGGGACCCACTCGTCCTTCGTACGGCCGTAGCCGGCAACCATCAAGTCTTCGCCCTTGGCCGGAGCGCTGGTAGCGAGCGCCGCCGGCGTGATGCCAGCTGCGGGAGCCGCGAGCCGCGCCATGACGAGATCGCGGTCCTTGCGCGGGACAAGTTCCACAACGTCCCTTACCTGCCCAGTCTCGCCGTTGAGATTGGTGCGGCCGATGACAGCTGTGGTCTTCAGCTTGGGTGCACCAGGGGCGACCTTGAAGTCCTGTGCGGGCTTGTCGGCGAAGCAACTGGACGCCGTGAGCAGCCACTGCTCGTCGATCAGAGTGGCAGAGCAGCCGCGCTCGCCGCCGACATCGAGCTTCGCGGTGAAGGTGTAAGCGCCGTCCTGGACGGTCTCACCGGCGACAGCGCCGGCGGGCGTAGCAGTGAGCAGGCTCGCTGCTGCAGTGGTGGCGAGCAATCCCGTGACCCACGGTGTGTGCGGGTGTCTGGCAGGCATGTTGATCCAGTCTGGGTCAGAGAACAAACAAGTCGTACGGAGGAACCGCTGATGGGATCCTCTGGTGGTGAAGGTCAGCCGATGAGCCGAAGCTCGACCAGGATCGCGGTCTTGTCGTCCTGGCCGGCATGGCCTTCTCCCACGGCCTTCATTTTCTTCTTGGGGACGTCGACGATTTCGACTTGGTCTCCGACGGTGGCGGTTGCCCGCACGGGAGCAGCGCCAGCGTAAACGTTGTAGGTCTCCGGGACCTCGAGGGCGAGATAGCCGGTCTTGCCGGTTCCGGTCACCTTGAAGCAGTACTGCCCCTCCGGTGTCTGTCCGGGTAGCACCTTCGACGTCGAGATCACGATGTCCTTGGTGACGCCGCAGTCGGCAAGCAGGATGTGGCCGTCACCCTTCCGCAGGACTATGTTTCGTTCCTTCAGAATCGCGGCGGCGTTGGGGTACTCGAACGTCTCCACCCCGCTGGGGGGGTTGTCTTCCTCCACAGGCCCCGGGTCCGCCATGGCAACGCCAAAGGCAGAAACACCCAGGGCCACGGAGACGACCCCGATCACACCCGTAAACAACATTCTGCGCGCGCGCGATTTCACCAGCGATTCCTTCAAGTATCCCGCAGCGGCAGTGCCGTGCGTAATGACGAGATAAAGACGGCTAGGTGAAAACCTATCATTGCCGTGTGATTGGCCGTCACTTGACCTTCCACTAGTCGCGCCGACTGGTCGTCCAAGCGAGATACCTCCGGCAAAGGGTTGTCGCGTACGCGCCAAGACGCGTGCAGGCGTCGGCCTGCTACCTGCGGTTACGGCATCTGATTCGGCCTCAGGCGAGCGGGCTGGGGCGGATATGCTCACCGCGCCCAATTACGGCACGCGGTATCGGATTAGAAAGAACTGAGTGGTGAGAGATAAGCTCTTCCTGACCAGACCTGGGGGAAGAAGCCCGATCGGCATACGCATGCTGAGCCTGCGGCTTCTGCCCCTTGTACTCGTCACCGGCTTGCTGGGGACGACACCTGCAATCGCCGAAGCACCCCCGGGCGGCGGTGACTCAGGGGTTCTACCGCTTACCGACCGGGGCCGGGTGGTGCAGCTGTGGGTACTCGGCGGCTCCCATGTCAAGGCTGCTGCCGAGGCGGCTCTCATGGGCACCGACGAGGACATCCGCAAATTTCTCGACCATGAGAAGGACATCGCTGAGCTCAGCGACGACCGCATCGATGCGACCCGGATCTCTGACGCGGGTGGACCGAGGGTACGTGCGGCCGCCTACACGGCCTACACCGGTTCCCTGGACGACTTGCGTAACTTCCTGAAGGGCGGTTGGAAGGCACCGCATGAGTCGGACCTGAGGATTGAGGCCACACGGATCCTTGATACGGGTGGTCCCGTCGTCAGAAGAGCGGCGCAGGCCGCGCTGCAAGGGTCGACTGAGGATGTCCGCAAGTTTCTTGACGAAGGCCAATACACAGCGCGGGACTCCGATGACCGGATCCAGGCCACACGGATCATGTCTTCTGGCGGCTCGGCGACCCAAGAGGCTGCCCAGGTCGCGCTGCAAGGGTCCATTGAAGACGTCCGGGAGTTCCTGAACGTAGGTCAGTACATCGCCCGATCCCGTGATCAGGAGCGCGCCACCGTCTCCCAGCTGGCCCAGCAGGCCAAAGAGTCCGGCGATGTTGCCAAGCGTCAGACCGAGGAGGCCAAGGCTGCCTCAGAGCGGGCTGTGAAGGCATCGGAGCTTGCCAAGGAAGCGGCCAAGAGGGCAGCTGCTGAAACCAAGGCTGCGGGCAAGGACGCCAGCCGGGCCGCAAGTGCGGCAGGACGAGCAGCACAGGCGGCTTCGGGTGCTGCCCGGGCCGCGCAAGAGGCCATCGGCGCTGCCCAGTCCGCCAACTACGCGGCTCGAATGGCCGCCAATGCCGCGGCGCAGGCTTCCGCCGCGGCAGCAGCCGCAGCTGAAGCTGCGTCTCGTGCCCGCAACGCAGCAGGCAGTGCCGCTACCGACGCAGGCCATGCGGCAGCCGCGCGCCAGGCAGCCGAAGACGCGAACAGCGCAGCACAGGCAGCCGAGAAGTCGGGCGAAGCCGCCAAGCAGGTCGAGGTTGCCTCCCGGGCGGCCGGCGCAGCGGCAGGTGCAGCCGCTAGTGCGGCCGCTAACGCCAATGATGCGGCGAATTTTGCCGACGAGGCCGGTGGCTATGCCGGGGAAGCCAGCGCGCAGTCGGCTATCGCCCGGCAGTGGGCGGGAACCGCACGCAGCAAGGCGCAGGAAGCAGCCCGCGCGGCCCGGCGGTCCCAGGCGCTTGCCAACCGAGCTGCAGACGCTGCGGCTGAGGCGCGAGAGGCGGCCTACTCATCCGCTAAGCATGCGAGGGAGGCCGGGAAGGCCGCGCTGGAAGCCGCCAAGCATGCTGGTGACGCGGCTACAGCGGCAAAACAGTCCAAGGATCACGCCGACGCAGCCCGGGCAGCCGCTGACAAGTCAAGCGAGTCGGTAGCCACAGCACGCAAAGTGCACGACGTTGCAAACGCGATTGAGGAGGAAGAGCTCGAGGCCAGGAAGAACGTCAGAATCGCGCAGGCCCAGGCCCTCTCTCAGGCAGACGAAAAGCGCAAGGCTGACACAGCCCGGGCAGACAAGGAGCGGAAGGACCTCGACGAGGAGGCGGCCCGCCTTGCCGTGGAGGCTGCCAAACCGGGCGTCGATGCCAAGGAGATGGCTGCTAAGGGTCGAAAGGTCGCCGTCTGGGCGATGAGGACCCGCGGCCCCTGGAGCACAGCCGCAGCCAAGGCTGCACTCGCCGGCTCCGACGACGACGTCCGCAGATATGTAAGGAACGGCCTGCAGCAAGCTGCACAAGAAGACGAGCGCGCAGAGGTTCAGAGCATCGCGCTCGAGAGCAGCCTCAGCAATGTCCGCAAGGCGGCAGAGCAAGCGCTCAAGGGCGACCCAAAGCAAATCAGCGAGTTTCTGCACACCGGCCAGCACCAGGCAGCGCTCACCGACTACCGCCTACACATCACCCGGATCGCGGAAGACGGAGGCCGGAAGGTCAACGAAGCCGCCAGCGAGGCGATGCTGAGCGACTCGGTCGACAAACTGCGCGAATTCATCAGCGAAGGCCAGTACGACGCCCGGGAAGCCGATGAGCGCATTCGCGCCACACAGCTTACGGAGAGTGGGGGCCCCGAGACCAAGGCAGCCGCCGAGGTCGCCCTTCACGCCCCTCGCGATCACCTGCATAACTTCATCCAGGTCGGACAGTACGCCACGGCCCGCCAGGACTACCTGGCCGCCACTCACATCGCCTCGATCAAACAGCTCATTGCCGAGGCCTCGGTAGCCGCAGCCACCGCACAGAAGGATGCCGCCGAAGCAGCCGTCGCCGCTGCCACCGCCGACAAGGCAGCCGAGGATGCAAACAAATACGCAACTCAGGCCGCAGAATCGGCAGGAAGGGCGAAAGAATACTCATCTCAGGCCAATCGGTACGCAAAGCAGGCCGAAGCTTCCGCAGCAGACGCGGCTAAGTCGGCGCATGCGGCCACCGCTGCAGCATCATCAGCCGCAAGGGATGCTGACGCAGCCGAATCCTACGCAACTCAGGCTGGCGAATCAGCGCAGTGGGCACAGGAATCAGCCGACGACGCATACGCCTCATCCGCTATTGCACAGGCCTCCGCTCTGCAAGCCGGTCAGGACGCCGACGCTGCCACAATCGCTTCCGCGAAGGTCAAAGCCCGTGTCGCTGAACTGAGCACCATTGAGCGCCAGACGGAACTAGACCAGCAGATCGCCGAGGAGCAGAAGAACGAAGAGCGCGAGGCAGCCGACAAACGGAAGCGCGAGGAAGTCGAGCGGCAAGCTGCCGGAGAAAAGAAGAAGTGCTCCCGGTTGGACCCCCGCTGCTACAAGGGGATCACAGGGTTTGCTCTTGACATGCTCGGCGCGAAGGACATCGCCGAATGCATCGACAACCCCGCCCTGGGTAAATGCACCTTGGCCGCAGCCCAGGTCATACCGGCAGGAAAGATCCTCAAGGGCAAGAAAGTCGTTGAGGGCATCGAACAAATCGCAAGCAAGTCGCGATTTTCCAAGTCCGGATGCAAGTGCTTCCTCGCCGGCACCAAGGTGCTCATGGGAGACCGTTCCAAGCGGAACATCGAGGATGTTAAGAAGGGCGACAAGGTACTTGCGTCCGACCCGCTTACAGGACAGACGTCTCCCCGCCGAGTTTCACGCCTGATCGTCACTGAAGACGACAAACATTTCAACGAACTGACGATCAACACCCCCAGAGGCGCGAAAAAGCTCACCGCCACCTATGAGCACCCGTTCTGGAGCCCTTCAGAGCGCCGGTGGCTCAAAGCGAGCGAACTCAGGCCCGGCAACAGCCTTCTCACCAGCGACCAAACCACGGTCCGTGTTCAGGCTAATCGCGGCTACGACCGCCACGCGCGGACCTACAATCTCACAGTAGAAGGCCTCCACACGTACTATGTGCTGGCCGGGGCAACTCCGGTCTTGGTGCATAACTCGAGCTGCCCGCTGTCTGGGCTTCTCAGTGATTCACACAAAGCTGCCGGAGATCCTTCAGCGAAGGGTGGTATCTATGCGCTGGTCTCAAAGGACGGAACGGTGCAGCGCACTGGCATGGCAACAAACCTGCAGAGTCGCCTTTCCACTCACGCCAGGACCTATCCCGGCCTCACAGGCGTAGTCATCTACAGGACGGATAGCCGCGCAGCCCGGCGAGGCCTGGAGGAAATGGTCGAGAATTGGTACACTCCGATTCTTGCCAACCAGCGCGCAATACGGCTAGAGAACCCGCGCCGAGGTGAATACTTGCAGGCAGCTCGCGAATTTATGGACAAGTGGAAGTAAGGATAGAGGAGAATGAGCGCTTCAGGAACTGGCCCATTCGAGAACGACTTCGCGATGGATCTCTGCGATGAACTGAGGGATCTTGAAGGTTCTGAAGTTCTAGCAGCACTTGAGGAAGCTTTGGCCTCGGCGGCCGACGTGCCAACGGGCGATTATCTTGACCGGGATTTGGCTGAACCAGCTGTGGCAGCTTCGGCTATCATCCTGGCGAGCTTCCTGGGCCGGGAGCACGTTCTCGAGGAGGCCGACTTGGCAGGGAGCGTTTCCGAAATCCCCGCACACTTCCTCCCTCTAGTCGCATCAGCGCTCGCCAGGACACTGTCGGATGACTCCGAGGTATACGGCCTGTGGATCGATGCGGGGCGCGGAGAAGAGTGGAAATCCAGAGTGGAACGGCTCTTGAATGATGCAACGCGGGCAACCGGAGAAGTAATCGAATAGAAGAAATATCGACTTAAGGCCGATGCGTTTGTCGACTTGATCCAGAAGGCGGAAGGCATCTCCCCTCCTCGGGTTGATCCCTTCAGGTGGCCTGGCAACATAGAGGCGAGGGCCCTCGGAGTTCGTCATATATGGACGACACCCGAGGGTCCTTCCTCGTTTTTAGGTCATTCCTTGCTAACGCACCATCAGCTGCGCTGGCTGGCGGGGCTGCGGGGAAAAGCAGAGACGGCGATCAGGTTGCCGTATGGCCTCGGCATGGCACCAGGGCCAGCCACGCGATAGAGGAGCGACAGCTGCCTGGAGGGCATCCCGTGGCGCGGTGCTCCGTTGAACGCTCGGGTCATGGGTTCGAGTCAGGCGACTCCTGCTGGGCCCAGCCGTGCGCGCGGCGTCCCGGCCACCGCCCCCGTCGAAAAACGGCAGCAGCGCGTCGGCCGCGAGCTTGTCTGAGTCGTAGGAGTGGCACAGCTCTAGGTGAATTGGCCGACCGTAGGCGTCGTCCTTGGGCATGACGACGCTGTGAGTAGGTCCCCGCGGCAGCGTGAGCACTTCGGCAACGTGTCAGTGCGCTGAACTCAGTGCATTTCGGCTCCCTCGTATTTGGATGAGGTTCTCGGCGTTTCCTGGGCGTGCGTCGCTCCTCCCGTGGGGAGCCGGGAGGAGCGACGCGGCCCCGCCCATCCGCGGCTAGTTAGGGGCAGAGAGTACGGAGAGTGCTTGCGGGAGTCGTTCACTCACACGTGCGATGGGGATTCGAACCCGGCTCGTACACGGCTTGTCCGCCCTAGCCTCCGTTGGTACCGACAGAGGTACGGAGAGGGGCGGGCGCCGTGACGAGTGAGACTTCTCAGCCACCGATGGCCTGGCGGCTGTGCGGGAACCAGGTGAAGCTATGGCGGACGGACGCCGGCGTCAGCCGGGAGGCCCTCGGCCAGGAGGCCGGGTACGGGTACGAGACCGTCAAGTCGATGGAGCAGGGGCGGCGTCGGCCCAGCCAGCGGTTGCTGGAGGTGGCCGACGAGATGTGCGGGGCGAACGGGAAGTTGCTGGCTGCGCGCAACTACCTGCAGCCGGAGCGGTTCGCCCGGCGAGTACGCGAGCTGATCGCTGTGGAGGCCGAGGCCATCGCCGTCCACTCGTACCAGATCCTCCTCATCCCCGGCCTGCTCCAGACAGAGGAGTACGCGCGAACGCTGATGAGTCGGCATTGCCCACCGGTGGACGAAGCGACCGTCGAGGAACGCCTCGCAGGGCGGCTGGCGCGCCAAGAACTGCTCAAGAAGCCGACGGTGATGTTCACCTTCGTGATCCATGAGGCGGCTCTGTGTACTGGCGTCGGCGGGCCGGGCGTCATGAGACGGCAGCTCGGTCGTCTGCTCACTGCGGGCGAGCAGCGGAACGTGACCCTCCAGGTGCTGCCGTCCGATCGCGGCGTCACTCCGGGGCTCAACGGGCCGTTCGTGCTGCTGGAGACGGCCGAGTTCGATCACTGTGCCTATGAGGAAGGGCAGAACACCGGCACGTTGTACGAGGACCCGGAGAAGATCAGCTGCCTCATGAAGAGCCATGCCATGATCCGCACCGAGGCCCTCAACGTTGAGGACTCCGCACGATTCATCGCCAAGGTGGCGGAGGAGCTATGAGCAACCGACTCGCATGGTGCAAGTCCAAGTACAGCCAGGGTGACGGCAGCGACTGCGTCGAAGTCGCCCTCACCCCCCGCACCGTCCACGTCCGTGACTCCAAACGCAAGGACGGCCCGCACCTTTCCATACCGGCCACCGCCTGGGCGAACTTCGTTGGCTATGCGCCCGGCGCCTGACTCCCTGGGTTTCCGGCCACCGTCGCCACGCCGCCCACCATCAGGGCCGTGAACCCCCGCGCCCACTCCGCGTCCACCGGCTCCGCGCTCACCAGCGTCCGGTGCACCACGGCCCCGGCGATCACGTCGAAGATCAGGTCCGCCGTGCGGGCCGCCGTGCCCGGGTCGTCCTCGTGCGGGAGTTCCCCGCGCGCCTGGGCGCGCTCGCGGCCCAGGAGGACCAGCCGCTTCTGGCGGTCCACGATTGCCCCGCGGATGCGTTCGCGCAGGGCGTCGTCGCGTGTCGACTCCGCCACCACGGCCATCAGGGCCGTCTTCGTCTCCGGCCGTTCCAGCAGGGCCGCGAACTGCAGCACCACGCCCTCGATGTCGGCCTGCAGGCTGCCGCGGTCGGGCAGTTCCAGGTGCTCGTCGAAGAGGGCGGCCACGGCGTCCACGACGAGTTCGTTCTTGCCCGCCCAGCGGCGGTAGAGCGTGGTCTTAGCGACCCCGGCCCGGGCCGCCACGTCGCCCAGCGTCAGCTTGCCCCAGCCCAGCTCCACCAGCGCCTCGCGCGTCGCGCCGAGGATCGCGCGGTCCGCCTCGGCGCTGCGCGGCCGGCCCGTGCGGCCGCCGGGCGGCGTGCGGCGCGCGGGGGGAGGAGCGGAGGTCATGGAGGGGACCTTACCGTCGGGTAGGCACTCTGGTATGACTCAGATCACAGTGCCCCGTGTGGTGTCTGCAGTTACGCTACGAGCCGTAGCGAAAGAGCTGAGAGCGACAACCACGCATGCCGGGTGGGGACCCGGCGCCGGAAGCGAACCGCTACGGGTTCACGGTACGGAGATCACGCCTTCGGCGTACTTTTCCGGTTCACCGCGCCGAGGGGGGAGGATAGGCCCATGCAGCCACGGAACATGTCCATGAGTGGAGTGGTCGACCTCGCCGCGGTGAAGGCGGCCGGCGAAGCGAAGCAGAAGGCGGAGCAGGCGCGGGCCAGTGCCGCGCGCCAGGGCGGCGTGCCTGCCGCCGGTGCGGGCCGCCTCGTCTTCGACGTCGTCGGTGAAGCGGGTTTCGACCAGGAAGTCCTGCAGCGCTCCGCCGAGGTGCCCGTCGTCATCGACTTCTGGGCCGACTGGTGCGAGCCGTGCAAGCAGCTCGGCCCGCTGCTGGAGCGGCTGGCCCAGGAGTACGCGGGCCGGTTCGTACTCGCGAAGATCGACGTCGAGGCCAATCAGACGCTGTTCCAGCAGTTCGGCGTGCAGTCGATCCCCGCGGTCTTCGCGGTGGTGGCCGGGCAGGCCCTGCCGCTCTTCCAGGGCGCGGCCCCGGAGGCGCAGATCCGGCAGGTCCTGGACGAGCTCATCGGCCTGTCCGAGCAGCGCTTCGGCATCGTGGGTCCGCCGCTGGAGGGCGGCGCGGCCGAGGCCGGCGTGCCGCAGGCCCCGGCCGGCCCGCACGACGGCGTCCTGAGCGCGGCGCACGAGGCGCTGGACACCGGTGACCTGGGCGGCGCCATCCGCGCGTACCAGAACGTCCTGTCCGACGACCCCGCCAACGTCGAGGCCAAGGCGGGTCTCGCCCAGGCGGAGCTGCTGCAGCGCGTGCAGGGTATGGACCCCCAGCAGGTCCGCAAGGCCGCCGCGGACGCGCCCGGTGACGTCCGGGCGCAGATCGCGGCAGCCGATCTGGACCTGGTCGGCGGGCATGTGCAGGACGCCTTCGGGCGTCTGATCGACGCCGTGCGCAAGACGGCCGGCGAGGACCGCGACGCGGCCCGCGTGCGGCTGCTGGAGCTGTTCGAGGTGATCGGCCCCGACGATCCGCGGGTGACGGCGGCGCGTACCGCGCTGTCGCGCGCGCTGTTCTGACGAGGCCGGCGAGGCCCCGCCTCACCCTGTGTCCCAGGCGGCACAGCCGCCGCGCTTTACCAAATCTTGGTAATCGTGGACCCTGTTACTGCCAGTAAGAAGAACCCGGGCTTACGCCCGGGTTCTTCTGCTTTCTCCGCTTCTACCCGGACACGCTGCGGCACCTTCGCGCAGGGGCTCGATGCCGACTGGTCTCCCGTCGGTTATCGGCCCGTTACTCGCGAGTAATCAACCTCTTGTGCCCCGGCCGCGAATGCATCACGATCGGCCCAGCCCGGTCCATCCCCCGCCGCCCGGCCATCCGGTCGCGCGCGGGGTGTGGGTCCCCACCGGGCCGGCCGGTGCGCAGGCGCCGGCCAGTGGGACAGGGGGGTCCCCGCCCCAACGGCGGGGCCTGTTCCGGCGGTTGCGCGAACGCGTGGCCAGTGGTTGTCGCTCGGGGGTGAACGCCGGTGTGTATCGGGCGCGATTGGCGCCGCCGAATGCGACGGCGCTCTCCTTCCCGAGGACGTAGCGCTTCTCCCATCCCGGGCAACGGGCCCACGGCCCGCCCGGAGGTGTACGTCCGAGAAGGAGGAAAGTCGTGAAGTCCCAGACTCGTGGCGGGACCAGATGGCGCCGGTTCGCCGTCGTCATGGTTCCCAGCGTCGCGGCGACGGCCGCGATCGGCGTGGCCCTCGCCCAGGGCGCCCTCGCGGCGTCGTTCAGTGTGTCGGGCCAGCAGTTCCAGGTGACGGCGAAGAAGCTCGAGGGCAAGGGGTTCGTCCAGTACGGGGCGATGGACCAGACGAAGAAGGGCGGCAAGCCCGTCGCGGTCGTCGGCCTGAACTCCGCGAAGATCACCAAGCTCTGTCAGGCGGTGACCGTCCCGACGCCCTTCGGCGATGTGTCGCTGAAGCTGGAGGCCGGTGGCGGCGCCGACAAGGTCGAGGCGACCAAGCTCTACATCGACGCCGACGACATGAAGGCCAACGCGAAGTTCACCAACGTCGACATCGGCGTATCGGTCAGCGACACCACCAAGGGCCCCGGCCCCGCCAAGCCGGGCGAGGACAACCGCGGCGCGTACGTGCCCGGCTCCTTCGCCCAGCAGGCCGACGAGGTGGAGTTCACCGACGTCGACCAGCGCGCCTGGGCGACCTCGGCCGGCACCTTCACGCTGCCCGGCCTGCACATGGGCGTCAGCATGGGCGGCGCCGAGTGCAAGAACAACTGACGCGCTGAACGGGAGGGTACGGGGCGGCAGTTCGGCTCCCGTGCCCGTACCGTCCCGTGCGTGCGCCGCCTCGCGCTTCTGCGTGCTTCTGCGTGCTTCTTTGCGTACCACCGATTTCGCCAGTCCCGAGGAGCTGTACACCATGAGCGCCGACACGCGACCACGGCTGATCGACAACTTCGGCCGCACCCGCCGTTCGTTCTGGGACTGGCGGGGCCGTCGCCCGTTCTGGGGCGGGCTGCTGTGCATCCTGGCCGGCGCCCCGATCATGTACATCCCGTACCAGACCATGACCCTGGGCGACCTGCACATCCGGATGGCCACGACGGCCGGCGCCGGCTCGCTGATCATCGGCGTGCTGCTGGTCGTCCTCGGCCTGACCATGTGGTTCCAGCCGCAGTCGAGGGTCTTCGCGGGTGTCGCCGCGATCCTCCTCGCGCTGGTCTCGCTGGTCGTCTCGAACTTCGGCGCCTTCCTGATCGGCTTCCTGCTCGCCCTCGTCGGCGGGGGACTCGGCGTCTCCTGGATGCCGGGCAAGCCGCTCGCCGAGGCGCCGGCCGACAACGGCGGGGACACCGCCGGCACCTCCACCGGCCCCGGCCTGGTGAAGGGGAACGACGGGAGGCGCCGTGCCGACTGACGAGGAGCGCCGCGCCGGAACGGGCCCGCGCCACGCCGCACCGCGCAAGCCCCTGCTGTCCCGGCTGCACATGCCGGCCGGCAAGGCCATCGCCCTGGCGGCGATGCCCAGCGCGGTGCTGATGGGCATGGGCCTGACGCCGACGCTGGCGCAGGCCAAGCCGGTGCAGCCGCCGAAACCTTTCGGCGACGCACAGTGCGCGACGGCGCCGGACACGGAGGCGGACGGCGACGAGACCAAGGGTGCGGACGGTGCCAAGGGTGCCGACGGTGCCGGGAAGCCGGCGCCGGAGGGGAGTTCGCCGTCCCCGTCGCCGGACGCGTCGCCCTCCGGTACGAGCCGGGGTCGCGAGCCCTCCGCCTCGTCGTCCGCGAAGCCCGCACCGCGTACGCAACCGGCGCCGGCCCCGGTGAGCCCGTCGCCGTCCCCGTCGCCGTCCAAGGCGAAGAACCCGTTGGACCCGCTGGGTCTGGGCGAGAAGCTGACCGACATCCTGACGGGCGGCAAGAAGGCGACGCCCGTTCCTTCGGCGTCCCCGTCGCCGTCCGGAACGCCGACCCAGGCCGCGCCCAAGCCCGTGCCCGGGCAGGCGGCGCCGCCGCCCGCCGAGGACGAGGGCAAGGCCAAGGCCAAGGCCAAGGGCACGCCCACCCCGACTCCCGGGGCCTCCGGCGGACCCGCCGTCGGCACGCCCTCGGCCAAGCCCACGACCGGGGCCTCGCCCACCCCGTCGGCGTCACCGGACGCCGACAAGCCGCTGCCCCCGTGCCCGGCCGGGCATGTCCTCGACGAGAACGAGAAGCGCGCCTTCCCGAACCAGCCCTGGTACCTGGAGGCGAGCAAGCTCACCCTGACCGGCCTGACCTACGAGGGCGTCAAGCGCATCACCATGGTCAACGGGCAGCAGAAGTCGGTCCTGAAGTTCACCGCCGACTCGCTGGCGATCAAGGACCTGCATCAGATCGTCAACAACCAGGGGAAGCAGTACCACGTCACCGGGCCCGGGACGACGTCCACGGTCTCCGGCGGCAAGGTCACCATGTACACGGAGGAGTTGAAGGGCAAGCTGCTGGGCGTGCTGCCGTCGACGCAGTCGCCGACCAGTCTGCCGCCGCTGATCCCCGGGGTGAAACTGCCGATCCCGATCTTCTTCACGGACGTGAAGATCCGTCAGTCCGGGCAGTTCGGGGGCACGCTGCAGATCCCGAACCTGCATCAGTACCTGACGGAGGGGACGTACCCGTAGGGCGTGGGGGGTCCTCAATCGCCGGACGGGCTCAAATCGAGCCCGTCCGACAGGAAGATGCGGTCCAAGTGGTGGGTCAGGGCCGCGGCGGCGGACTCCGGGCCCCGCTGGCCGGCCAGGACGGCGGTGCCGAGTCCCGCCGCCATGGCGAGCAGGCCGATCGCGTCCGCGCGCGCGTCCACGTCGGGGCGGGTGAGCCCGGCCTCCTTCGCCTCCTGCAGCAGCCGGGCCACGGTGTCCTCGGCGGCGTCGGAGTCGTCCAGGAAGGGCTGCGCGGCGAGCTGCTCGTCCGTCATGGCCAGGACGGCGTACGAGGTGAGGACGAGGTGGAAGCGGCGGCTCTCCTCGTCGGCCGGCAGCGACGCCGTCAGCAGCGCCTCGATCAGCGCGCGCGGCCCGGGGTCGTCCCCGGCGGCCCGGACCCGGGCGGCGACCCGCTCGGTGAATCCGGCGGTCAGGTGCCGCAGCCCGTGGAGCAGCAGCTTCTCCTTGGTCTCGAAGTAGTACTGCACCAGTCGTAGCGACACTCCCGCCTCGGCGGCCACGTCCCGCATCCCCACGGCATGCAGTCCGCGCCGCCCGGCGACCCGGACGAGCGCCTCGGCGATCTCGGCGCGTCGTTCGTCGTGGTCCACGCGCTTGGGCATCGCCTTGTCTCCATTCGTCGGTCCCTGTGCTGCCGGCCCCCTCGGGGGGCCTTCATGGTACGCCTGTATCACCATCATGGTACGGTCGTACCACGAAAATGGACGCTCCGGAGGTGGCCCGCCGTGCCCGAGACCGTGACCCCCGCCCGTAACCGCGCCGATGTCGGCCGCTACGTCAACGACGCCTTGCGCGACCGCTACTTCGCCGCCTGCGACGCGGTCTACGCCCTGGGGCCGTCCGCCCGCGCGGAGACCGACGTGGAGACGGCCTTCGGGACCACCCACGTCTACCGCTACGGCCCCGCGGATCCGGCAGCCGCGTCCCGTACCCCGGTCGTCCTGGTGCACGGGGCGGGCTCCTGCTCCGCCATGTGGTATCCGAACACCGCCGCGCTGAGCACCGAGCGCCCGGTGTACGCGATCGACACCCCCGGCGACCCGGGCCGCAGCGTGCAGCGCGCACCCCTCTCCCGGCCCGAGCACGCCGCGCAGTGGCTGGACGAGACGCTCGCCGGCCTCGGCCTGGACCGCGTCCACCTCGTCGGCTCCTCCTACGGCGGCTGGCTCGCCCTGAACCAGGCGCACCGCCGGCCCGGCCGCCTCGCCTCGGTCACACTGCTCGATCCCGGCGGACTGGAGAAGGTGGGGCTGCGCTTCTTCGTCTGGATCTTCGCCAGCCTCTTCGCGACGGGCGCGCCCAAGGCGCTGCGCCCGCGCCTGGCGGCCTGGCTGGAGCAGCCGGTCCTCGTCGTGCCCGAGCTGCGCGCCATGATCCGCTCCGGCGTCCGCGCCTACCGCGTCCGCCGCCCGGCGCCGCTGCCCCTCACCGAGGACGAACTGCGCACCATCGGCACCCCGCTCTATCTGCTGCTCGGCAAGCGCAGCCTGCTCCTGCACCCGGGGCGGCAGGCGGAGCGCGTCCCGCGCCTGATACCGGGCGCCCGCGCCGAGATCATGACGAACACCGGCCACGGCCCGCAGATCGACCACGCGGAGGAGGCCAACCGCCGCATGCTGGGCTTCATGGACTCCGTCGGCTGACGGCCGCCGTGAGAGCCGGCCACGGGCCGGACATACGAAGACGCCGGGCGGGCTGGATTTCTCCAGCCCGCCCGGCGTCCTACGGAGCCCGAAGGGGTCAGACGGTCTCGCCGCCCAGGTGGTGCACCCGGACCATGTTGGTGGTGCCCGGGATGCCGGGCGGGGAACCGGCCGTGATGATCATGGTGTCGCCCTTGCTGTAGCGCTGGAGCTTCAGCAGCTCGGCGTCGACCAGGTCGACCATCGCGTCCGTGTTGTCCACGTGCGGCACGACGTAGGTCTCCACGCCCCAGCTGAGCGTCAGCTGGTTGCGGGTCGAGGCGTCCGTGGTGAAGGCCAGGATCGGCTGGGCCGTGCGGTAGCGGGACAGGCGGCGGGCCGTGTCACCGGACTTGGTGAAGGCGACCAGCGACTTCGCGCCCAGGAAGTCCGCGATCTCGCAGGCCGCGCGGGCGACCGAGCCGCCCTGCGTGCGCGGCTTCTTGCCCGGCACCAGCGGCTGCAGGCCCTTGGAGAGCAGCTCCTGCTCGGCGGCCTCGACGATGCGGGACATCGTCTTGACCGTCTCGATCGGGTACGCGCCGACGCTCGACTCGGCCGACAGCATGACCGCGTCCGCGCCGTCCAGGATCGCGTTGGCGACGTCGGAGGCCTCGGCGCGGGTCGGGCGCGAGTTGGTGATCATCGACTCCATCATCTGGGTCGCGACGATCACCGGCTTGGCGTTGCGGCGGCACATCTCGATGAGGCGCTTCTGCACCATCGGGACCTTCTCCAGCGGGTACTCCACCGCCAGGTCGCCACGGGCCACCATCACGCCGTCGAAGGCCATGACGACCTCGTGCATGTTCTCGACGGCCTGCGGCTTCTCGACCTTGGCGATGACCGGCACCCGGCGGCCGACCTCGTCCATGACGCGGTGGACGTCGTTGACGTCCTTGGCGTCGCGGACGAAGGACAGGGCGACCATGTCGCAGCCCATCGCGAGCGCGAACTTCAGGTCCTCGATGTCCTTCTCGGACAGCGCCGGGACGTTCACCGCCGCGCCGGGCAGGTTGATGCCCTTGTGGTCGGAGATGACACCGCCCTCGATGACGATCGTCTTCACGCGCGGACCGTCGACCTCGGTGACCCGCAGCTCGACGTTGCCGTCGTTGATCAGGACCTGGTCGCCCTTGACGACGTCGCCGGGCAGACCCTTGTACGTCGTGCCGCAGATGGTCTTGTCGCCGGGGACGTCCTCGGTGGTGATGACGAACTCGTCGCCGCGCACCAGCTCGACGGGGCCGTCCGCGAAGGTCTCCAGGCGGATCTTCGGGCCCTGGAGGTCGGCCAGGACGCCCACGGCGCGGCCGGTCTCCTCCACGGCCTTGCGGAGACGGTTGTACCGCTCCTCGTGCTCCGAGTGGGTCCCGTGGCTCATGTTGAAGCGGGCCACGTTCATACCGGCCTCGATCAGCGTCTTCAGCTGGTCGAAGGAGTCGACGGCAGGGCCCAGGGTGCAGACGATTTTGGAACGGCGCATGGGGCTGATCCTATCGGTTTGTTTCGGAGCGGAATATTCGAGCTGTGGGAAAGGCCAAGGCCGGGCCGGTGATCAAGCGCTGACCAGGGCGTACGCCTGGGTGGCGATCTCGAGCTCCTCGTCGGTCGGGACGACGGCCACCGCGACCCGCGCGGAGTCGGGGGAGATCAGCCGCGCCTCGTCGGAGCGGATCTCGTTGAGCCCGGCGTCCACGACCAGGCCCAGCTCCTCCAGACCGGCCACGGCGGCCTCGCGCACGGGCGCGGCGTTCTCGCCCACGCCCGCCGTGAAGGCCACGGCGTCGACCTTGCCGAGCACCGCGTAGTAGGCGCCGATGTACTTCTTCAGCCGGTGCACGTAGATGTCGAAGGCGAGCGCCGCCCGCTCGTCGCCCTCGTCGATGCGCCGGCGGATCTCGCGCATGTCGTTGTCGCCGCACAGTCCGATCAGACCGCTCTTCTTGTTCAGGAGCGAGTCGATCTCGTCGACGGACATCCCGGCGTTGCGGGACAGGTGAAGGATGACCGCCGGGTCGATGTCACCGGAACGGGTGCCCATCACCAGGCCCTCCAGCGGCGTCAGACCCATGGAGGTGTCGACGCAGCGGCCGCCCTTGACCGCGGACGCCGAGGCGCCGTTGCCCAGGTGCAGGACGATGACGTTGACCTCTTCGGGGGCCTTGCCCAGCAGCTTCGCCGTCTCGCGGGAGACGTAGGCGTGCGAGGTGCCGTGGAAGCCGTAGCGGCGGACCATGTGGGCGTCGGCGGTCTCGACGTCGATCGCGTAGCGCGCGGCCGACTCGGGCATCGTGGTGTGGAAGGCGGTGTCGAAGACCGCGACCTGCGGCAGGTCGGGGCGCAGCGCCTGGGCGGTGCGGACGCCGGTGATGTTGGCCGGGTTGTGCAGCGGCGCGACCGGGATCAGCCGCTCCATCTCCGCCATCACCTCGTCGGTGACCACGGTCGGCTCGGTGAACTTCTGGCCGCCGTGCACCACGCGGTGACCGATCGCGGCCAGCTCCGGCGAGTCCAGGCCCAGACCGTCGGCGGTCAGCTCCCGGGCGACGGCCTTCAGCGCGGCGTCGTGGTCGGGCATCGGCTCCAGGCGCTCGCGCTTGGCGCCGCCCGTCGCGAGCGGGGTGTGCGCCAGCCGCGAGGTCTCCTCGCCGATGCGCTCGACCAGCCCGACGGCCAGCCGGGCGCCGTCGGCCATGTCGAGCAGCTGGTACTTGAGGGAGGACGAGCCGGAGTTGAGGACGAGGACGCGGGTGGCGTTGGCAGTCATGGGGGCTTTCCGTGTGGGGGTTCTCGGGGCTGTGAGGGGTACGGGACCGGGGACGGGGCGCGCCGCCCCGTCCCCGGCTCCGTGCTACGGCTCGGTGCGCTCGCCGCGCTGCTCGCCCTGCGCCTGGATGGCGGTGATGGCGACGGTGTTGACGATGTCCTGCACCAGCGCGCCGCGCGACAGGTCGTTGACGGGCTTGCGCAGACCCTGCAGGACCGGTCCGACCGCGACCGCGCCGGCCGACCGCTGCACGGCCTTGTAGGTGTTGTTCCCGGTATTGAGGTCGGGGAAGACCAGCACGGTGGCCTTGCCCGCGACCTCGGAGCCGGGGAGCTTGGTCTTCGCCACGGCCGAGTCCACGGCGGCGTCGTACTGGATCGGGCCCTCGACCAGCAGGTCGGGGCGGCGCTCGCGCACCAGCTCGGTGGCCTTGCGGACCTTGTCGACGTCCGCGCCGGAGCCGGAGGTGCCGGTGGAGTACGACAGCATCGCGATCCGCGGCTCGACGCCGAACTGGGTGGCGGTCGCCGCGGACTGGATGGCGATGTCCGCGAGCTGCTCGGCGTTGGGGTCGGGGTTGACCGCGCAGTCGCCGTAGACCAGGACCCGGTCGGCCAGGCACATGAAGAAGACCGAGGAGACGATCTGGGCGCCCGGGGCCGTCTTGATGATCTCGAAGGCGGGGCGGATGGTGGCGGCGGTGGAGTGCACCGCGCCGGAGACCATGCCGTCGGCCAGGCCCTCCTGGACCATCAGGGTGCCGAAGTAGGAGACGTCGGCGACGACGTCGTGGGCGAGCTCCACGGTCATGCCCTTGTGGGCGCGCACCTTCGCGTAGAGCTCGGCGAAGCGCTCGCGCAGCGGGGAGGTCTGCGGGTCGATGATCTGGGCGCCGCCCAGGTCGATGCTCAGCTCGGCGGCGCGCTTGCGGATCGCGTCCTCGTCGCCCAGCAGGATCAGGTCGCACACGTCACGGCGCAGCAGCACGTCCGCGGCGCGCAGCACGCGCTCCTCGGTGCCCTCGGGCAGGACGACGCGGCGGCGGGCCGAGCGGGAGCGCTCGATCAGCTCGTGCTCGAACATCATCGGGGTCACGCGGCTGGAACGGGCCACGGAGATGCGGTTCGTCAGCTCGGAGGTGTCCACGTGGCGCTCGAACAGGCCCAGGGCGGTCTCGGCCTTGCGCGGCGAGGACGCCTCCAGCTTGCCCTCGACCGCGAACAGCTCGGCGGCGGTGGGGAAGGAGCCGCCCGGCACCGAGACGACCGGGGTGCCGGGGGCCAGCCGGCCGGCCAGCGCCAGGATGTCCGGGCCCGGCCGCTCGTCCAGGGTCAGCAGCACACCGGCGATGGGCGGGGCGCCGGCGCTGTGCGCGGCCAGCGCGCCGACGATCAGGTCCACGCGGTCCCCGGGGGTGACCACCAGGCAGCCCTCGGTCAGGGCCGGCAGGAAGACGGGCAGCATGGCGCCGCCGAAGACGAAGTCCTTCGCGTCGCGCGAGAGGCCCGCGTCGTCGCCGAGCAGCACCTCGGCGCCCAGCTTCTGCACGATCTGCCGCACGGTCGGCGCGGAGAGCGAGCCGTCCTCCGGCAGCGCGTAGCAGGGCACCGGCAGGGTCGTGGAGAGCCGCTCGGCGATCGCCTCGCGGTCGGCGGGGGAGACGCGGTTGACGACCAGGGAGACGACGTCGCAGCCGAGGCTCTCGTAGGCGCGGTAGGCGTTGCGGGCCTCGGCGTCCACGGACTCGGCCGACTGCTCCTGGCCGCCGACGACCGTGATGACGGACGCGGCGAACTCGTTCGCCAGCCGTGCGTTGAGGGCCAGCTCGTCGGGGAGCGTGGTGCCGGCGAAGTCGGTGCCGAGGACGAGCACGTACTCGTACTCCCGGGCCACCGCGTGGAAGCGCTCGACGAGCCGGGAGACCAGCTCGTCCGTGCCGCGCTCGGCCTGCAGGGCGGCGGCCTCGCCGTAGGTCAGGCCGACGACGCTCTCCGCGGTCTGGTTCAGCCGGTAGCGCGACCGCAGCAGGTCGAAGAGGCGGTCGGGGCCGTCGCCGTGGAAGAGCGGGCGGAAGACGCCCACCCGGTCGACGTGGCGAGTGAGGAGCTCCATGACTCCCAGCTCGATGACCTGGCGCCCGTCGCCGCGGTCGGTCCCGGTCACGTACACGCTGCGCGTCACGCGTGCTCTCCTTGATGCTTCGCCGAGTGTTCTTCGGAAGAAAATAAACCCGTTAAGGTGGCCTTGCCCTCTTGACAATACCTGCGCCCGTGGATAAGGCGCGCGTCAGTGTGGTGTCGGGGGTGCGGCAGTACCGGCCGGCCCATGAAACAATCGGCCCGGCTCACATGTACCAGTAGCGAGCAGGAGACACAGCACGATGCGCATCGGAGTCCTCACCGCGGGCGGCGACTGCCCTGGCCTGAACGCTGTCATCCGCTCGGTCGTGCACCGCGCGCTTGTCGGCCACGGTGACGAGGTCATCGGTTTCGAGGACGGCTTCAAGGGCCTCCTCGACGGCCGCCACCGCAAGCTCGACCTGGACGCCGTGAGCGGCATCCTGGCCCGCGGCGGCACCATCCTCGGCTCCTCCCGCCTCGAGCGCGCCCGGCTGCGCGAGGCCTGCGAGAGCTCCAAGGAGCTCGCCCGCGACCTCGGCATCGACGTGCTGATCCCGATCGGCGGCGAGGGGACGCTCACCGCGTCCAAGATGCTCTCCGACGCCGGCCTGCCCGTCGTCGGCGTCCCCAAGACGATCGACAACGACATCTCCTCCACCGACCGCACCTTCGGCTTCGACACGGCCGTCGGCGTCGCCACGGAGGCCATCGACCGCCTCAAGACCACCGCCGAGTCCCACCAGCGGGTGATGGTCGTCGAGGTCATGGGCCGCCACGCCGGCTGGATCGCCCTGGAGTCCGGCATGGCCGGCGGCGCCCACGGCATCTGCCTGCCCGAGCGCCCCTTCGACCCGGCCGACCTCGTCAAGATGGTCGAGGAGCGCTTCTCCCGCGGCAAGAAGTTCGCCGTCATCTGCGTCGCCGAGGGTGCCCACCCCGCCGAGGGGACGATGGACTACGCCAAGGGCGCCATAGACCAGTTCGGCCACGAGCGCTTCGCCGGCATCGGCACCAAGCTCGCCGTCGAGCTCGAGAAGCGCCTGGGCAAGGAGGCCCGCCCGGTCATCCTCGGCCACGTCCAGCGCGGCGGCACCCCCACCGCGTACGACCGCGTCCTCGCCACCCGCTTCGGCTGGCACGCGGTCGAGGCCGCCCACCGGGGCGACTTCGGCAAGATGACCGCGCTGAAGGGCACGAACATCGAGATGGTCCCGCTGGCGGAAGCGGTGACCGAGCTCAAGCGCGTGCCGGAGAACCGGATGAACGAGGCCGAGTCGGTCTTCTAGGCACGGACCTGCCGCACGACATGGCTGTGGGCCACCCCGAGGGGTGGCCCACAGCCATGTCCGCAGGTCACGTGCGCAGCAGCTCCGCGATGCCCGTGAGGTTCTCCGCGCCGTGCCCGTCGGCCACGCGCCGCTCCATCAGCTCCTGCAGGGCCGTGAACAGCACGGGCCGCACGCCCTGCTCCTCGGCCGTCGTGATGAGATTGCCGAAGGCGGCCGCCTGCATGCCGATGGAGGACACCACCCCCTGCGTGTAGTCGCCCGTGGAGATCTCGTGGGCGAAGTGCGGGATGCTCCCGGCCATGGCGGCGATCCACGCGCTCAGCATCGGCGCGAACCGCTCCGCCGGCACCTTCTCCGTGTCCACCAGGGCCAGGGCGTGGACGACGCCCGAGAACAGCCCGTACATCCCGCTCAGCGCGATGTCGTAGAGCGCCGCCAGGCCCGCGTCGGTGCCGACGAAGTGGGCCGCGCCCAGGCGCTCGAGCGCCGGCCGGTGCGCGTCGAAGGCCTCCCGCGCACCGCTGTAGAGGACGAACGCCTGCTCCGTGCCGATGCCCGGCGGGACGGCCATGATGCCGCCGTCGAGGTAGGTGATGCCGTGGGCGGCGGCCCACGCGGCCGCCTCGCGGGCCTGGGCGGGGGTGCCGTTGGTGAGGTTGACCAGGGTGCGGCCGGCGAGGCCGGCCGCGACGGGGTTCAGGACCTCGTGGACGGAGGCGTGGTCGAGCAGGCACACGACGATGAGCTCGCCCGCCGTCACGGCGGCGGCGGGGTCACCGGCCCGGACGGCGCCCCGGGCGACCAGCGGGTCGGCCCTGTCGGCGGTGCGGTTCCACACGGTGGTGGGGTGACCGTTCGTCAGGAAGGCGGTGGCCAGGGCCGTTCCCATGGCGCCGAGACCGAGGACGGTGACGGGGGAGGCAGGGGTGGTGCTCATGTGCTTCAGGCTCCAGGTGTGCGGTGCGAAAACGGCTGTGGCGCGCCTCCATCAGATTTGCCGATGGGGCGCGCCACGCCAAGTACGCACAAATAAGTGGGCACTTACCTGGAGGTGAGTGGGGGCGCCGGGAGCCGCGGGGGGCTACTGCGCCCCGATCGACTCCAGCATGTTGAGCCTGGCGGCCCGGCGGGCCGGCCAGAGCGCGGCCAGGACGCCGACCGCGAGGGCCAGCAGCAGGAAGACCGCGATCCGCGCCCACGGCACGACCATCTCGTACTGCGGGAAGGACGAGCGCAGCAGATGGCCGCCGGACCAGGCGAGGAAGATGCCGACCCCGACGCCCATGACCGCGCCGAACATCGCGATCGCCACGGACTCCAGCCGCACCATCTGCTTGACCTCGCGGCGGGCCAGGCCGATCGCCCGCAGCATCCCGATCTCCCGGGTCCGCTCGAAGACCGACATGGCGAGGGTATTGACGACGCCGACGACGGCGATGACGACGGCCATGCCCAGCAGGCCGTAGGCCAGGTTGAGGATCGGGTCGATGTTCCCGGACTCGGCGCGGCGCAGGTCCTCGGGGGTCTCCACCTTGATGAGCGGGTTCCCGCCGAACGCGTCCTTGATCTTCTCGCGCAGGCCGCCGGCCGCGCCGGGGGCGGCCTTCACCAGCACCTGGTCGTCGCGCACCTTGGTCATGTGCGGGTCCACGAGGGCGGGGGCGGTGAGCACGTCGCCGAGCACGTCGTTGTCGGCGAGGACGGCGACGACCTGGGGCCTGGCCCGCTTGCCGTCGTAGAACTCCATGGGCAGCGTGGAGCCGAGCTTGAGGTTCCGCTGCTTCGCGTACCCCTCGGACACGGCGACGGCGCCGGTGTCGCGCACGTCGGCGAGCGAGCCGCCGGTGACGCGCAGCCGGGTCACCTTGCCGAGCGACGACAGGTCGGTGCCGACGGCCAGGGCGGGGTGCCCGTCCGACTGGAAGCCGGTCGACCGCAGGGGGACGGCGGCGGCGACGCCGGACTGCCCGGCGAGCTTCCTGCCGACCTCGGGGGCGAGCCCGCCGTAGCTGGAGGACTTGACCTGGTAGTCGGCGGTCAGGTCCTGCTTGCCCATCTTGCCCATGCCCTCATTCGCCGAGACCGCGCCCACGGTCAGGCCCGTGATCAGGGTGAGGCCGATCATCAGCGCGGAGGCGGTGGCGGCCGTGCGGCGCGGGTTGCGCAGGGCGTTCTCCCGGGCGAGCTTGCCGCTGACGCCCGAGACACGGACGGCGAGCCGTCCGAAGAGCTTCATGAACGGGCGGGAGAGCAGCGGGGCCAGCACGATGGCGCCCGTCAGGACGAGGGCCGAGCCGGCCATGGCCGGGACCAGGCCCTCGCGGTCGCGGAAGGTGGTCGTGTACAGCATGAGGCCGACGCCCAGCGCGGCGAGCACGCCGCCGATGGAGTTGCGCACGATGAGGCCGCGCGGCGCGGGTGCCTGGTCCACGGAGGCCAGCGCCTCGACCGGGGCGATCCTCGCGGCCTTGCGGGAGGGCAGCCACGCGGCCAGTACGGTCACCACGACGCCGACCGCGAGGGTGCTCAGCACGGCCGTCGGCTCGATCACGAGCGCGCCGTCGGGCAGGTTCGCCCCGGTGGCGTTGAGCAGTGCGGGCAGGAGGACGGCCACGCCGAGGCCCAGCCCCAGGCCCAGGACGGAGGCGATCAGGCCCAGGAGCCCCGCCTCGATCATCACCGAGCGCACCACCTGGCGGCGGGAGGCGCCCACGGCCCGCAGCAGGGCGATCTCCCGGCTGCGCTGGGCGATCAGCATGGTGAAGGTGTTGGCGATGATGAAGACGCCGACGAAGAGGGAGATGCCGGCGAAGACCAGGAAGGTGGTGCGGATCGAGCTGGTCTGCTCGTCGATCATCTTGGACTGGTCGGCCGCCAGCTTCCGTCCGCTCTGCGCGTCGAAGCTCCCGGGCAGGGCCCTGCGGACCTCGGCGGTCAGCTTGTCCTGGTCGGTGCCGGGCGTCGCGGTGACCACGAGTTCGCTGAACTCGCCGGGCTTGCCGAAGAGCTTCTGCGCGGTCGCGGTGTCGAACAGCGCGAGGCTGCCGCCGGCACTCACGCGCGGGTTGTCGGTACGGACGATGCCGACCAGCTTCTTGGTCATGACGGGACCGTCGACGGCCATCCGTACGGTGCCGCCGAGCTTGGTGCCGGTCTTCTCCGCCGTCTTCTCGTCCAGGGCGATCTCGCCCTCGGCGGCGGGCCCCCGTCCCTTGACGAGCGGGTAGCGGCCGTCCTTGCCGTCCTTGCCGGGGAGGTAGTTGACGCCGGCGCTGCCCCAGTCGCCGCCGGTGGGGTTGTTGTGCTTGTCGGCGATCATGGCGACGCCCTCGACGGACGGGCGCACGGAGGCCACGCCGGGCAGGGCGCGGACCTTCTCGACCGTACGGGTGTCGAGGACCTGCTGGTCACTGGGGTCGGTGCTGGGCCGCCCGCCGCCGGCGGTCACGGAGACGGCCACGTCGTCGAGGCTCTTGGCCATCTTGTTGCGGAAGGCGCTGCCGACGGAGTCGCTGAAGATCAGGGTGCCGGAGACGAAGGCGGTGCCGAGGAGGACCGCGAGGGCGGTCATCATCAGCCGGGTCTTGTGCGCGAGGAGGTTGCGCAGGGCGGTACGGAACATGGTTTCGGCGTCAGTCCTGGAGGTCGTCGGATCCGGCGGTGATCAGCTCGTGCGGCCCTTGGCGTCGAAACGCTTCATGCGGTCCAGGACGGCGTCGGCGGTGGGCTCGCGCAGTTCGTCGACGATGCGGCCGTCGG